>NZ_CP041616.1:3600000-3900000 GCF_007197575.1 Ornithinimicrobium ciconiae
TGTCGGCCCAGGCCGAGCGTTATGGTCTGACGCTGCGCAACCTGCTGTTCCTGGTGATGGACCTCGCCTTCAGCCTGCCGCGGGTCCTGGTGCTGACTGTCGGCGCACTCGCTTACTCCCAGGACTGGGCCACGATCGGCCAGATCACCACGGCGGTGCTCTACACCGAGGCGCTGTGGGGTCCCTTCGACATGCTGGTGCACACCATCGACAACGTGCAGGTCGGCATCGCCTCGACGACCCGCCTGCTCGGCATCGCGACTGTGCCGGCTGATCGGGAGGAGGGCTCGGAGCAGCCGCGCGACTCCACCCTGGTGGGGGCGGACCTGCGCTATGCCTACCGCGCGGGCCACGACGTGCTGCATGGCATCGACCTGTCTCTCGCCCCGGGTGAGCGGCTCGCGATCGTCGGTCCGAGTGGGTCCGGCAAGTCGACGCTGGGCCGGTTGCTCGCGGGCATCCACGGCCCGCGGACCGGTTCGGTGACGGTCGGCGGGGTCGAGCTGACCTCGCTGCCCCTGGACCACCTGCGCCGCGAGGTCGCCCTGGTCACCCAGGAGCACCACGTCTTCATCGGGACCGTGCGCGACAACATCGTCCTGGCCCGCGAGGGCGCCGACGACGTCGCGGTCGAGCGTGCCCTGCGTGCCGTCGGGGCCTGGGACTGGGTGTCGCGGATGCCCGAGGGGCTGGACGCACGGATCGGCTCCGGCGCGCAGGACCTGACACCGGGTCAGGCCCAGCAGGTCGCGCTCGCGCGGCTGATCCTGGCCGACCCGCACACGATCGTGCTCGATGAGGCCACCTCGCTGATCGACCCCCGCACCGCGCGCAACCTCGAGGGCTCGATGAACGCCCTGCTGTCCGAGCGGACCGTGGTGGCGATCGCGCACCGGCTGCACACGGCGCACGATGCGGACCGCATCGCCGTGGTGATCGACGGCCGGATCGCCGAGCTCGGCAGTCACGACGAGCTCGTCGCCCTCGGCGGGGAGTACGCCGCACTCTGGCAGGCCTGGACCACCTGAGCCATCACCCCATGTGAGCACGGTGTCGTAGCAGCGGCGTCGTGAGCACGGTGTCGTGAGCAGGTGTCGTGACCAGCGGTGACCGAGCGAGCGTCGGGACCGGCATCTGAGCCTGAGGGGTGTCTGAGTCATCCAGTGACTCAGACATCTGAGCCAGAGGGGTGTCTGAGTCATCCAGTGACTCAGACATCTGAGCCAGAGGGGTGTCTGAGTCATCCAGTGACTCAGACACCCCTCCTCGCACTATGGCTGCGGGTGTGAGACTGGGCGCATGAGTTCCCTGTCGCAGACCCTGCTCGACCCGGCCCGTCGCCCTGCCGTTGTCGAGACACTCGTGGGTGTCGTCGACGCCGAGGTGGCCGACAAGTCGGGCATCGGCGGCAGGGTCATCAAGACCGGCTACGGCGCGATCACCAAGATCTCCGACGGGTTCGTCGGCAAGGCGGTCAACCGGCTGCTCCCCGGGTTTGCGGAGGCACTGGACCCCTTCTGGCAGAGCACGGGCGAGCGCCCCTTCGCCGACACGCTGGTCGACCGCCAGGTCGAGGCTGCGGAGGCCCTGCTGGCGGTCACCGACCGCCAGGTCGGCAGCACCTCCAACAAGGTCGTCAAGAAGGTCTATGGCTCGTTGCGCGGCAAGGCCAAGGACAACGTCATCAGCGCCCTCCCACGGGTCGGCGCCGCGATCGAGAGCCACGCGAGCTAACGCCTCGGTGCACGCCCCAACCCCCTGACGTGCACCTGGATGGATCCTTCGCACACCCCCAGGCGGGCTCAGGCTTCAGCGCAACACGGCTCGGTCAGCGCGAGCCGGGTTCGCCACTCGTGGACCGCGCCTGCCAGGTGCACACGCAGATCTCGTTGCCCTCGGCATCGGCCAGGATCCACCACGCCGGGGCGCGATCGTCGGCGACCAGGCGTCCGCCGGCGGCGAGGGCTGCCGCCACCCGCTGCTCGGCAACATCGTGCGGCACGGTGATGTCGAGGTGGATCCGGTTGCGGTCCGTCCGCGGCGGGTCCATGTCCTGGAACCAGATGCTGGGCAGATGACCGTCGGGGTCGCGCAGATCCCCACGGGCATCCGACTGCAGGCCGAGCACCGCGACCCAGAACGGCCGGATCGCCGAGGCATCCACCGTGTCGATGGCCAGCTCGAGCGATGACACCGCCAAGGGCCGGGCCGCGGCGTCCCCACTGCTCGCCAGGTCACTGACCGCGTGGGCCAGGTCGAGGTCCTGCTGAGTGATCCCGTCGGCCGCCTCGGTGCGGGTCCGCACCACGAGGTGATCAGCACGCAGGTCCACCTCGGGATGGTGATGCATCCGGTCGCCCACCTCGGCGATCGCGACTGCCAGGGCGGCGCCCGCCGCCGGGCTGGGCGTGTCGAATCGTGCCACTAGCGCCCCCAGCAGATAGCGCCAGTCCTCCAGTCCCTCAGCGTGGGTCGCGTCATACGGTGTCACCCGGTCCTGTGCCGTCATGCCGCCCAGCGTCCCATCTCTCGGCGCGGCGCAACAGTCTGTCGGGCACTGACGGGGTCCTGACCCCGCCAGTGCCTGACACATGCCGAAGGGTCCTGGCGCGGTGAGCCTCGGTCAGGCAGTCTCCGTCTGCTGGGGGGCACCCCACCTCACCGGCACACCGTGGGGCGGCGCCTCCCCCAGCAGTCGCTCCCCACCACCGGGCCACGTCGTGGCCGCGACCACAAACCGGTGCGGGCCGCCGGGCTGCAGACGCCGTGGCTCGAAGGCCAGGTGCGTCAGTGGACGGACACTCGCGGCACCGGCACCGAGCTCCTGCAGCCGGTCCAGCATCCGCTGCCGCTCCTCGACCGGGACGTACTGCCACATCACCGAGTGCCACACCACCGTGTGCTGTCCGTCCACCAGCTCCACCCCGTCGAGGAAGTCTCCCCCGCCACTCCGCACGACCTCCACGGGATGCCTGCGTGCCAACCCCAGTGCCCCGCGCAGTCGCTCGAGCCGGTGCGTCTGGTCCGGCCAGACACAGCTGAGCAGGGACAACGCGCCCTCCTCGGTGTCGGCCGCGATCGGTGAGAGGTCGCACCCAAGCCGGTCGACCACCTCCACCAACTCCGGTATGCCGGGGGGCCGGGTCTCCCAGGCCGGGTCCAGCACCACCCCGGTCCCGTGACCAGCGCGCACGTCACGACTCTGCGACGCGCCTCCCTGCGAGTCGCCACCCCGCCAGTCACCACCGTCCGTTGCCCGGTAGGTGAACTGGTCAGCCAACAGGTTGAGGCCGCCGGAGGCACCGATCTCAACCAGCCGGACCGGCAGGTCAGGACGGTCGCTCGCCGCGAGGATCCGCAGCAACCCGCCCCATAGCGCTGCCGAGCGCCCGACCTCGTTGGTCTGCGGCGGGGACGCGAGCCCGGCCCGCACCTCCTCCGTGTGGTCCTCGAGGACCTCCCGGAAGGCCGGCCACGCCGCTGCGGCGTCCCCGTCACCACCGGTGCTGGGATAGTGCGCCGCCAGCGCTGGCGCTCGCCCGGTCAGCACCAGCCGGTGGACCGCGGCCATCAGGCGCAGCGCCAGCGCGGACGGCCCGGGATCCTCCTCGTGACCAGCCAGGATCCGGGCGCCCACACCCCCCGCCGCCACGTCGCCGGCGAGCCGGTCGAGCAGCACGGCATACAGGGGCGAGCCGAGCTGCTCGCAGGCCTGCGCCTGGACCCGGATCAGCTCGATCTGACGTTCCAGTCCGACACTCATTGGCTCATCGTGTCACGCTGCCTGAGGCCCCCACGGCCGTCAGGTCGTCCAGCATGACCTGCCGGATCAGCACGCTTGCCCAATCAAGAATTGCCTTGTCCCGCACCACCTTTCCGCCCACCCGGGCGGTCTTGGGCGCCGGCACCAGGACGGTCCGGGTCGCGGCCTTGATGATCGTGCCGGGGAACAGCCGGTTGAGCCGCAGCTGCTGGCTCTCGCGCAGCTCCACCGGACCGAAGCGGATGCTCTGCCCCTGCACGGAGATGTCACTGACGCCTGCCTTACGGGCCAGGGTCCGCAGCCGTGCGACCTCCAGGAGGTTCTGCACCGGCTCCGGAGGCGTGCCATAGCGGTCGACCAGCTCGGCCTCGATCTCGGCAAGCTCGTCCTCGTCCGTGACCTTGGCCAGCTTGGTGTAGGCCTCCAGCCGCAACCGCTCACCGGGGATGTATTCGTGCGGCAGGTGCGCGTCGACCGGCAGCTCGATCTTGATCTCGGCCGGTGACTCGTCCAGCTCACCCTTGAAGCCGGCGACGGCATCGCTGACGAGCCGGACATAGAGGTCGAACCCGACGCCGGCGATGTGGCCGGACTGCTCGCCACCGAGCAGGTTGCCCGCGCCGCGGATCTCCAGGTCCTTCATCGCCACCGCCATGCCGGAGCCGAGGTCGGTGTTCGTGGCGATGGTCTGCAGCCGCTCCACCGCGGTCTCGGTCAGCGGCTTCTCGGGTGGATAGGTGAAGTAGGCGTAGGCCCGCTCCCGGCCACGGCCCACCCGCCCCCGCAGCTGGTGCAGCTGGGAGAGGCCGAACTGGTCGGCCCGGTCGACGATGAGGGTGTTGGCGTTGGAGATGTCCAGCCCGGTCTCCACGATCGTGGTGCACACCATCACGTCGAAGTTGCCCTCCCAGAAGTCGAGCACCACCTTCTCCAGCTGGTGCTCGCCCATCTGACCGTGGGCCGTCGCCACCCGCGCCTCCGGGACCAGCTCGCGGATGCGGCTGGCGACCTTGTCGATCGAGCGGACCTTGTTGTGCAGGAAGAAGACCTGCCCATCACGGAGCAGTTCTCGCCGGATCGCCGCAGCGATCTGCCGCTCGTCATAGCCTCCGACGAACGTCAGCACCGGGTGCCGCTCCTCGGGTGGGGTGGCCAGCGTGGACATCTCCCGGATGCCGGTGACCGCCATCTCCAGGGTCCGCGGGATCGGGGTGGCCGACATCGCGAGCACGTCGACGTTGGTGCGCAGCGCCTTGAGCTGCTCCTTGTGCTCGACGCCGAAGCGCTGCTCCTCGTCGATCACGACCAGTCCGAGGTCCTTGAAGGTCACCCCGGTCGAGAGGATGCGGTGCGTGCCAATCACCAGGTCGACGCTGCCCTCGGCCAGGCCCTTGATGACCTCCTTGGCCTCCTTGTCCGACTGGAAGCGCGACAGGGCCCGCACGACCACCGGATATTGTGCATAGCGCTCGGTGAACGTCTCGAAGTGTTGCTGCACCAGCAGCGTGGTCGGCACCAGGATCGCGACCTGCTTGCCGTCCTGGATCGCCTTGAAGGCGGCCCGCACCGCGATCTCCGTCTTGCCGTAGCCCACGTCACCGGAGATCAGCCGGTCCATCGGGACGGGCTTTTCCATGTCGGCCTTGACCTCCTCGATGCTGGAGAGCTGGTCGGTGGTCTCCACGAAGGCGAAGGCGTCCTCGAGCTCGCGCTGCCACGGAGTGTCCGGACCAAACGCATAGCCCTGCGTCGCCATCCGCGCGCTGTAGAGGCGGATCAGCTCGGCAGCGATCTGCTTGACGTGTTTCTTGGCGCGCGACTTCGTCTTCTGCCAGTCGGCACCGCCCAGGCGGTTCAGCGACGGCGCCTCGCCGCCGACATACTTCGTGATCTGGTCGAGCTGGTCGGTGGGGACGTACAACCGGTCGGCCGGCTGACCTCGCTTGGCCGAGGCGTATTCCAGCACGAGGTATTCGCGCACGGCCCCCTGCACCTGCCGCTGCGCCATCTCCACAAACCGGCCGACGCCGTGCTGCTCGTGCACCACGAAGTCACCGGGCCGCAGCTGCAACGGGTCGACCTGCGCCCGCCGGCGCGACGGCATCCGCCGCATGTCCCTGGTCGTGCCCACGGTGCTGACCTGGCCGGTCAGGTCGGCCTCGCCGACCAGCACCAGCTTGGCACCAGGCAGCGCGAACCCCCGCCCGACGGTGCCCGTGGTGACCTGCACGATGTCGGGGTCCAACGCCCCCAGCGGGGAGCTGAGCCGGTGCGGGATGTCACTCTCGGCGAGCACCTCGCTGACCCGGCGCGCCAGGCCGGGGCCCTCCAGCGAGACGACGACCCGCTGGCCGTCGGCGAGCCAGCCGCGCAGCGCCGCCACGATCGCCTCGGTGTCGCTGCGGAACGCCTCGACCGGGCTGGAGTCGACCGTGATCGTGCGGGCGACGTCGTCATCGCTGTCCTCGGTGAACTCCGCGAGCTCCTCGTCACCGACGAAGGCTGTGAAGGTCCACCAGCTGTGATCCAGCTCGAGCGCGCGTGCCCGCATGTCACCCAGCGACCAGTAGGACGCCCCGCCGAGCACCTCCTGCAGGTCGACCGGACCGGATGACCCGGTGGCGCCACCTGCGGCCGCCGCCCAGCTGGCCCCCAGGAACTCCTCGCTGGTCTGCACCAGGTCGTGCGCGCGGGTGCGGATCCGCTCCGGGTCGAAGAGGACGACGTTGGTGCGCTCCGGGAGCACATCGAGCAGGGTCTCCATCGCATCGACCAGCACGGGCGCCAGCGACTCCATGCCCTCGACCGCGATCCCCTCGGCGAGCTTGCCCAGCAGGTCCCCGACCCCGGGCAGCTGCTCGGCCAGGTCGGCGGCCCGGGCGCGCACCTCGTCCGTGAGCAGCAGCTCCCGGCACGGCGGAGCCCACAGGCCACCGTCCGCGATCTCCAGGGAGCGCTGGTCAGCGACCTTGAACCAACGGATCTCCTCCACCGTGTCGCCCCAGAACTCCACGCGCAACGGGTGTTCCTCGGTCGGCGGGAAGATGTCGAGGATGCCGCCGCGCACCGAGAACTCACCGCGGCGCTCGACCAGGTCGGTGCGCACGTAGGCGGCCGCCGCGAGCGCCGCGATGGTCTCCTCGAAGTCGTGGGTCTCCCCCGCCCGCAGCTGGACCGGCACCAGATCCCCGAGCCCGGCGACGAAGGGCTGCAGCATCGCCCGTGCCGAGGCCACGATCACCCGCGCCGGACCGTGTTCCGGCTCGTCGGGCTGCGGGTGCGTCAACCGTCGCAGGACCGCCAGACGCTGGCCCACGGTGTCGCTGCGGGGGCTGAGCCGCTCGTGCGGCAGGGTCTCCCAGCTCGGAAAGGTCACAACGTCCTCGGCGGGGAGGAACTCACCCAGCGCCGCGGCCAGGTCGTCGGCCTCCCGGCCGGTGGCGGTCACCGCCAGCAGCGGGGCACTGCCTGCCAGGGAGGCCACCAGGGCCGGGCGGGCACCGGCTGCGACCGCAACGTCGACGAGCGCCTCACGGTCCGCTGCGGCGGTCAGGACCGCCGCAGCTCCGGGGTCGCTGACCAGGGCCGCGCGCACTGGGGTGAGACTCACAAGGGTCCTCTCGGCATACTCAGACAACACACTGACCAGCCGGCACACACGCAACTGGACAGCACAAAAGGCCCGAGCGAGGAACTCGTCGGGGTCTCTGACAGTCTAAAGGCGAGGAACGACAGCACCACGATTCGATCCGGGGGCGGTTGCACCAACGGGTCATTGACAGGAAGATCACACCGTGACCCAGACACCAGAGCAGAGCCGCCGCACGCCCAGACCATGGGTTGCCACGCTGTTCGTCGGGGCTGCCCTCGCCGTGCCGCTCTCGCTCACCGCACAGGTCGCGCTGGCCGAGGAGGAGCCCCTGGAGCTGCAGGAGCAGATCACCGACCCGGTCGGCGCCCTCTCCGGCAGCGAGGACGAGCTGACCTCGGCGATCCAGGAGCTGCGCGACGACACCGGGTTGCAGCTGTTTGTCGTCTTCGTCGATGAGTTCGACCGACCCAGCGGCTCCGACTGGTCCGATAACACCTACAACCTCAACGGCTTCGGTGGTGACGACGTCCTGCTGTCCGTGGCGGTGGAGCAGCGTGCCTACGGACTGACCGGCAGCGACCTCGTCTCCGCGGGCTCTCTCAACGAGGTCGCCAGCAACTATGTGGAGCCGGCCCTCGGCGACGACGACTGGACCGGAGCCGTCCTGGGCGCGACTGAGGGGCTGGCCGAGGTGCTGCCCGACGGGGTCAACACCGAGGTCGACAGCGGGGTCGGAACCGACGACCGCGGAGACGTGGGGGTCCCACCGTCGCACCAGGGATCGGGCAGCGGCTTCGGCAACGCCTTCCCGTGGTTCTTTGCCGTCCCGGTCGTGGCAATCGCCGGGTCCAGGGTCATCTCGGCGATGGGCAACAAGAGCGCCCGGCAGAGCCGGGACCGGGCCGGGCAGCTGCCGGCCGAGCCCAGTCAGATCTCACAGGTGCCCACCCAGGAGCTGCAGCGACAGGCCGCCAGCGCCCTGGTGGGGCTGGACAACGCGCTGCGCAGCGCAGAGGAGGAGCTGAGCTTCGCCGAGGCGCAGTTCGGCCAGCAGCGCACCGAGCAGTTCCGTACGGTGCTGACCGACGCGCGAGCCCGCTCCCAGGAGGCCTTCAAGATCCGCCAGCTGCTCGACGACTCCAACCGGGAGGCGGAGCCGGTCGAGCGCAACATGCTCTCCCAGATCATCGAGCTGTGCTCCTCCGCCCAGGCCAGCCTGGACGCCCACGCCTCGGAGTTCGCCGAGATGCGCTCCCTGCAAGACACCGTGCCGCAGTTCCTGGAGGACCTGTCCGGGCGGGCCCAGGAGGTGACCGACCGACTGCCGGTGGCTCGCCAGCAGGTTGAGGGGCTGGCCGCGCGCTATCCCGCAGCGGCCCTGACGACCGTTCGCGGCCACTACACCCAGGCCGAGCGGCTCCTCGACAGCGCCCGGGGCTTCGTCGACGCCGGCCGGGAGTCCGTGTCCGGCAACGACCGCCCCTCCGCGGTGGCAGCCGCTCGGGCAGCGGAGGAGTCACTGGGCCAGGCGGTCCGGCTGCTCGACGCGATCGGCAGCGCCGACAACGACTTGGCCAACGCCAAGGAGGTGCTGGCCAAGGCCATTGCCTCGCTGACCTCCGACATCCAGGACGCTCAGCGTCTGGCCCCCCGCGACTCGGTGATCCAGCCGGTGGTGGAGCGGGCGCGTCAGGCGATCGTGAAGGGGCAGAGCGCCGACACCGCCGGCGACCCGCTGGCGGCACTGGCCGACCTGGACGCGACCGAGCACGACCTGGACACCCTGCTGGACCCGTTGCGCGATGCTGAGAGCCAGCGCACCAAGGTCCGTGAGGACTTCAGCGCCCGGGTGACCCGCGTGGGAGCCCGCCTGCGCAGCATCGACGAGACCATCGCCACCCGTCGCGGGGCGGTCAACAGCGGTGCGCGGACCCGGATCTCTGAGGCCCTGCGACTCTTCGACGAGGCGCAGCGCCTGGCCTCGGACAACCCGAGCGAGGCTGCCAACCTGCTGACCCGGGCCGAGCAGCTCGGTGAGCAGGCCCTCAGCGAGGCGCAGCAGGACGTCGACCGGTGGGACGGCCCCGCCAGTGGCGGCACCCGCCGCGGCGGTGGCATCGACCCTCTCTCGGTGATCCTTGGCGGCATCCTGGCTGGCAGCGGCAACCGGCACAGCGGCGGCTGGGGCGGCAGTTGGGGTGGGGGCGGCGGAGGTTTCGGCGGTGGTGGCGGCTTCGGTGGCGGAGGTTTCGGCGGGGGCGGCGGCTTCGGCGGGGGCGGCGGAGGCGGTTCGACCTCGGTGGGAGGTCGCTTCTGACACATCCACACTGAGCGGAGGGAACCAACTGAGAGCGTCGGCCGTCAGTTCAACGAGAGAATGACACCCTGTCCGACGGACCCATCAGACGCACAACGGCACTACGACCTGCACCACGACGGTCCCTACGAAAGGACATTAGGACCATGACTCAGAAGCAAACCATCCTGGGCCGGATCAGCCAGCTCGCCAAGGCCAACATCAACTCCATCCTGGACCGCGCAGAGGACCCGGAGAAGATGCTCGACCAGTTGGTGCGCGACTACACCAACTCGATCTCCGAGGCCGAGGAGGCCGTCGCCCAGACCATCGCCAACGTGCGGATGGCAGAGGCGGACCTGCGCAGCGACGAGGAGGCGGCGCAGGAGTGGGGCCGCAAGGCCGGCGCCGCATCCCGCAAAGCGGAGGAACTGCGTGGCGGTGGCGACGCGGCCGGTGCCGACAAGTTCGACAACCTCGCCAAGGTCGCCCTGGGTCGCCAGATCCAGCACGAGAGCGAGGCCAGCGCCGCACGACCGGCCATCGAGCAGCAGAACGTGACGGTCGACAAGCTCAAGGAGGGCTTGGTCAGCATGAAGGCCAAGCTCGAGGAGCTGAAGTCCAAGCGCGGCACCCTCGTGGCACGCGCCCGCTCGGTCGAGGCCCAGAGCAAGGTCAACGAGGCCATGCGCTCCATCGACGTGATGGACCCGACCAGCGACCTGGGACGTTTCGAGGACAAGATCCGGCGCGAGGAGGCTCTCGTGGCCGGCCGGGCCGAGGCCCACGCCACCACTCTCGAGGACCAGTTCGACCAGCTCGAGGACCACGGCCATGACGCCGAGATCGAGGCTCGCCTCGCGGCGCTGAAGAACCAGGGCTGAGCGATCACGAGCTGATCCCCACCCGGCCGGGCAGCGCCTGGCCACACCGTGCGCGGGCCCGTCGGAGGATCTCCGACGGGCCCGCAGCATCGGGGGAGCACGACATCTCTGCGGGAAGGACCACCCATGCAACTCTCACGGCACGTGACGACTGCGGCCGCGCGTGTGACCGCCCTGCTGGGCACGCTCACGGTGGGCTGGCTGCTGACCAGTGCCCCGGCATACGCGGTCGAGCCATTCACCCTGCCTGATGAGCTGGTCGACCAGTCCGCCGTGATCCAGGACGAGGCGGCGGTGCGCGCCGCCCAGGACCGGCTGTTCGACGGGACCGGGCTGCAGCTCTTCGTGGTCTATGTGGACGATTTCAGCGGGCTCAGCGGGCCCGAGTGGGCCGATCAGACCGCCGAGCTGTCCGGGCTGGGGGACAAGGACCTGCTGGTCGCGGTCGCCACGCAGGACCGCTCCTGGGGTGACAGCATCTCCCACGACAGTGGGCTGTCCGATGGTCAGCTCGACGACGTCGCCGCCGACTTCATCGAGCCGGAGCTGCGGGCCAACGACTGGGACGGGGCCGCGATCGGGGCGGCCGAGGGCTATCTGGAGGCTGCCACCGCGCCCTCCACCGGTTGGTATGGCGTGGCGGGCGTCGGTGGCGTGGCCCTGGCCGGCTATGGCCTGCACCGTGGACGCAAGTGGTCCCGCGCCCGCAAGGCACGAGAGGAGCAGCAAGAGAGTCTGGAGCAGAGCTCCCAGCGCATCGGTGGCCTGCTCGTCGCCCTGGACAGCGCGCTCACCGCCGCCGAGGGTGAGTTGCAGTATGCCGAGGCAGAGTTCTCCCCCGACCTCACCACGCCCTTCCGTGAGGCCCTGACCGCGTCGCGGCAGGAGTCCCTCGAGGCATATCGGCTCCGCGAGACGATCGGGCAGCAGGACCCCGAGACGGACTACGCCAGCATGGTGGACAGGTATCGCAGTCTCGAGCAGTTGGTGACCCGCGCCGGCGCCCGCCTCGACGAGCACGCCACCGCCTTCAACGAGTTGCGGGCGCTCGCGGATCGCGCGCCGCAGCGGATCGAAGAGCTAGTGGCCGCGTTCGCCGCGGTGTCTCTGCGGGCCCAGGACGGTGTCGCGCTCGCCGAGGCGCGGGCGGACCTGCCGACCGGTCAGCGCGAGCGCATCGGGGTGGTCTCTCACGAGTGCCAGGGTCTGCACGCCCAGGGTCAGCAGGCGCTGGAGCAGGCGCGCGAGCGCGTGGCTGCCGGTGAGCCCGAGGACGCCGTCATGCCGCTGAAGGCCGCCGAGGAGGCGCTGTCCGGCCTGACCGGGCGGGCTGACCTGCTCGGTGACCTCGACGCTCTCCAGGCCCAGTGGAGCGAGCTGCTGTCCACCGCTGCGGCGTCGCTCTCCCGGGACGTCGCCGACGCCGCTCGGCTCGCACCCCAGGACCCGGCCGTCACGCAGCCGGCCCAGGATGCCAGGACCGCGCTGGCCCGGGTCGGCGACCCGGGTGAGGACCCGGTGGAGCTGGCTCAGGACCTCGGTGACATCGAGCGGGCCTTGGACGGTGCGCTCGGGACCTATCGCGAGGCAGAGGAGCGCCGCCTCAAGGAGGTCAAGGCCGCCACGGACCAGCTCGCCCGCAGCCGCGCCACGGTCGACGCCATGCGGGCCGAGCTCAGCAGCAACCGGGCCCACGCCAACAACACCGCCCTGTCGCGGGCCTCAGAGGCACAGTCCCTGCTCGCCCAGGGTGAGGCCCTCATCGACACTGATCCGGGCCAGGCCCACCCGATCCTGCGGGAGGCGGCCAACCGAGCGTCGAGCGCGATGAACTCGATCAGCAGCGTGCGAGCCAGCGCCCAGGAGTCGTCGTCGAGTGGGTGGGGCAGCTCGTGGTCGGGCTCGTCCTCCAGCTCGCGCAGCCGGTCGCGCAACCGGTCGAGAAGCAGGTCGCGCAGCAGTCGGTCACGCAGTTCCTCGCGTCGGTCCTCACGCTCCTCCCGCAGCTCTCGCGGAGGTCGCTTTTAGGTCACCGGGGAGGCGTCGCCGGTCGAGCCTCAGCGGCTGTGGAAACGGCCCTGGGTGGCCTCCAGGCCGGTGTGCACCAGCTCGGTGACCGCGTCGACGCCGTCGCCGATGAGGAGCTCGACCTCGACCTTGTCCCGGGCCGGGAAGTCGGACAGGACATAGGCGGCCGGGTCCTGACGACCCGGCGGCCGCCCGATGCCGAGACGCACCCGCAGATAGTCCTTGGTGCCGAGCGACTGGCTGATGGAGCGCAGGCCGTTGTGACCCCCCTCCCCGCCGCCACGCTTGAGCTTGATCGCACCGAAGTCGATGTCCAGCTCGTCGTGCACGACGATGATCTGCTCCAGTGGCACCTTGTAGAACGAGACCAGCGCGGCCACCGGCCCGCCGGAGACGTTCATGTAGGTCATCGGCTGGGCGAGGATGGCGCGCGGCCCCGGCGCTCCCCCGGCGAGGGTCCCGAGGCGGATCTCACTGACCCAGGCGCGAGCCTTGTGCTGCCTGGCCGAGACTCCGACCTGCTGCGCCAGGTCAGCCAGGACCATCGCCCCGATGTTGTGCCGGTTGCCGGCATACTTCGGCCCGGGATTGCCGAGCCCGACCACCAACCAGGGGTCCATAACTCCTCCAAGAATGACGGCGGGGCCGCCTCGGACAACTGGTCCGAGGCGACCCCGATCGTATGCCGTGTGGTCCGGCAGGTGCGCCGGTCAGGCGTCCTCGGACTTCTCCTCGTCGGAGCCCTCGGCAGCGTCCGCACCGCCCTCGGCGGCCTCGGCGTCGTCGGCCTCCTCGTGCTCGATGCCAGCCTCGGCCTCAGCCTCGGCGAGCTCGGCCTCCAGGGCCTCCTCGGAGATCGCCTGGGTGACGTTGACGAGCAGCGCCTCGGGGTCGGTGACCAGGGTGACGCCCTCCGGCAGCTCGACGGCGCCGGCCAGGATCTGAGTCCCTGCCGCCAGGCCCTCGACGGACACGGTGAAGGAATCGGGGATGTTGGTCGCCTCGGTCTCGACGGACAGCGCGGTGAGGTCCGTGGTCACCACGGTCTCCGGGGCGGCCTCGCCCTCGACGTGGACCGCGATGTCGACGATGAACTTCTCGCCCTTGCGGACGACGACCAGGTCAACGTGCTCGATGGTGCGCTTGATGGGGTCGCGCTGGACGTCCTTGACCAGGGCCAGGTGCCCCTCGCCGTCCACGTCCAGGGTCAGCACGGCGTTGCTCGCCTTCAGCGCCATCATGGTCTGGTGGCCCGGCAGCGTCAGGTGCAGCGGGGGGTTGCCGTGCTCGTAGAGGACAGCGGGGATCTTGTCGGCGCGGCGCACGCGGCGCGCTGCGCCCTTGCCGAACTCGGTGCGCTTCTCGGCCGGGAGAGAAATGTAGTCAGCCATGTCGGGGCCTCCGTAGGTCGTGTTCATCGGATGGGGCCTCGACGCGGGGCGCGGCACGACAGGCCGGGCCGTTCATCGGCTCAGACCGCGTCGATTCACGGACGCTACGACTTCTTCGTGCAGCGTCCCTCGCCGAGGCAACAGTGGGTCAGTCTAGGCCAGCACACAACCCGGAACCAACTTGGGTTTCGCGCGGCTCGGATGGTCCGGCGCCCTCAGCGGGACCGGCTCAGGCCTGACCGTCGAACATGCTGGTCACGGAGCCATCCTCGAAGACCGCCCGGATCGCCTGGCTGATCAGCGGCGCGATCGACAGCTCGGTGATCTTGTCCAGCGCGCGGGCCTCAGCCGTCAGGGGCAGCGTGTTGGTCACGACGACCTCACGCGCCACCGAGTTGGCCAACCGCTCGACGGCCGGACCGCTGAAGATCGCGTGCGTGGCGGCGATGACAACGCTGGAGGCGCCGTCCTTCATGAGGGCGTCCGCGGCCTGGCAGATCGTGCCGCCGGAGTCGATCATGTCGTCGACCAGGATGCAGGTGCGGCCGGCGACCTCACCGACCACCCGGTTGGCCACGCTCTCGTTGGGGCGGGCGATGTCGCGGGTCTTGTGGATGAAGGCCAGCGGGGCACCGCCGAGCCGCTGGCTCCACTGCTCGGCGACCTTGATGCGCCCGGCGTCCGGGGAGACGATCGCCAGTTCTTCCTTGCCGTAGTGCTTCTTGACGTAGGAGCTCAGGATCGGCAGCGCCATCAGGTGGTCCACTGGCCCGTCGAAGAAGCCCTGGATCTGCGAGGTGTGCAGGTCCACAGCCATCAGCCGGTCGGCGCCAGCCGTCTTGAACAGGTCGGCCATGAGCCGGGCGGAGATCGGCTCCCGTCCGCGGTGCTTCTTGTCCTGGCGGGCGTAGCCGTAGAAGGGCAGCACCACCGTGATCCGCTTGGCCGACGCGCGCTTGAGCGCGTCGACCATGATCAGGTGCTCCATGATCCACTCGTTGACCGGCGCGGTGTGACTCTGGATCACGAAGGCGTCGCAGCCGCGGACCGACTCGTTGAAGCGGACATAGATCTCGCTGTTGGCGAAGGAGTAGGCGTCGGTCGGCACCAGGTCGGTGCCCAGGATGGTAGTCACCTCCTCGGCCAGGCTGGGGTGTGCCCGCCCGCTGAAGATCATCATGTTCTTCTGGGTCGTGCGCTGGATGCCGGTCATGCCTGGCCCCCCTCGGACTCGTGGGCCGTATGCCGTGTGCCGCCCTGGTCCGGGCCGCTCGGTGGTGCGTCGGTGCGGTCGGTCGGCCGCGCCCGGCCGGCGCCCGCCGCCTCAGCGGCCTCCGCGGTCCCGGTGCCGGGTCGCTTGCGGGCGACCCAGCCGTCGATGTTGCGCTGGCGCGCCCGGGAGACCGCGATCTGCCCGGGGTCGACGTCGCTGGTCACGGCAGAGCCGGCGCCGACGTAGGCGCCGTCGCCCACGTCCACCGGGGCGACGAGCACGGAGTTGGAGCCGACGAAGGAGTGCCGCCCGATGGTGGTGTGGTGCTTCTCGACGCCGTCGTAGTTGGCGAAGATCGTGCCCGCGCCGATGTTGGCGCCCTCGCCGATGGTGGCATCGCCGGCATACGTCAGGTGCGGCACCTTGGCACCCTCGCCGATGACCGCATTCTTGGTCTCCACGAAGCCACCGATCTTGCCGCGGGCGCCGAGCTCGGTCCCGGGACGCAGATAGCTGAAGGGGCCCACCGTGGCCCCGGGTCCGATGATCGCGAGCTCAGCCTGGGTGCGCACAACCGTGGCACCGTCCCCGACCTCCACGCTCGTCAGGGTGGTGTCCGGGCCGATGACGGCCCCCGCACCGATCGTTGTGGCGCCCAGCAGCTGAGTGCCCGGCCGGATCACCGTGTCCTGACCGACGGTCACGTCAGCGTCAATCCACGTGGTGGCCGGGTCCACGACCGTCACGCCGGCCCGCATCCAGCCCTCGACGATGCGCTCATTGAGGATCCTCCCCAGCGTGGCCAGCTGCACGCGGTCGTTGACACCCTCGGACTGCCACCGGTCCTCGACCACATGGGCGCGGACCGCCCGCCCGGCCTGGCGCGCCAGCCCCAGCACGTCGGTGAGGTATTTCTCACCCTGGGCGTTGTCGGTGCCGATCTGGGACAGCGAGTCGCGCAGCACCTGCGCGTCGAAGGCGTAGATGCCCGAGTTGATCTCGCGGATGTCGAGCGCGGCACCGTCGGCCTCGCCGTTCTCGCGCGCCGCCCGGGCGTCCTTCTCCTCGACGATCTTGACGACCTGACCGTCGGCATCGCGGACCACGCGGCCATAACCACTGGGGTCATCCAGCACGGAGGTGATGACCGTGACGGCGTTGCCGGACTCCTCGTGGGCGGCGGTCAGGGCGCGCAGCGTCGCGGTGGTCAGCAGCGGCACGTCCCCATAGGTCACCAGCACGGTGCCGACGAGGTCGGGGGGCAGGACGGCCAGCCCGCACTCCACCGCACGTCCGGTTCCCTTGACCTCGTCCTGGTCGGCGATCAGCGCGGCGGGGTCGACCTCGCTCACCAGCGGTGCCACGAGCTCACGCTGGTGGCGCACGACGACAGCCAGGTGGGCCGGCTCGGTGCCTCGAGCGGCATGGATGGCGTGCCCGACCAGGGTGCGCCCACCGATGGGGTGCAGCACCTTGGGGGTCGTGGACTTCATCCTGGTGCCCTCACCTGCGGCAAGGACGATGACGGCGGCCGGGCGGTTCTCGCTCACGCGGAAGTCGCTCCCAAATATCTCGGGGACAGGACACTGGCGGCGGCCCTGCGGGTCACCCAGTCTGGATGCTACCCGCACCTGAGGGACGGCGGGCCCCGCCCCGTGGATCCGTCAGCTGCAGGTCGCGGAGCTCGGCTATCCGAGGCCGGAACCTGTGATCGAACTCACCCGGGAGACTTCGGCGAGCCGATCTGCGATAATGGAGGGGTCGGCCCGCGACGGGACCACGCCCCGCGTCAGCGTGACGAGCGTCGCACCGGGACCGACATCGCCACCTCAGAAGGGTCGTCGTCAATGCAGTTCACCACCGGAAAGCTCGTCATCCACCCCCACCACGGTCCCGCCACCGTCCAGGAGACCATCACCCGCACGGTCGGTGGTGTGGAGCGGGAGTACGTGAGCCTGTTGGTGCACCGCAGCGACCTGACGGTGTCGGTGCCGGCGGACACGGCCGAAGAGGTCGGCATCCGCGCCCCGCTGTCGGTCGAGCAGCTGCAGGAGATCGTCGAGATCCTGCAGGCTCCCAGCCTGCCCTTTGAGAAGCAGTGGTCCCGCCGCATGAAGGACCAGCAGGAGCGACTGCTCCTCGGAGACCTCAAGGTGACCGCCGGCGTCGTTCGCGACCTGCAGCGTCGGGAGCTGGACGGTGGCCTCTCCCCTGCGGAGAAGGACCTGTTCAAGAAGGCCTGCGGCCCGCTCCTGGGCGAGTTCGTCGAGGCTCTCGGCATGACCGACGAGAGTGCGGAAGAACTCCTGGTGACTGCCGTCAGTGGACAGGACGTGACCCTCCCCCCGGACCTGGCCCGGGCCAGCTGACTGCGCACTGAGCGGCTCCCCGGGAAGGAATCGAACCTTCGTCGCTAATCCTGATTCAAAGTCAGGCGGCCCCTACCAGCAGAGCAACCGGGGAACACCGGTGCACGGCACCGGACGGCACAAGGTTAGGCCAGTTCTGCCCCGAGGCGTGCAGCGCCTCCCGGGGCGTGGGACAGGTCCCGCGCAGCGCGGGGTCTGCCCCGTCACCGCCGCAGGGCAGAATGGGATCCGTGAGCCGTCCAGACCCGAAGTTGACCGTGCCCGCCTCCCGTCATCGGATGACCGGTCCGCAGCGACGGGAGCAACTCATCTCGATCGGGCGGGTGCTGTTCGCCGAGAAGGGCTTCGAGGGCACGACCGTCGAGGAGATCGCGGCGAACGCCGAGGTGTCCAAGCCGGTGATCTACGAGCACTTCGGGGGCAAGGAGGGTCTGTATGCCGTGGTCGTCGACCGCGAGATCCAGGCCCTGCTCAACTCCATCACCGACGCCCTCTCGGAGCCGGACCACCCCCGGGCCCTGCTGGAGCGGGCCGCCCTGGCGCTGCTGGACTACATCGAGAACTCCACCGACGGCTTCCGCATCCTGGTGCGGGACAGCCCGCCGGGGCAGTCCACCGGCTCGTTCGCGTCGCTGATCAGCGACGTCGCCAGCCAGGTGGAGCACATCCTGGCGGACATGTTCAAGCGGCAGAAGCTGGACCCCAAGATGGCCCCGCTCTATGCACAGATGCTGGTCGGCATGGTCGCCACGCCCGGCGGGTGGTGGCTGGATTCCCGCAGGATCAAGAAGGAGGACGTGGCCGCGCACGTGGTGAACCTGGCCTGGAACGGGCTGTCCGGGCTGGAGTCCAAGCCGAGCCTGCGACTCATCCACCCCAAGGGCAGGTAGTCGGGACTCCCTCCCCCGGCTCAGTCAGTCCTCTCGAAACGGACCACCAGGTCACGCAACAGGCCCGCCAGGGAGGAGCGCTCCTGCGCGGACAGGCTCGCCAGCAGGCCGCGCTCGTCCTCCACCAGGTCCGCCAGGGCCCCGTCGACCGCCTCGCGACCGGCCACCGTCAGGGTGATCAGCACCGTGCGACGGTCACTGGCCGAGTGCGCCCGGGCAACCATGCCGCGCGAGACTAGCCGGTCGATCCGGTTCGTCATCGTGCCGCTGGTGACCAGGGTCTGACGCACCAGTTCACCGGCGGACAGCACATAGGGCTCCCCCGAGCGCCGCAGTGCCGAGAGCACGTCGAACTCCCAGGCCACCAGGTCCCACCGGTCAAAGGCGTGCCGCCGGGCGATGTCGAGATAACGGGCGAGCCGGCTGACCCGGGAGAGCACCTCCAGCGGTGAGACGTCAAGGTCTGGACGCTCCCGCTGCCAGGCCGCCACGATGCGATCGACCTCGTCGGTCGCCTCGTCAGTTGCGCGGTCCACCATGCGCACCAGACTAGTCCTCGTCGAGATTCTTGACGTCGAGCGTTTGCCAGGCAGCACCCTCGCCCTCGATCTGCTCGGCCGCCCACCGGGCCCACTCCTCCGTGGCCCGGAAGGTTCGGATGCCGTACTGCGTCGTCAGACCCAGCGGACCGCCGGAGCGGGAGTTGGTGCGCTCCTGCAGCGCGGCGAACTCGCCCTCCAGGTGCACGGCCTGGGCGGCGGCCCCCTCCTGCGTGCGCCGAAGGATCTCCAGGGCATCCTCACGCTCAAGGGCTGCGAGGAGGAACAACCGCAGGACGTGCTCGTTCTTGACCCCACCGGTCGAGGCAGGCGGCGCCATAAGCCAGGAGCGCAGCGCGGCCAGACCCTGGTCGGTGCACCGGTAGGTGGTCCGACCGCGCGCCCCGCGGGCGACGACCTCCACGAGCGAGGCCTCCTCAAGACGGCGAAGCTCAGGATAGATCTGGCTGTGGCCGGCATCCCAGGCGTAGGCACCGATGACCTCGGCAAACGCCCGGGCCAGGTCATAACCGCTGCTGGGGCGGTCCAGCAGGAGACCGAGGATCGCGTACCGAAGGGCCATGCCTACACTCTATATGACGATATCGACATGTCGAAGTTGATATGTCATGATCGTCAGGTGATGACGTCTGCCGACACCAGCACCGCACCGGAGCCCGCGCGCACGGCCACGGGGTGGATCAGCGCCCTGGTCGTCGAACTGGTCCTGGACCTGGGGCTGGGACTGGCCGCCTACTTCCTGGCCCTCGCCGCAGGCTGGGGCACGGTGGGCGCGCTCCTGACCGCCGGCGCGGTCGCGGTGGCCCGGACTGCGTGGACCACCCTGCGTCGGAGCAGCCTGGACACCTCGCTGCTCCTGGTCGTGCTGTCCTTCCTGGTCACACTGGGACTAAGCTTCCTGTCGGGGGACGGCAGGGTCCTGCTGCTCAAGGGATCAGCCGGCCTCGCCCTCTTCGGGCTCGTAGCCGCCGGCAGTCTTGTCGCAGGCCGCCCTCTGCTCTTCTGGCTGACCCGACGTTTTGTCGCCCCCGGTGAGGCGGGACGCCGGGAGTGGGAGGAGTTGTGGCACGGCAGCTCGCCGTTCCGCTGGCTCTACCGACGCCTCACGGTGGTGTGGGCGGCGACCTACCTGCTGGCGGCCGTGGCCCACGTCTCGGTCGCGCTGAGCATGCCGGTGGAGACCGCCGCAACCGTGCTGCGCGTGGCCACACCCACGCTGTCGATCGTGATGATCGGCTGGACGGCCTGGTACTCACGGCGGGCGGAGAACTCCCTGGAGCGCCCGCTCCTGGACGCCGAGGTCGAGCCGGAAACCGCCTGACCGCCGAGTCCTCAGCCGACGAGGTCAGCTGCCTCCAACCACTCCAGCTCGAGGGCCTCTCGCTCGGCGTGCAGCTCGTCGAGCTCAGTGGTCAGGCGCATCATGGCCCCGGCGTCGGTGGCGCTGGCGACCATCTGCTCGTGCATCCGGGCCTCGCGCTCCTCCAGCCTGGCCAGCGCCTTCTCGACGCGGGCAATGGTCTTGCGGGCCTCCCGGGTCTCGGCCGCGCTCGGACCCGCCGGCGCACCTCCAGCAGCCGAGCCACCCCCCGCCGAGCCTGCTGCCGTCGCGCCCGTCCGGGCCACGCCCGGGACTGCTCCCCGGGCTCCACCAGCACGAGAAGGGGTCTGCGACCGGGCCAGCAGCTCCCCGCGCAGCTGCAGATACTGCTCCACCCCACCGGGCAGGTCGCGGAGCGCACCGTCGCCGAGCAGCGCGACCTGGCGGTCCGTCATACGCTCCAGCAGGTAGCGGTCGTGGGAGACCACCAGCAGCGTGCCGGCCCACCCGTCGAGCACGTCCTCCATCGAGGTCAGCGTGTCGATGTCGAGGTCGTTGGTCGGCTCGTCCAGGAGCAGGACGTTGGGCTCGTCCATCAGCAGGCGCAGGAACTGCAGCCGGCGCCGCTCCCCGCCGGAGAGGTCAGCGACCCGCGACTGCTGCCGCCCGCCGGTGAAGCCCAGGCGAGTTGCCAGCTGGCTCGCGGAGATCTCCTTGCCTCCGAGGATCGTGAACGAGCGGACCTCGGTGATCGCGTCGATCACCGTGCGTCCAGCCACCTCCTCGAGCTCACGCAGGTCCTGGCTCAGGGCAGCGATTCGCACCGTCTTGCCGGTCTTGAGCGTGCCGGACTCGAGCGGGATCTGACCCATCAGCGCGCGCAGCAGGGTCGACTTGCCCGCGCCGTTGACGCCCACGATCCCGAACCGGTCCCCCGGCCCGATCCGCCAGGTCACATCGTCCAGCAGCACGCGATCACCGAGCCGGACGGTGGCGTCGACCAGGTCAAAGACGTCCTTGCCGAGCCTGGTGGTGGCAAACCGGACCAGCTCGACGGTGTCCCGCGGTGGCGGCTCGCCGGCGATGAGCGCCTCGGCCGCGTCGATCCGGAAACGGGGCTTGCTGGTGCGGGCGGGTGCTCCGCGCTGCAGCCAGGCGAGCTCCTTGCGCAACAGGTTGGAGCGCCGCTCCTCGGTGACCGCGGCGACCCGGGCGCGTTCGGCACGGGCCAGCACGTAGGCCGCGTATCCCCCGTCATAGCTGTGCACCTGACCGTCGGTGACCTCCCAGGTGCGCGTGGCCACCGCGTCCAGGAACCATCGGTCGTGGGTGACACAGAGCAGGCCGCTGCCGGGACGGGGACGGCGCTGCGCGAGGTATGCCGCCAGCCAGGCGACCCCCTCCACGTCCAGGTGGTTGGTGGGCTCATCGAGCAGCAGCAGGTCCGGGTCGCGGACCAGCAGGGCGGCCAGGGCCAACCGGCGCAGTTCACCACCGGACTTCGCGCCCACCAGCGAGTCCAGACCACCCAGCGCGCTGGCCTCCAGATCGCCCAGCAGACCGGTCAGGATCTCGCGGACGCGGGGGTCTCCAGCCCACTCGTGCTCGGCCCGGTCACCGAGGACGACCTGGCGCACGGTGTGGTCGGGGTCGAGCACGTCGGCCTGGGCGAGCATGCCGACGCTGACCCCGGCCGGGCGCAGGACGCGTCCCCCGTCCACCTCCCGGGATCCCTCCAGCACCCGCAGCAGGGAGGTCTTGCCGCCGCCGTTGCGGCCCAGGACCCCGATCCGCTCGCCGTCGAGCACCCCCAGGGAGACATCGTCGAGCAGGACCTGGGTGCCGGCCACGAGACGCACCCGATCGGTGGCGATGAGATTGGCCACGGGTCAGCCGGTGAAGTTCTGTGGGCCGGTGGGCCCGACGTGCTGCACCACCTGGGCGCCGGCAACCGGGCCGGTCGTGCGACGGATGTCCCCGGCCGGCCCGCGGGCTGCGAGTCCGACGGACAGGTCGATCGCGGCGGCCTGGGTGCTGACCAGGAAGGCCACCGTGGGGCCGGACCCGGAGACGACCGCCCCGTGGGCGCCCAGGGTCAGGCCGGCCTCCAGGACCTCGTCGAGGACCGGATAGAGCGAGCAGGCGGCCCCCTGCAGGTCGTTGCGCAGCGTGGCGCCGACAGCCTCGGTGTCCATGGTGCGCAGGGCGCCGATCAGGTCCCCGGATGGGGTCGGCTCGACCACCTGCTCGCCGGCGGCCTCGCGCAACCGGTCGCACTCGGCATACACCGCGGGAGTGGACAACCCGGAGTCGTTGCTGACCCACAGCACCCACTGCAGCTCGCCGCGGGACAACACCGGGGCAAGTCGCTCACCGCGTCCGGACCCGACGGCGGTCCCACCGTGGAGCAGGAAGGGCACGTCGGAGCCGAGTGTGGCGGCGAGCGGCTCCAGCTCGTCTCGGGAGAGCTGCAGACCCCAGAGGGACTCACAGGCGACCAGCGCCCCTGCGGCATCGGCCGATCCCCCGGCCATGCCGCCGGACACCGGGATGTTCTTCTCGATGCTCAGCGCCACGGCCCCCTCGATGCCATAACGCCTGGCCAGCGCCTTGGCGGCCTTGAGCGCCAGGTTGCCCGGACCGGTCGGGACACCGGCAGCCGTGGGCCCGGTGACCTGGACCGACCAGCGATCGGCAGGAGTCACCGTGATGTGGTCATAGATGCCGACGGCGTGAAACACCGTGGCCAGCTCGTGATATCCGTCATCCCGGAGCGGGCCGACCACCAGCTCCAGATTGATCTTCCCGGGCACGCGGACGCTGACGCCCCGGGACTCGACCGCCTGACTCATGCCGTCACCCTATGCGTGAACGCTCGAAGCACCGCTGTCCCGGCGTGCCTCTGCGATCGCGGCGAACTGCTCGATCGTCAGCCGCTCTCCCCGGGCCTGCGGGTCCACCCCTGCCCTGCGCAGTGCCTCCTCGGCCAGGACCGGTGACCCGGCCCACCCGGCCAGAGCCGCGCGGAGGGTCTTGCGACGCTGGGCGAAGGCGGCGTCGATCACGGCAAAGACCTCGCGCCGGTCGGCAGTGGTGACCGGCGGATCGCGGCGCACCATGCGCACCAGTCCGGAGTCCACGTTGGGTGCTGGCCAGAAGACGTTGCGCCCGATCCGACCCGCAGGTGAGACCTCGGCATACCAGGAGGCCTTGACGCTGGGCACGCCGTAGACCCGACCCCCCGGCCCGGCCGCGAGCCGCTCCGCGACCTCCAGCTGGACCATGACCAGGACCTTCTCCAGGGTCGGCAGCGACTCCAGGAGATGGAGCACCACGGGCACCGCCACGTTGTAGGGCAGGTTGGCCACCAGCGCGGTCGGCTGCGGGTCCGGCAGCTCGGTGACCCGCAGGGCGTCCTGCTGGAGCACCGTGAGGCGCTCTGCGTGCTGCGGCGCCATCTCGGCCACCGTCTGCGGGAGCTGGGCAGCCAGGGCAGGGTCGATCTCGATCGCGGTGACCCGGTCCACGGTGTGCAGCAGCGCCAGGGTCAGGGAGCCGAGACCGGGCCCGACCTCGACCACCACGTCCTGTGGGCCCACCCCTGCCTGCCGGACGATCTTGCGGACGGTGTTGGCGTCGATGACGAAGTTCTGGCCCCAGGACTTGGTGGGGCGCACCCCCAGCCGGGCGGCCAGGTCACGGATCTCCGCAGGCCCCAGCAGGACGGCCTGCGCCAGCGTCTCGTCCTGGGGCTGCTCCATGATCGGTCAGCGTACTGGCCCGGACAGGTGCCCGCGGACCCGCCCGTGGAATGTTCCACGGTTGCAACTATGTTGCAGGTAGGACAGGCTCGAAGCCTGTGGACATCGATAACAGAGGAGTTGTTTGCTGTGGCTGACTATGCACTTCCCGACCTTCCGTACGACTATGGCGCCCTCGCACCGCACATCTCGGGCGAGATCATGGAGCTGCACCACTCCAAGCACCACAACGCCTATGTCACGGGCGCCAACACGGCGCTGGAGAAGTTGGCAGAGGCCCGCGACAAGGACTCCTTCGACTCCGTCAACATGCTGTCCAAGAACCTCGCGTTCAACCTGGCCGGCCACGTCAACCACACGGTCTTCTGGCCGAACATGTCCCCGGACGGTGGCGACAAGCCGGTCGGCGAGCTCGCTTCCGCGATCGACGACACCTTCGGCAGCTTCGACGCCTTCCGCGCGCACTTCACCGCCAACGCACTGGGCATCCAGGGCTCCGGCTGGTCGATCCTGGCCTGGGACACCCTCGGCGAGAAGCTGATCCTCTGCCAGCTCTATGACCACCAGGGCAACCTGTCCGCCGGCCTGGTGCCGCTGCTGATGCTGGACATGTGGGAGCACGCCTTCTACCTGCAGTACAAGAACGTCAAGGCCGACTACGTCAAGGCCTGGTGGAACATCGCCAACTGGGCGGACGTGCAGGAGCGCTTTGAGGGCGCTCGCACCAAGACTGCTGGCCTGATCACGCCCCAGGCCTGACCTGACCCTCGCCTGTTCGGAAGCCAGCACGGCTGGCGGAACGGCACGACGCCCCTGGCACTGCGCCGGGGGCGTCTTGCGTGCGTGCCGTGCCCCGCACCGCCCCACCCGTCACGCGCTCACGGTGTGTCAGGCGTTCACGGTGTGCAGACCCCGCCAGTGCCTGGCACAACGCGGAGGAGCACCCACGCCGGAGAGCACACGCGCGAGAGAGCGCCGGCGTCGGCAGCCGTGCCGACCAGGCAAGACCTACCAGGGTCCGTAGACCTGCTCGGAGTTGGCCGACAACGCCTCGCAGAGCGTGGGCACCGCGACGTTGAGCGTCTCCGCCATGGCGCGCACGGTGTGCGGGATCAGATAGGGCGCATTGATCTGTCCGCGGTGCGGGCTGGGCGTCAGATAGGGGGCGTCGGTCTCCACGAGCAGATGGTCCAGCGGGGTCACGGCGAGGGCGTCCCGGAGGCTCCGGGCGTTCTTGAAGGTGACGGTGCCCGCGAAGGACAGATAGTAGCCACGCCGCACACACTCCCGGGCCATGTCCATGTCCCCGGAGAAGCAGTGCAGCACGACGCGCTCCGGCGAGTCCTGCTCGGCCAGGATGCGCAGCACGTCCTCGTGCGCGTCCCGGTCGTGGATCTGCAGCGCGAGGCCGGTCCGTCGGGCGATCTCGATGTGCGCCCGGAAGGACTCGTGCTGGGCATCAACGCCCTCTGGACCGGTGCGGTAGTAGTCTAGGCCGCTCTCACCGATCACCCGCACCCGCGGGTGCGCCGCCAGCGACTCGATCTCGGTGAGGGCCTCGTCGAGCTCCCCCTGCGCGTGGTGCCCCGGCGCCTCGTTGGGGTGGATGGCCACGCCTCCCAGGAGAGCAGGGTGCTCATCGAGTATGCCGACCGTCCAGCGGGCGCTGTCCAGGTCACACCCGATCTGCACGAGTCGGTCAACACCCACCCGTGTGGCAGCGGAAATCTGGTCCGCGAGCGCCGCCGCCGGACCGTCCCGGCCGATGTCCAGGTGGCAGTGGTTGTCCACCACGGGGATCGGCAGCGGCTCGGGTGCGGGCGGTGGCTGATCCCGCCGGGAGTCCGTCATTCCTCGGGCAGCCCGAGGCGGCGCCGCTCCTCACCAGCGGTGCCCGGGTCGAGCTTGGTGAAGATCGGCGTGGGCTTGGCCACGGGGGCGCCCACGTGCACGGGTCGGTGCTCCCAGCGCGGACCCGTGGTGTAGTTACCGGTGATGACCGGGTAGTCAGGCCGTGCGGCATCGTCCAGGTCGGCGACCTCCTGGATCTTTGGCATCGGCTGGAAGACGCCCTCGCCCCCAAAGGCCTGGTGCACGGCGCTCGAGGAGTGCGGCAGATAGGGGGACAGGATCGTGTTGAGGTCCACCACGACCTGCGCGAGGACGTGCAGGACGGTGCCGAGGCGCTCGCGCTGGTCCTCACCCTTGAGCTTGAACGGCTCGGTGGTCGAGACATAGGCGTTGGCCTCGCCGACCAGGCGCATCGCCTCGGCCAGCCCGGCCTTCTGCCGGTGGGCACCGATGAGGGCCCCGACGGTGTCGAAGCCGTCAGCGACCTGCTGCAGCAGAGCCTGGTCGACGTCCTCGAACTGCCCGGCGGCCGGGATCTCGCCGAAGTTCTTGGCGATCATCGAGGCCGTGCGGTTCACCAGGTTGCCCCAGCCGGCCACCAACTCGTTGTTGGTGCGCTTGACGAACTCCGGCCAGGAGAAGTCGGAGTCGGCGGTCTCCGGGGCAGCGGCGGACAGGAAGTAGCGCAAGGCGTCCGGCTGATAACGCTCCAGGACGTCGCGGACATAGATCACCACGCTGCGCGAGGTCGAGAACTGCCGTCCCTCCATCGTGAGGAACTCGCTGGAGACCACCTCCGTGGGCAGCGTCAGCTCGCCGTAGGGACCCACCTCGCCACCGCGGGAGCCCTGACCGTTGTGGGCGAGCATCTCTGCGGGCCAGATCTGGGAGTGGAAGGTGATGTTGTCCTTGCCCATGAAGTAGTAGGCCAGCGGGGCGGAGCCGTCCGCGCTCACGTTCCACCACTTGCGCCAGGCCTGCGGGTCCCCGGTGCGGCGAGCCCACTCCACGGATGCAGACAGGTAGCCGATCACCGCGTCGAACCAGACATACAACTTCTTGGTCGGGTGCTCCCGCCAGCCGTCGAGCGGGACGGTGATGCCCCAGTCGATGTCCCGCGTCATGGCGCGCGGGCGGATCTCCTCCAGGATGTTCTTGGAGAACCGGATGACGTTGGGTCGCCACAGGCCGCTGGCCTCGCGTCCGTCCAGCCACTCCCCCAGCGCTTCCGCGAGCGCGGGCAGGTCCAGGAAGAAGTGCTGGGTCTCGGTGAACTCCGGCGCCTCGCCGTTGATCTTGGAGCGCGGATCAATGAGGTCTGTCGGGTCAAGCTGGTTGCCACAGTTGTCACACTGATCGCCCCGGGCCTCGCCGTAGCCGCAGATCGGGCAGGTGCCCTCGATGAACCGGTCCGGCAGGGTGCGTCCGGTCGACGGGCTGATCGCGACCCGCTGCGACTGCTCCACCATGTAGCCGTTGGCGTGGCAGGCCAGGAACATCTGCTGCACGACCTGGTCGTGGTTGGCAGTGGTCGTGCGGGTGTAGAGGTCGTAGGACACACCGAGGGCCACGAGGTCCTCAGCGATGAGCCGGTGGTTGACGTCGATGAACTCCTGCGGGCTCATCCCTGCCTTGTCCGCCTGCACCAGGATCGGTGTGCCGTGCTCGTCGGAGCCGGACACCATCAGCACGTCGTGACCGGCCATCCGCATGTACCTGCTGAAGACGTCGGAGGGAACGCCGAAACCGGCGACGTGACCGATGTGGCGTGGGCCGTTGGCATACGGCCAGGCGACGGAGGACAGGACATGGCTCATGGCGTGCGAGTCTAGTTGGACGGCACTGGTAGACCCGCACGGAGGCGGCCTCCGTGCGGGTCCAACCTGACTGTGTGCCGACCGGTGGAGTTCTTGCACGAGCCGTGGCGCAGATCACGCGACTCCACGGAACTGGGCGAATCGGGAACACGTCACAGGCTCGTCGTGGTTGACTGACCAGACGGGCCCCACCGGGGCACGCCGAACACACGAAGGGGGCGAGGCTCTCCATGCTCGCTGCACTTACTGGCGCCGGACTGTCCGCAGCTGCGGGCCTCAACGCCTATATCCCGTTCCTGATCGTGGCCTTGATGGCCCGGTTTTCCGACGTCATCACTCTGCCCGAGCAGTTCGCCTGGATCGAGTCCGAGTGGGCCATCGGCGGGGCCGCCGTCCTGCTCCTCGGAGAGGTGGTCTTCGACAAGATCCCGGTGGTCGATCACATCAACGACGCCGTCGGCACCTTCATCCGCCCTGCCTCCGGCGGTCTGATCTTCGCTGCCACGCAGGCCGCAGAGGACTTCGAGCAGGGGTCCTCCTTCATGGCGGACAACCCGTGGATCGGCGTCGTCCTCGGCATCGTGACGGCAGGTCTGGTCCACACCGGCAAGGCAGTCACCCGCCCGGTGGTCAACGCCAGCACGATGGGGATCGGCGCACCACTGGTCTCGACGGCTGAGGACACCGCCTCGGTGGGCCTGAGCATCGTGGCGATCTTCTTCCCGATCATCGTCTTCGTCCTGCTGATCCTGATGCTGTGGGGCGGGATCGTCCTGTGGCGCAAGGCCCGGCAACGCACCCGCGAGCGGGAAGCAGCCGTCACCGCCTACTACGGCTGACCCGGGTTCTCCCTCCAGACGGCCCGGTGGCCGTCAACGCCGCGCGGTGACCGCAGCGTCATAGAGCGTCTTGGTCGACAGCCCGGTCGCCCCCGCGACGTCGCGGCACACGTCCTTGAGGCGTTCGCCCGCGGCCACCCGCGCCAGGATCTGCGGCATCACGTCCTCGACCCCCAGCGCTGGCCCGGCGCCCAGGTCGGCTCCCGCCACGACGATGGTGATCTCACCTCTGACGCCGTCGGCGGCCCAGGAGGCCAGCTCGGCCAGCCCCGCGCGACGGACTTCCTCGTAGGTCTTGGTGAGCTCCCGGCATACGGCTGCCGGACGGTCCTGACCGAGAACTGTCGCCATCGAGGTGAGCGTCGCTGCCAAGCGGTGCGGTGCCTCGAAGAAGACCATCGTGCGCTGCTCGGTGGCCAAGGGGGCCAGGGCACGCTCCCGCTCCCCGGTCCTGCGCGGCAGGAAGCCCTCGAAGCAGAACCGGTCGACCGGCAGGCCGCTGACCGCCAGCGCCATCAGGACGGCGGAGGGGCCGGGGACGCAGGTGACGGGCAGGTCAGCCGCCACGCAGGCGCCCACCAGCCGATATCCCGGATCGGAGACCGACGGCATCCCGGCATCGGTGACCAGCAGGACCCGTTCACCGGCGGCGATCCGCGCGACCAGGTCCGGAGTCCGTGACGCCTCGTTGTGCTCGTGATAGCTCACCACGTCACCGCCGATGGTCACACCCAACCGTTCAGTCAGGCGCCGGAACCGCCGGGTGTCCTCGGCGGCGATGACGTCAGCATCGGCCAGCTCATCCCGGAGTCGTGGTGAGGCGTCGCGAGAGTCCCCGATGGGGGTGGCCGCGAGGACGAGAGCCGCCCGGTTATCGCGCGATTGATCCTGGCTCACCGGCGATCCCTTTCACGAGGTTGGCAGCCTCGGCGGCGACGAGCCCCGGCTGAGGTCCGTCTCCGCGGTGCGCGAGGACACCGACAAAACCTCCCCAAAAATGCGCGGGGGACGGACAAAACCCCTCTGAAAATTGTCGGGGCGC
The DNA here is from genome assembly GCF_007197575.1 of Ornithinimicrobium ciconiae. Lineage (NCBI taxonomy): Bacteria > Bacillati > Actinomycetota > Actinomycetes > Micrococcales > Ornithinimicrobiaceae > Ornithinimicrobium > Ornithinimicrobium ciconiae. The sequence continues at coordinate 3,629,618 of NZ_CP041616.1, forward strand.
GGACAAAACCTCCCCAAAAATGGTTAGGACTGGTGCCGCAGGGAGCGGAGCAGGTCGCCGTTCATCTGCGAGATGACGTTGAGCGGGATGCCCTTGGGGCAGGCGCGGGAGCACTCACCCAGGTTGGTGCACCCGCCGAAACCCTCGTGGTCGTGCTGGGCGGTCATCGACATGACCCGCGCGTCCCGCTCGGGCTGGCCCTGCGGGAACTCGCCGAGGTGGGTGATCTTGGCACCCAGGAACAGGCTGGCCGAGCCGTTCGGACAGGCTGCGACGCAGGCGCCACAGCCGATGCACTCGGCGGCCATGAACGCGCGGTCGGCGTCGTTCTTCGGCACCGGTGTGGCGTGGGCGTCCGGGGCCGAGCCGGTGTTGGCCGAGATGTAGCCACCGGCCTGGATGATCCGGTCGAATGAGCCGCGGTCGACACACAGGTCCTTGATGACCGGGAACGCATCCGCGCGCCAGGGCTCGATGACGATCTCGTCGCCGTCGCGGAAGGACCGCATGTGCAGCTGGCAGGTGGCGACCCGCTCGGGGCCGTGCGCCTCGCCGTTGATCATCACGCCGCACATGCCGCAGATGCCCTCACGGCAGTCGCTGTCAAAGGCGACCGGCTCCTCGCCCTTGGCGATCAGCTCCTCGTTGAGCACGTCGAGCATCTCAAGGAAGGACATGTCCTCGGACACGCCGTCGATCGGATAGGTGACCGCGCCGCCCTTGTCGTCCGGGCCGTTCTGCCGCCAGATCTTCAGGGTTAGCTTCACTTGTAACTCCGTTGCTTCAGCTCGATGAACTCGTACTCGAGGGTTTCCTTGTGCAGGATCGGGTTGCCGTCGTCGCCGCCCCACTCCCAGGCGCCGACATAGAGGAACTCGTCATCGTGGCGCAGTGCCTCGCCGTCCTCGGTCTGGCTCTCGGCACGGAAGTGTCCGCCGCAGGACTCGCGACGGTGCAGCGCGTCGATGCACATCAGCTCGCCCAGCTCGAGGAAGTCGGCCACCCGGCCGGCTTTCTCCAGCGACTGGTTGAGCGTGTCTGCCGCGCCCAGGACCCGCACGTTGCGCCAGAACTCCTCGCGCAGCGACCGGATCAGGTCGATGGCCTTGCGCAGACCCTCCTCGGAGCGCTCCATGCCGCAGTACTCCCACATGATGTGCCCGAGCTCCTTGTGGAAGGAGTCGACCGAGCGCTCACCGTTGATGCCGAGCAGCTCGGTGACGCGGGACTCGACCGCGTCCTGGGCCTCGACGACGGCGGGGTGGGTGACGTCGATCGGCTCGTAGGGGCCGTCCGCGAGATAGTTGCGGATCGTGTTGGGCAGGACGAAGTAGCCGTCTGCCAGGCCCTGCATCAGCGCGGAGGCACCGAGACGGTTGGCGCCGTGGTCGGAGAAGTTGGCCTCGCCCGTGACGAACAGGCCCGGGATGGTGGCCTGCAGGTCGTAGTCGACCCAGAGCCCGCCCATCGTGTAGTGGACCGCCGGGTAGATGCGCATCGGCACCTGATAGGGGTCCTCACCGGTGATCTGCTTGTACATGTCGAAGAGGTTGCCGTACTTGGCCCGCACCGCGTCCTCGCCGAGACGCCCGATGGCGTCCTTGAAGTCGAGGTAGACACCGCGCCGGAAGTCACCGACCTTGGGGCCCACGCCGCGGCCCTCGTCGCACATGTTCTTGGCCTGACGGGAAGCGATGTCCCGGGGCACCAGGTTGCCGAAGGCCGGGTAGATCCGCTCCAGGTAGTAGTCGCGGTCCTCCTCGGGAATCTCGCGCGGGTCCTTCTCGCAGTCCTCACGTCGCTTGGGCACCCAGATGCGGCCGTCATTGCGCAGGGACTCCGACATCAGGGTCAGCTTGGACTGGTGGTCGCCGGAGACCGGGATGCAGGTCGGGTGGATCTGCGTGTAGCACGGGTTGGCGAAGTAGGCGCCCTTGCGGTGCGCCCGCCAGTTGGCGGTGACATTGCAGCCCATGGCGTTGGTCGAGAGGAAGTAGACGTTGCCGTAGCCACCGGAGGCCAGGACGACGGCGTCGGCCAGGTGGGTCTCGATCTCCCCGGTGACCATGTCGCGGGCGATGATGCCGCGGGCCTTGCCGTCCACGACGATGAGCTCCAGCATCTCGTGCCGGGCATACATCTTCACGGTGCCGGCGCCGATCTGGCGCTCCAGTGCCTGATAGGCGCCGATCAACAGCTGCTGACCGGTCTGCCCGCGGGCGTAGAAGGTGCGGGAGACCTGCACGCCACCGAAGGAACGGTTGTCCAACAGGCCGCCGTACTCCCGCGCGAAGGGCACCCCCTGGGCGACGCACTGGTCGATGATGTCCGCGCTGACCTCGGCCAGCCGGTAGACGTTGGTCTCGCGGGAGCGGTAGTCGCCGCCCTTGACGGTGTCGTAGAAGAGCCGGTAGATCGAGTCGCCGTCACCCTTGTAGTTCTTGGCCGCATTGATGCCACCCTGGGCGGCAATCGAGTGCGCGCGACGGGGGCTGTCCTGATAGCAGAAGGACTTGACGTTGTAGCCGGCCTCACCGAGCGTGGCCCCGGCGGACGCGCCGGCCAGCCCCGTGCCCACGATGATCACGTCGAGCTTGCGGCGGTTGGCCGGGTTGACCAGCTGGTTGTCGAACTGGTGCTTGGTCCACTTCTCGGCGATCGGTCCGTCGGGTGCTGCCGTGTCGGCAATCGGCGCGCCCTCGGTGTAAAGGCCCTCGATCAGGGTCATCGGGTCTGCTCCGTCCTGGTCTGTTCGGTCCGGTGAGGCACGGCCTCGGTCTGCGTGGTCCTGGTCACCATGGTGCTCATCAGCCCCGTTGTCATGGGATCAACCCGAGGAGGATCGCCACCGGGGGCAGCGCGAAGCCGACCACCACGACCACGGCCACCAGGATCGCGGCGAGACGCAGGCGCTCAGCGGCGTCGAGGCTGGTGTTCAGGCCCAGGGTCATGCCCGCCGACCAGATGCCGTGGAGCAGGTGCATGCCCAGGGCGGCGACGGCGAACAGATAGATCAGCACGGCCCACCACTCACCGAAGCTGGCCACCAGACGGTCGGCGGGGTTGTCGTAGTCACCACCGATCTGGATGGTGTTGGTCGTGAAGTGCAGGATGTGGAAGACCACGAAGATCAGCAGCGCCACGCCACCCCAGCGCATGGAACGCTTGACGAAGGTCGCCCACTGACCCTTGCGTGCGAGATACTGGGTGGTGCGTGCCTGGCCGGCACGGTGCCACAGCGCAAACGCCGAGCCCGCGTGCAGCACGAGGCTGACCACCAGCGTGATGCGCATGACCCACAGGAAGCCGGCATAGGGCAGCATCGGGGTCCCGAACTCGCGCAGGTGGTGCGCGTACTCGTTGAAGTCCTCCTTGCCGGCGAAGATCATCAGGTTGCCGTACATGTGCGCGAGGATGAACCCGACGAAGATCAGCCCGGTGACGGCCATCACCGTCTTGAGCAGGATGCTCCGCGTCTTGGGCCGCTTGCCCGCGGCGATTGTTGAGGTGGCCACGATCAGGACTGTACTACTGCGCCGACCCGCGGTCTCGGATGCCCGGACCACTGTTGCCATGCTCACGGGCTCACGCGCCTACTATGACGCCGTGACGGAAGCGACCGGGGGCGTGGCCCGACTGCGCGCGCGACTCCTCGGCCCGGCGCCCGGAGCGCGCGCCGCAGCCTGGGGTTGGTGGGGTCCGCTGATCGTCATGGCCCTCGGCGGGATCATCCGGGTCATCCGCCTCGGCCAGCCGACCTCCCTCGTCTTCGACGAGACCTATTACGTCAAGCAGGGCTGGTCGCTGATCAAGTTCGGCGTCGAGATGGACATCAAGCCCGGCCTGGAGGAACCGGACGTGCTGTTCACCGCCGGCAACCCGGACGTCTTCGGGACGGCACCGGACATGGTGGTGCACCCCCCGGTCGGCAAGTGGATGATCGGCTTGGGCCAGTGGCTCTTCGGTGTCGAGAACCCGTTCAGCTGGCGGGTGGCCGCCGCGGTCGTGGGCACCCTGTCGATCCTGATGGTGGGCCGTGCCGCCTGGCGGATGTTCCACAACCCGCTGCTGGCTACGGCAGCGGCCACCCTGCTGGCGGTCGACGGGCACCACTTCGTGCACTCCCGCACCGGACTGCTGGACATCTTCGTGATGTTCTGGGCCCTCGCGGCGTTCTGCCTGCTGCTGATCGACCGGGACCACGGTCGTCGCCGGCTGGCGGCGCGGGTCGGTGATCGGCTGCCAGGCCTGGGGAGTATGTCGTGGGGTCCCGGACTCGGGATCCGCTGGTGGCGGGTGGCGGCGGGGGTCAGCCTCGGGCTGTGCATCGGCACCAAGTGGTCCGGCCTGTTCTTCCTGGCCGTGTTCGGGCTGATGACCGTCTGGTGGGACATGGGGGCGCGGCGCGCTGCCGGGGCCGAGCAGTGGTTCCTCGGCTCCCTGGTGCGCGACGGCATACCCGCCTTCCTGCAGATGGTGCCGGTCGCGCTGGTGACCTATCTGGCCAGCTGGGTCGGCTGGTTCGGGACCGACCACGGCTACAAGCGGCAGTGGGCGGCGGACAACCCCGCCTCGGGCTTCGGCTCGCTGGTCCCGGACCCGCTGCGTTCGTTGTGGGCCTACCACCAGGAGGTGATGAGCTTTCACGTCGGCCTGGCCAACGAGCACGCCTGGTCCTCCAACCCGTGGTCCTGGATCATCCAGGGACGGCCCACCCTGTTCTATGCACGTTGGCCCAAGCTGGGTGAGAGCGGCTGCGAGGTCAGCGACTGCGTCACCTACATCGCCTCGCTCGGCAACCTCTTCGTGTGGTGGGGAGCCACGCTGGGGCTGCTGGTGGTGACATTCATGTGGCTGATCGGCCGCGACTGGCGCGCCGGTGCGGCGCTGTCCGGCCTGGTCGCCGGGTGGCTGCCGTGGTTCATGTATCAGACGCGCACCATCTACAGCTTCTACGCGGTCGCCTTCGTGCCCTGGCTGGTCCTCATCGTCACCTACTGCCTGGCGCTGGCCTATGGCCGGGCCGAGGACTCCGCGGCCCGGCGGCGGTGGGGCGCGGCCGTGGTGATCCTCTATCTGGCCGCGGCCGTGGCGCTGTTCATCTGGTACTACCCGGTCTACACCGCGCAGACCATGCCGCGAGGGGACTGGGAGATGCGGATGTGGTTCGACTTCTGGAACTGACCCCGCAGCCCCCGGGCGGTCCTACTCTGTCAGCCCCATGGCCTCGGCGATCTTCAGGTGCTGGCGCCCCTCGTCCGCACGTCCGGCCCGCTGCAGGGTGCGAGCGAGCAGGAGGTGGGCGTAGGCCTCACTGGGCCACCGGTCGACCACAGCCTCCAGCACCTCCTCGGCGCGACCCAGCTGCGCCGAGTGGTAGTAGGCGCGGGCCAGCCACATGCGGACCTCCAGGTGGTCCGGCTCCTCCTGGGCCAGCTGGGCAAACAGCTCGGCGGCCTTGACGAACTCCTTGTTGTCGAACAGGAAGGTGGCCCGGTCATAGATCCGGGTGAGGTCCTCAGCCATCATGGCTCCTCTCCGGTCGACCGGAACTGGTCGACCACGGTCGGGGTGGTCTGGCTGGCAAGCTCCAGGGCCCACGGCAGCGGGATGTCGGTGATCGTGACCTGCTCGGGTCCGGCCGCAGTCGTGGCGACCAGGTCGGCCAGGCCACGGCGGCGCTGGAAGAATGACTGGCGCACCACCCAGCCGATGACACCGGCGCGCTCGAGCACCACCCGCTGGCGCTGAAGCGCACCGCTGCGGCCCACCAGGTGCTGGGGGGTCAGTTGGTGGCCGAGGTTGCGAAAGGCCAGTTCGGCCAGGCCGAGGTTGATCAACCCGACGCCCACCGCCACCGCACCCACGATCCACCACTGCCACGACAGCCACCAGGCCAGTCCCGCGGCACCCGCTGTGAGAAACAGGGTGGGCCACAGGCTCTGCATCAGGAGCCGCCGGTGGGCAGCCGGGCCGTGGCTGCGCACCGGCACCGTCAGCGGGCCGTCGAGGGGGCCGTCGCCGCCAGCACCGGGGTCATCCGGGGTGTCACCGGTCGGATCGACCAGCTGCTCCCCGGTCCCCAGCACACTGTGTCCCACCGACTCGGCCACGTGCCGCGGGCAGGGCGGCAGGAGCTTGGTGGTGCCACCGGAGCCGACGCCGGTGGCCAGCGACGTGAGCTCACCGCCACCGACCGCGCGCAGCAGCAGCGGCTCAGTGAGCTGCACGCCCCGGATCCGGGCCTCCTCGACCGTGGTCGAGGTGGTGGTCAGCAGCCCGCGGGTGAGCCGGATCGTGCCGCCCGGCTCCCGCACGAGGCGCAGGTTCCACCACTGCAGGACATAGTTGATCGTCGACACCAGCAGCCAGCCGACCAGCAGCGCCAGCAGGCCGCCCACCACGACCGCGAGCAGCGCCTGCGCCAGGACCCACTCGTAGGTCCCCTCCACCCGGTCCTGGCTGAGGACACCGAAGTCGTCACCGAACTGGAAGAGCAGACCGAGCGCCGTCGCCACGATGACCAGGCTGGACAGGCTGAACGGGGCAAAGCGCAGCCACGACCAGTCGATCTCGGCGAGGACCTCGTCCTGAGCCGGTGCCGTCGTCCCCGGCACCGGCTCCGGCACGCCGTGCTCCCCCGGTGGCGGCGCCACCGGCTGGCTGCTGGTCCGCCCGCGACCAGCGGCCCCGCGCAGCAGGAGGTACTCCCGCAGCCGACCGGCCTCCAGTGTCGCCAGGCCGTCCAGCTCCAGCCGGGTCTCGTCGACACCGGTGCCGATCTTGGCCTTAGACAGCCCAAGGACACGGTGCAGGGGCGGTGACTCCAGGTCGACCGAGCGCACCCGGTCCAGGGGTGCGGTCTTCTCCGACTTGTTGATCAGTCCCGTGCGCACCTGCAGCTGGGTGTCGGTGAAGCGATAGCGGGTGGTGAACCACGGGATGAGACCGAGCGCCAGGGCACCGACGAGCAGCACCGGCAGCAACCGCAGCGACCAGGAGGTGTCGGTCGACTGCCGGATCCCGACGAAGGCGATGAGGATCGGGAACGCCATCGACCACAGGATGCGGACCGGGTGGACCACCAGCATCCGCGGGGACTGGCGGTGCCACTCCCGGTCCCGCACCGAGTCCGGCGGCGGGAGGTTGTATGCCGGACCCTCCGGTGGTGGGCCGTCGGCCAGGTTGTCTGCCGGACCCTCCGGTGGTGGGCCGTCGGGCAGGCTCACGTGGCGTCACCCTCGTCGCGGCCGGTGATCTCGGTCAGGTGCGCCACGACACGACGCGCCTCGTCCTGGTCCAGGCACTTGATCTCGATGGCGCCGGCTGATGAGGCGGTGGTCACCGTGATCGAGGCCAGGCGGAACATCCGCTGGATAGCCCCCTGCTCGGAGTCGACGGTCTGCACCCGCGACAACGGGGCGATGCGCTGCTCGATGTTCAGCCAGCCCGAGCGGGTGTAAATGGCTGAGTCGGTGACCTCCCAGCGGTGCACGGCGAACTTGAAGCGTGGCACGACGAGTATCTCGGCGACCGCCAGCACCACCGCCACGGTCAGCAGCGCACTCGCCCACCAGTAGCGCTCGGGCAGCACGACGAGATAGACGACCACCAGGATCGCCAGGAAGATGCCCTCATAGATCACCGCCGTGGTGGTCCAGTAGCCGATGGCTCGGCGGGAGACCTTGCGGGCCGGATCCCGGAGGGCGGGGTCGCCGGTGACGGTGCTCATGCGCGCCCGGCGATGGTCGCGACCATCAGCGCCTTGATCGTGTGCATGCGGTTCTCCGCCTGGTCGAAGACGATGCTGGCCGCGGACTCGAAGACCTCGTCGGTCACCTCGGCGCCCTGAGCCAGGCGCGGGAACCGCTCCACCAGGTCGCGGGCGGTCTCGGTGCCGGTGTCGTGGAAGGCTGGCAGGCAGTGCATGAATTTCACCTCGGGGTTGCCGCTCGCACTCATCAGCGCGGCGTTGACCTGGTAGGGCAGCAGGATGGCGACCCGTTCGCCCCAGGCCGCTGCGGGCTCACCCATCGACACCCAGATGTCAGTGTGCACGAAGTCGACCCCCGCGACGGCCTCGACCGGGTCCTCGGTGAGCGTGAGGCGGGCGCCCGTCGTCGCCGCGATCGCACGGCACTGCGCGACGAGCTCGTCGGTCGGTTGGAGGGCGCTCGGCGCCCCGATGCGCACGTCCATGCCGAGCTTGGCCCCGATCAGCAGCAGCGAGTTGCCCATGTTGTTGCGGGCGTCGCCGAGATAGGCATAGGAGATCTGGTCGAGCGGCTTGTCCGTGTGCTCCATCATGGTGAGCGCGTCCGCCAGCATCTGGGTGGGATGCCAGTCGTCGGTCAGGCCGTTGTAGACGGGCACCCCGGCGTACTCGGCCAACTCCTCGACCACCGACTGGGCGGAGCCGCGGTACTGGATCGCGTCATACATCCGGCCCAGCACGCGGGCGGTGTCCTTGATCGACTCCTTGTGCCCGATCTGGGTGGAGCTGGGCTCCAGGAAGGTGCTGGAGGCGCCCTGGTCGTGCGCGGCGACCTCAAAGGCGCTGCGCGTGCGGGTCGAGGTCTTCTCGAAGATCAGCGCGATGTTCTTGCCGACCAGGTGGCGCTCCTCGGTGCCGGCTCGCTTGGCGCTCTTGAGCTGCGCCGCCAGGTCCAGCAGATCGCGGATCTCCTCCGGGCTCTCCTCCACCAGGCTCAACATGCTGCGACCCCGCAGGTCACTTGCCATCTCGCGTCCTTCCCACCTGCCCAGTCGCGCACGGCCACGACGGAGGTGTCACGCGGTGGCCCTCGCCGGGTCTGCCCGGCGCCGGGGTCCATCGTCGCACTGTCGGTCCTGCTGACCTACGCTGCACCTCGTGACTCGTCGTGAGCTGCCCGCGGTCGGTGGGCTCGAGGCGCAGACCACCCTGACCACCCTGGTCAACCACGCGACCCCCGGCAGCGAGGAGGTCTCCCCAGCCGGCACCTACCGGCGCCTGCTGGACCTGGCCGGCACACCCACCGTGATCACGCTCCGGATCGGCCCCGCCGGCATCGACGTGGAGGCCCCCGCGACGGTGATCGAGGAGGCCACGGCCCTGGTCCGGTGGTGGTTCGACCTGGAGACGAACCCGGCACCGGTGGGCGCCCACCTGGCCGCCGACCCGCTGCTCGCCCGGCTGGTCAGGCAGCGGCCAGCCCTGCGTCCGGTGCGCCATCCGGCCGGATTCGAGGCGGCGATCCACACGGTCCTCGGTCAGCAGGTGACCCTCTCCGCAGGCAGGTTGTTCGCCGAGCGGTTGTGCACGGCATACTCCCCCGGCGAGGTGGCCGGCCTGCGGCTCTTCCCCACCGCAGCCGCCTTGGTCGCGGCACCTTCGGAGGAGCTGCGGGCCGCCGTCGGACTCACCACCGCCCGGGCACGCACGGTGCAGGCGCTGGCGGCTGTGTTCGCCGACGGATTCTCACTAGATCCCGGGAGCGACCCGCCGACCGCCCGCGCGCGGCTGCTGGAGGTGCCGGGGATCGGGCCGTGGACGGTGGAGTACCTCGCGCTGCGCGTCCTGGGCGACCCCGACGCCTTCCCTGCCTCTGACGCGGTGGTCCGCCGGGCACTCGCCGGCGCACCGGCCCGGGCGGCCCAGCAGGCGGCAGAGTCGTGGCGTCCGTATCGCGCCTGGGCCACCGCACACCTGTGGGCGTCCCAGACCTCACACCTGCGCACGGTTCCCGGCGCGCTGGGAGCGACCTAGGTCTCCCGCCGCGTCAACAACCAGGTGCCGGGGGCCCTCACCTGGCGCTGCTGACACCACGACGGGTGTCGAGCCGACGCTCGACGAACTTGAGCCCCTCGTCGAACCACAGCACGGTGCTGGCCATCGCGGCGCACACCAGCCAGTGCCCCAGGTCCAGCGGCTGCGTGCCGAAGGCTTCCTGCAGGAAGGGCACGTGCACCACCGCAACCTGCGAGGCCACTCCGAAGGCGACGGCCGCCAGCAACCATCTGTTGCTGAGCAGCTTGCGGAAGGCGCTGGTGGTCTGCGACCGGGAGTTGAAGACGTTGTAGAGCTGGGCCAGCACCAAGGTGGTGAAGCCGGCCGTGCGCGCGACCTCGAGGGAGTCACTGCCCTCGATCAGGCCCCCGGGCAGGAAGATGTCGATCGTGAGCAGCGTCGCCGCCGCCATCACCGCACCCACAGCGACAATGCCGCCCCACATGCGTGCGTCGATGACCCGCTCACCGACCACACGCGGACGCCGCGCCATCACGTCGTCGGTCTCGGGGTCCACGCCGAGCGCCAGCGCCGGGGTCGAGTCGGTCACCAGGTTGATCCACAGGATCTGGGTCGCCAGTAGGGGCAGCACGATGGCGTCCTGGCTGGCGGCGGTCAGACCGATGACGCCGGCCAGCACGACGCCCAGGAAGACGGTGAGGACCTCGCCCATGTTGGACGACAACAGATAACGCAGGAACTTCTTGATGTTGTCGAAGATCACCCGGCCCTGCCGAACCGCGGCCACGATGGTGGCGAAGTTGTCGTCAGCCAGGATCATCGAGCCCGCCTCCTTGGTCACCTCCGTCCCCGTGATGCCCATCGCGACGCCGATGTCGGCGGACTTCAGGGCCGGGGCGTCATTGACGCCGTCCCCGGTCATCGCGACGATCTGACCGGTGTCCTGCAGCGCGTCCACGATGCGCAGCTTGTGCTCGGGCGCGACCCGGGCAAAGACGTTGACCTCTGCCGCCGCCGCCGCCCAGCCGGCCTCGTCCATGGTGTCCAGCTCGGGCCCGGTGAGGGCGGCCTCGCCGGGGGCGGCGATGCCGAGGTCCTGGGCGATCCGCAGGGCGGTGGCGGGGTGGTCGCCGGTGATCATGATGACCCGTATGCCGGCGCGCTGGGCCTGCCTGACCGCCTCGGCCGCAGACTCCCGCGGGGGGTCGATCATGCCGACCGTGCCGACATAGGTGAGCTCGTCCTCGAGCTCCTCGGCCAGCTCGGCCGGCACCCGACCGGAGGCGATGACCTCGGCGCCGACCTGCTCGACGGTCAGCGGCCGGTAGGCGACGCCCATGGTGCGCATCGCGCGGCCGGACAGTCCCTCGACGCCGGTCAGGATGTCGCTGCGGCTCGCGTCGTCTAGGGGGCGGGTCTCCAGCCCCACCCGGATGCTGGTGCACCGTTGCAGGAGCACGTCCGGGGCGCCTTTGCTGATGAGCACCGGCTGGTCGTCGTGCTCGTGGTCCAGGTGCACCGTGGACATCCGCTTGCGCTCGGAGGTGAACGGCGCCTCCCCCACCCGGCTGAAGCGTGCGGTCCGCCGCTCGGTCAGGCCCATCTTGCGCTCCGCCACCAGGAAGGCCGCCTCCGTGGGGTCACCGAGGATCTGCCACTCACCATCCGTCTGGCGCAGCTCGGAGTTGGAGGCCAGCGAGCCCCCGGACAGGACGACGATGTCCTCGGCCCGCTGCGGCACGCTGACGGCGATGACCTGCCCCTTGGGCGCGTAGCCGACCCCGGTGACCGCGGCCTCGCCGGAGGCTGTCAGCACCACCTGGAGGGTCATCTCGTTGTTGGTCAGGGTGCCGGTCTTGTCCGAGCAGATGACCGAGGCCGAGCCCAACGTCTCGACGGAGCTGAGGTTCTTGACGATCGCGTTGCGCTGAGCCATCCGCTGCACACCGATCGACAGCACGACGGACAGGATGGCCGGCAGCCCCTCGGGCACGGCGGCCACGGCGAGCGAGACGCCCAGCAGGAGCACGGTCACGGCGTCGTCGAGGGTGTCCACATCGCTGATCACCCACACGGTGGCCATCACCACGACCGCGATGACGATCACGATGCCACCGAGCATCTTGCCGATCAGCGCGATCTCGCGCTCCAGCGGCGTCGGCTCACGCTGGGTCTGCTCGAGCATCGTGGCGATGGCACCCATCTCGGTGTCCATCGCCGTCCCGGTGACCATCACCCTGGCGGTCCCCTGGGTGATCGCCGTGCCCCGGAAGACCATGTTGGTGCGGTCGCCCAGGGCCTCTCCGCCCGCCAGCACGCCCGGGCTCTTGGCCACGGCAGTGGACTCGCCGGTCAGCGAGGCCTCGGCCACGCGCAGCGCGTTGGCCTCCACCACGCGGCCGTCCGCGCCCACGCTGTCCCCCTCGGCCAGCAGCAGGACGTCCCCGCGCACGATCTCGGCGGCCGGCACGACCTGCGTCTCACCGTCGCGGACCACGGTCGCGCTCGACTCGGTCATCCTCTGCAGGGCAGCCACAGCCTGCTCAGCCCTCGCCTCCTGGCTGTAGCCGAGGATCGCGTTGGCGATGACGATGAGGGTGATGACGATCGAGTCGGTCGGCAGTCCCTGGGCGCCCTCGACGACCCAGGCGAGCGTGGCGATCACCACCGCGACCAGCAGCAGGTAGATGAGCGGGTCCTGGAACTGGGCCAGGATCTTGCGCCAGGTCGGCACCGGCGGTGCGACCTGCAGCTCGTTGGCCCCCTCGGCCGCCAGGCGGCGTGCGGCCTCGGCCGCGCCCAACCCGCGCTCTGGGTCGGTGCCGAGCTGCGCGACGACGTCGGGCAGCTCGAGGGTGGACGCAGTCCCCTGGATGGTGGCCACACCCCAGTGTTCCGCACTGCTGGTGGCACGATGTGCGCCATGCCGTACCTGGTCACCCAGCGCCACCGTGCCCCTGCCGTCACCGCGCCGGTGGTGCCCGACCCCTCACTCCCTCGGGTCTGCATCATCGGAGCCGGCTCGAGCGGGCTGGCCGCCGCCAAGTCCCTCTATCTGGCGGGCGTGCCGTTCGACTGCTTCGAGAAGGGCAGCGTCGTCGGCGGCAACTGGGTGCTGGACAACCCCAACGGCCAGTCCGCCTGCTACGAGACCCTCGAGATCAACACCTCCACCCGGCGGATGGCCTTCTCCGACTTCCCGATGCCGCCGGACTACCCGCCCTACGCCAAGCACCACCAGGTCGCGGCCTACTTCGAGGCGTATGTCGAGCACTTCGGTTTTGCAGAAACGATCACGTTTGGCACCAGGGTCACCAACGTCGAGCGGGTGGCGGGGGCCCGCAGCTCGCTGGCCGACCCGGTGGGTCATGCCGACTGGCGCGTCACGACGCAGGGGCCGGAAGGCACCCGGACCGCGGACTATGCGGCGGTGCTGGTCGCCAACGGCCACCACTGGGACCCGCGCTGGCCGGAGCCGGCCTATCCCGGCACCTTCGACGGTGAGCAGATCCACGCCCACGACTATCGCGGCGGCGACCAGCTCCGCGGCCGCGATGTGGTCGTCGTCGGGTCCGGCAACTCCGCCCTTGACATCGCGTCGGTGAGCGCACGGGTCGCCCGCTCGACGAACCTCTCGCAGCGCCGCGGCCAGTGGGTGCTGCCCAAGTTCACCGCCGGAATCGCCTCCGACCAGATCACCGCGCCGGGGTGGGCACCCTGGCTGCTGACCCGAGCCCGGCTGCGGTTCGGAGCCATCACCGCCGGCAACGTGGCCAGGCTCGGCCTGCCGCAGCCACCTCACGCCCCCAGCCAGTCGCACCCGGTGCAGTCCGAGGAGATCCGCGACGCACTGCGCAGCGGCCGGGTGACCCCGCGCCCCGCGATCGAGCGTCTCGCCGGGGACCGAGTCGCCTTCGTCGACGGCAGCAGCGCCCCAGCGAACCTGATCGTGTGGGCCACGGGCTACCGGGTGACCTTCCCCTTCCTGGACCCCGAACTGCTGGACGCCCCCGACAACGACCTGCCCCTGTGGAAGCGCACGGTCCACCCCGACCTGCCCGGGCTCTACTTCCTGGGGCTGCTCCAGCCCATCGGGGCGGTCATGCCGCTGGCGGAGGCGCAGGCGCGGTGGATCGCCGAGATCCTCACCGGGAGCTACGAGTTCCCGGCTGTTGACGAGGTGCGCACGCAGCTGGCCGCCGACCACGAGCGCAATGCCGCCCGCTTCTATGCCTCACCGCGGCACACCATGGAGGTCGACTTCGACCACTACCTCTGGGACCTCTCCCGAGAGCGCCGACGGGGGCGGGGCCGTGCCACCCGCAACCGACGCGGCGCCGCCGTCGTCACCGGCGCGGGCCGCGGCCTGGGGCGGGAGATCGCGGTGCGCCTGGCCCGGGAGGGGTATGCCGTGCACGTCACGGATGTCGACGCCGACCTGGCCAGGACCACCGCGGCGGAGATCAACGCGACCGGTCCGGCCTACGACGCCGTGGGCGAGGCCCTGGACGTGCGCGACCAGGGGGCCTGCCGCGCTCTGGCGCAACGCCTGGCCGAGCCCGGCCTGGGGCTGTGGATCAACAACGCCGGGGTGCTCGCCACCGGTCCGGTCTGGGAGCACGACGACGCCATGCGTCGGCTGATGCTCGAGGTCAATGCGCTCGGGACCATGCACGGCACGATCGCCGCCCTGGAGGTGATGCGGCCGGTGGGGCGCGGGCACATCATCAACATTGCCTCGCTGGCCGGGCTGGTGACCGTGCCCGGCGAGGGTGTCTATGCCGGGTCCAAGCACGCCGTCCTCGGCTTCAGCACCTCCGCGCAGGCGGACCTGCGGCTCGCGGGTCACACCGACATCCACATCAGCTGCGTCTGCCCGGACGGCATGTGGACCCCGATGCTATTCGACAAGCTCGAGGACCCGACTGCCTCGATGTCCTTCTCCGGCACGCTGCTGCAGCCCGGTGAGCTCGCGGACGTGGTGCTGCAGGTGGTGGCCCGGCCCCGTCCGGTGACGTCGGTGCCGCGCTGGCGGGGCCTGCAGGCCCGCGCCTTCGACCTGGCTCCCGGCCTGGCCGTGCGCGCCGCTCCGCTCGTGGTGCGGGCCAGCCGGGTCCAACAGCGGGCGGTCGCCCGACGGCTGCGACGCTCCGGAGCAGCCCCCGGCGGCTCCTAGCGGATCGGAGGCTGTGTGGCGATGGTGCTGCCGTCGTCGGCGCCGGACCTGACGGCGCGGAACAGGTAGATCCCCATGGTCACCCCGCTGACTGCTGACTCCTGGCCCGAGAGGAACATCTTCTCGCTGCTGGACTGCCCGGTCATCCGGAAGACGTAGCCGACGTGCTCCAGGTGCCAGCCGAGGCGCTCGACGTCCCCGAGCAGCTCCGCGGAACTGGTGATCTGCTCGGTGGAGGCATAGTCCCGGGTCCCCCACATCGCCTGACCCTCCGCGCGACCCACCTCGAGCTGGAGCTCGAGAAAGGTCCGTCCGGCCTCCAGCGCGGCCGTTGCCTGGCCCAGCGGCGAGGCCGCCCACGCCTCCCGTGCGCGTGCCTCCGTCTTCGCTCGCTGCTGCTCGGCCAGCAGACGCTCCTGCTCCGCCCGTTCGGTCTCCCTGCGTGCTCTGTCCTCGTCGTTGCCGAACAGCCCCATGTCGCTCCCCTACTCGTGCGGATCACGTGAGTGCTCACTATCGCACCGCCGTGGCGCAATACGCTCAGCACATGAGCCGTCCCACTCCCCTGCCGAGCGATCTGGAGATCGCCAGCACCGCCCGCCTCCGTCCGATGGCCGAGGTCGCCGCCGACCTGGGCGTTGCCCCTGAGCACGTCGAGCCCTACGGCCACGATGTCGCCAAGATCGACCTCGCCGCTGCCGCCGGGGTGCCGCGCGGGAAGTATGTCGTGGTGTCGGCCATCACTCCCACACCCCTGGGAGAGGGCAAGACGACGGTCGTCGTCGGACTGACCCAGGCCCTGCGCCGGTTGGGGACCAACGCGGTGGCCACGCTGCGGCAGCCGTCGATGGGCCCGACCTTCGGGATCAAGGGTGGTGCCGCCGGTGGGGGCTACAGCCAAGTGGTGCCGATGGAGCGCCTCAACCTGCACCTGACCGGAGACTTCCACGCGATCACCGCAGCGCACAACCTGCTCTCCGCCGCAGTGGACAACCACCTACACTTCGGCAACGAACTGGGCCTGGACGAGCGCAACATCACCTGGCGCCGGGTGATGGACGTCAACGACCGGTCGTTGCGCAATGTCATCGTCGGGCTCGGGGCGCGGGCCGACGGGGTGGTCCGGGAGACCGGCTTCGACATCACGGCGGCCTCCGAGGTCATGGTGCTGATGACCCTGGCCACCTCCTATCAGGACATGCGCGCACGGTTGGGCCGGATCGTGGTCGGTTACACCGGGGTGGGCAAGCCGGTCACGGCCGAGGACCTCGGCGTCGCGGGCGCCATGGCGGTCATCCTGCGTGACGCGCTGAAGCCCAACCTGCTGCAGACGCTGGAGGGCGGGCCGGCGCTGATCCACTGCGGCCCGTTCGGCAATATCGCCACCGGCACCTCCTCGGTGGTCGCCGACAAGGTGGCCCTCAGCCACGCCGACGTGGTCGTCACCGAAGCCGGTTTCGGGGCCGACATGGGCGCCGAGCGGTTCTTCAACGTCAAGTGCCGACTGGGTGGCCTGGAGCCAGCCGCCGCCGTCGTGGTCGCGACCGTGCGGGCGCTGAAGGTCCACTCCGGCCACTACGACATCAAGCCCGGCCGGCCGCTCCCCGAGGCCCTGTTCGCGGAGAGCCCGGACGAGGTACGCGCCGGCCTGGCCAACCTGCGCAAGCACCTCGAGATCATCCAGAGCTTCGGGGTCACCCCCGTGGTCGCGATCAACGCCTTCCCGCAGGACCACGACAGCGAGCATGCCGTCATCGCCGGGCTCGCCGCCGAACTCGGTGTGCGCTGCGCGGTGACCCGGCACGTCGCGCAGGGCGGCGCCGGAGCCGAAGACCTGGCGCGGGAGGTGCTGGCCGCGTCGGAGCAACCCACCCGGTTCACCACGACCTACGCCCTGGAGGACACCCTCGAGGAGAAGATCGAGGCCATCGCGACCCGTGTCTACGGCGCCGACGGCGTGGACTACACCCCTGCCGCCGCGAAGTCCCTGCAGACCTATGAGGACGCAGGCTTCGGTGACCTGCCGGTGGTCATCGCCAAGACCCACCTGTCGATCAGCTCCGACCCGACCCTGCGCGGTGCGCCCACGGGCTGGCGCCTGCCGGTGCGGGAGGTGCGAGCCAACGTGGGTGCGGGCTATGTCTATGCCATCGCCGGAGACATGCGGACCATGCCAGGCCTGTCCCGGCATCCCAACGCCGAGCGGATCGAGCTGGCCCCGGACGGGACGATCAGCGGTCTGTCCTGACGGGGCAGGCGGGGAAGTATGCCGTCACGCACCTGCGCTCGCGGAGGCACCGGCATACCCTCGGGGAGGAACCAGCGCGAGGAGAGGTGCCCCATGTCACTGCCGACGATCGAACCCCGGCCCGACCTCTATGACGACGCCGAGACGTGGTCGCTCGACCAGTTGCGCACCGAGCAGCTCTCACGGTTGCAGGATTGCGTTCGCCGGGCCTACGACGGGGTGGTGCACTACCGGCGCCGCCTGGACGAGCGCGGGGTGCACCCGGACGACATACGGACCCTGGACGACGTCCGGCTGCTGCCGTTCACGACCAAGGCTGACCTGCGGGACAACTACCCGTTCGAGATGCTCGCGGTGCCGCGCGAGCAGTGCGTGCGCGTGCACGCGAGCTCGGGGACGACCGGGCGTCCGACGGTCGTGGGCTACACGAAGAAGGACATCGACACCTGGGCCGACCTGGTGGCTCGTTCCCTGCGGGCCGCAGGTGTGCGACCGGGCGACCTGGTGCACGTGGCCTACGGCTACGGCCTGTTCACCGGCGGTCTCGGCGCGCACTACGGGGTGGAGCGGCTCGGCTGCACCGCGATCCCGATGAGCGGCGGGCAGACCGAGAAGCAGATCCAGCTGATCCGCGACTTCAAGCCGTCAGTGATCATGGTGACACCGTCCTACTTCCTGGCGATGATGGACCACGTCAAGAGCCTGGGCCTTGACCCCTCGGAGACGTCGCTGCGGATCGGGGTCTTCGGGGCGGAGCCGTGGACGCAGGCGATGCGCGAGGAGATCGAGGCGGAGTGCCGGATGCACGCCACCGACATCTTCGGGCTCTCCGAGGTGATGGGCCCGGGCGTGGCCCAGGAGTGCGTGGAGACCAAGGACGGGCTGACCCTCTGGGAGGACCATTTCTATCCCGAGATCATTGACCCGATCACCGAGGAGCCGGTCCCGGAGGGCGAGGAGGGCGAACTCGTTCTCACCGCGATGACGCGCGAGGCGATGCCGATGCTGCGCTATCGCACCCGCGACCTGACGCGGCTGATGCCGGGCACCGCGCGGCCGAGCTTCCGCCGGATGGCCAAGATCACCGGCCGCTCGGACGACCTGATGATCGTGCGCGGCGTCAACGTCTTCCCGACCCAGATCGAGGAGATCGTGCTCAAGATCGACGGGCTCCGCCCCCACTTCCAGTGCGTGCTCAGCCGACCTGCCCGGATGGACGAGCTCACCGTCAACGTCGAGGGAGCGCCCGGCCTGGCGCCCGAGCGTCGGGAGGTCCTGGCCCGCGAGGTGGCCCGCCAGATCAAGTCGCGGATCGGCACCACCGCTCAGGTGGTCGTCCTCGGCGAGGGTGGGATCGAGCGCTCGGTCGGCAAGGCCCGGCGGATCGTGGACCAGCGGCCCAAGGACTGACGTCGGAGCCGGCCCACCGTGTCACCGGCGGCCACCCTGACGGTTGCCGGAAGGGTGATGCGTCAGCGGCGAGGGCCCTTACTCAACTCCCAGGTCCAGCACCGCCGTCAGGTCCGAGACCGCGCCCTGGTCGCCAGTGACGGTGAGCCTCGAGAGGTCACCGCGACCCCACGCCCAGGCGGCCAGGTCACCGGCCGTCCCGGTGACCGTCGCGCTGGGTGAGTCGGTCGACGCCAGCTCGCAGGCCGGGTCGTCATAGGCGGTGCCGCTGGCGGGACTGGTCCCGGTGAAGCGGCCCAACCCGATCTGCAGAGGGCCCGGCCCGTCGGCCGGTTCGAGCTGGACCGACCTGCCTGACGGGGTGAAGGTCCCCCAGTCCGGGACACCGCCAAAGATCGTGGTGAACACCTCGTGCAGCGCGTCGGTCGACAGCAGCGGATCCAGCGGCGTGACGGCACCGACCGTCTGCTCCGCGTCCAGCCGGTGGATCAGCGCCTCGTTGGCCTGGCGGCGCCGCACGTAGCCGACGGTCTGGTCCTCGGCCCACATCCACACCTGCTCGGCAGGGTCGGCGGACGACAGCGCCTCCACCAACTGACCGTGGGCGTCCTCCAGAAAGGTCACCAGCGCGTCCTGCGAACCGGGTCGGGATGGCTTATCGGCCTCGGCCGCCTCCGGATCCTGCAGCCGCCGGGACACAATCGTGGCCCAGAACCACTGCACCTCCCCCAGGTGCCACAGCAGATCGGCAGCGTCCCAGTCGGGACAGCCGGGGACCTGCAGGGTGGGGTCCGCGCCGCGCAGCACCGACAGGAACCGTTCTGTCTCACCCTTAAGGTGGGCGACATAGTCCAGCGTCACGCGAGTGAGCCTACTGCTTTCGCCCAGTGTCCTGCCACGAAAAAACCCCGCCCTCAGGCGGGGTTCCTCGTCTGGCTGGTCTGGGTGGAGCTGAGGGGATTCGAACCCCTGACCTTCTCATTGCGAACGAGACGCGCTACCAACTGCGCCACAGCCCCAGGTGTACCGGCGGCTACAGACTGTAGCACCGGCATACCTGATTTTCCGATTCGAGGAAGCGATCCTCTAGAGCTCGGCCAGGTCCTCCGCAGTCGGCTCCCACAGCCCGGCGGCCGCGTTGCTGCGGACCTGGTCCGCGCTGGTCACTCCGGCGATCACCGAGGAGACCGCCGGCTGGGCGGCGAGCCCACCGATGGCCACCTGGAGCAGGGAGAGTCCGCGCGCCTCGGCATACGCCGTCAGCCGCTCGATCTCGTCCCAGTCCGCCCCCGCCAACCGCTCCGCCTGGTTGTCCGCTGCCAGGCGACTGCCCTGGGGTGCGCCCTGGTCGCGGGAGTACTTGCCGGTGAGCAGGCCGTACTCCAGCGGGAAGAACGGCAGGACGCCGACCCCGACGGTCTCGCAGGCCGGCACCAGTTCCTCCTCCGGTTCCCGATCGAGCAGGGAGTACTTGTTCTGGGCCGAGATGAACGCGCTGTAGCCGCTGGTCCGGGCGGTCCAGTCGGCTTCGACGACCTGCCAGCCGGCCAGATTGCTGGAGCCGATGTAGCGGACCTTGCCCTCGGTGACCAGTTCGGACAGGGCAGCCAGGGTCTCGTCGATCGGGGTGACCGGGTCGGGGCGGTGCAGCTGATAGAGGTCGATCCAGTCGGTGCCGAGCCGACGCAGGCTCGCCTCCACCGCCCTGCGGATGTAGCGCCGTGACCCGCGCGCACCCCAGTCTGGCCCGTTGGCACCCTGCATGTCCATGCCGAACTTGGTGGCCACGATGACCGCCTCACGGCGCGAGTTCAGCGCCTCACCGAGCAGCGTCTCGGACTCGCCGCGGCCGTAGGTGTCGGCAGTGTCGAACAGGGTGATCCCCTCCTCGATCGCCGCATCCACGATCTCCTGGACCGTGTCACCACCGATGCGCGTGCCGAAGGCGTTGCAGCCGATGCCGACGGTGCTGACCCGCAGGCCGGAGTCCCCGAGCGGGCGATAGGTCATCTCAGTCATGCACCACACCGTACGGCGCGAGCCGCTGGCGTCGAGACCCGGTCACGACGCCGCAGCCGCCTCCGCACGCTTCCGGATGACGTGCGAGATCCACAGCAGGAACAGCTGGTGGATCGGCGGCACCGACTGATCGATGTCCAGGGTCGGCCGCGAGGCCCAGAAGCTGGTCTTGTCGCTGGTCCCGATGCGCTGCCCGTCGCGCAGCACCTGCTGCCGGGTGCCGAAGGCGCGCTCCTGACCGATCTCGTAGGAGACACCGTCCCCTCGGATGAGCCAGGACTGGCTGAACAGCCCCTTCTTGGTGGCCCGCAGGACGACCTGGTCGGGGGCCGAGGCCAGGCGCGCGATCCGGTCGCCACCGTCGCGAGCGAACTGCCAGGTCTGGCCCGCGATGACCAGCTCGGCACCCTCGCGCCAGAACTCTGGGTCGACCGTTGCCACCTGCTCACCGTCCAGCAGGATCGGCACCCGGCCACCCGTCTTCTTGCCCCACTCCAGCATGGACCCAGGCTAACCCGGCGACACAAAGACCGCGGCGACGTCCCTGCCCTCCAGGCTGACCAGTGCGATCAGCACATCCTGGCCGTTCCGTTCCCAGCTGGACCCGAGCGCCCCGGTGATCCCGCGTGAACCGGCAACTCGCTCCCAGCCCTGCGCGGTCAGCGCCGTGTCGTAGTGCTCGATGAGCGCGTCCGGTCCGGTGTCGGTCACGTCGAAGAGACGTTCGTAGGAGATCGGGACATCCGAGACCTGGCGCACCGCGATCAGGACCGTGTCGAGCGGAGTCTCGACCCGCTCCGCGTCGAGGAGCACCGCATCGGGTGGATCCTCAGGGAGCTCGATCGGCTCACTGCCCGAGCAGCCCGAGAGGAGCAGGGCACCGACGAGCAGCACCGGGATCAGGAGACGTCGCATAGCTGGTGGACGCTACCGGGTGGCCGCGGGTTCCCGTCCTGCACCTTCACCGACCGTGCCGCCGTGACCCCGACTGTCCGGCCCACCGTAGGCTCACTCGTCGTGGACCTGGTGGTGGCACCGACCCGGGAGGGGCTGCTCGTCGGCGACCCCGCGGCTGCGGCGGTCGCGGACGCCCCCAACCAGGAGCCCCGACCGGCTGGCGGGGAGGCCGACGCAGAGTGTGTGCCGTGGCCCGCGGTGGCCGACTGGGTCGCGGACCAGGAGCGGAGTGCATCGGGGACCGGTCCGCGGTGGGTGTGGCCAGACACGGCGGCGATCTCTCCACGGCTGCTCGCAGCCGGGGTCCGGGTGGGCCGCTGCCACGACCTGCGGCTGTGCCACGCGATCCTGCAACTGGCTGCCCCCGATCCGTGGCCGGCACCGCCCTGGTTGACCGCCGCCCCCGCCCAGCCGTCCACCCCGAGCCTGCTCGATGACCTCACGCCCGTGACGCACCCCGCGTGGGAGGAGGTCGTCGCTGAGCACGCACGGCAGGTCACCGCGGTCGCGGCCTCCGCGGAGCCGGGACGGCTGCGGCTGCTGTTGGCCGCAGAGTCGGCCGGGGCCCTCATCGCGGCCGAGATGCACGCCGACGGCCTGCCCTGGGACCGCGAGCGCCACGACGAGATCCTCACGGCGGCCCTGGGTCCACGACCGCAGCACGGACTGCGACCGCAGCGACTAGAGCGCCTGGCTGCCCAGATCCGTGACCTGCTCCACGCTCCAGGCCTCAACCCCGACTCCCAGGCCGCCCTGCTCAAAGCCCTGCGCAATGCGGGTCTGGACCTGCAGTCGACCGCCAAGTGGGAGCTCGCGGGCATCGCCCACCCGGTCGTCGGGCCGCTGCTGGAGTACAAGGCCCTGGCGCGGCTGCTGTCGGCCAACGGATGGGCCTGGCTGGACACCTGGGTCGAGCCCGGTGCGCACGGACGTTCTGGCCGCTTCCGCACGGACTACGTCCCGGGTGGGGTGGTGACCGGCCGGTGGGCCACCAGCGGTGGGGGTGCCCTGCAGATCCCCCGGGCGATCCGGGCCGCCGTGGTGGCCGACCCCGGCTGGGTGCTGGTCGTGGCCGACGCTGCGCAGGTCGAGCCGCGCGCGCTGGCCGGGATGGCCAGTGACCTCGCCCTGGCGGGGGCCGGGCAGGACGGGGACCTGTATGCCGGCCTCGTCGCCACCGGTGTCGTGGAGACCCGGGAACGGGCCAAGGTCGGCATGCTCTCTGCCCTCTACGGCGGCACGGCCGGGGAGGCTGGCGCCATTCTGCCGCGTCTGCGCCGCGCCTATCCCAGGGCAACCACCCTGGTGGACCGGGCAGCTGAGATCGGAGCCGGTGGCGGGACGGTGCGCACGTGGTTGGGCCGCACCAGCCCACCGCCGGGCCCGGCCTGGCAGCAGGTGCAGGGACGTGCCGGTGAGGTCGATGCCGACGGCACGGACGAGCGCCGTGCCCGCAGCCAGGCCCGCGACCGCGGCCGGTTCACCCGCAACTTCGTTGTGCAGGGCACCGCTGCCGAGTGGGCCTTGTGCTGGATGGCCGAGACCCGTCGGCGGCTGCGTGACCTCGACCCCGTGCCCGGACTGGGCCGTCCCCACCTGGTGTTCTTCCTGCACGACGAGATCGTGGTACACACCCCACAGGCACTGTCCGACCAGGTCGCGCAGATCGTGCAGGAGTCGGCCACGGTCGCCGGACGCCTGCTCTTCGGGGGGTTTCCCCTGTCCTTCCCACTGCACGTGGCCACGGTGCGGGCCTATGCCGACGCGGACAAGGATTCCCCCGGCCCTGCCGGTGACGCAGCTGCGTCACCGGCCCTCTAGCGCATGTCAGGGCACCCACGCACCCAGCGTTCGCGTCCCCCGGCAGCGGTCGTCCTGCTGGAGGTCTTTGTCGCGGGCGCTCCAGGACTGGTCTCGGCGACCGTCCGGACCGTCCGGACCTTGGCGTGAGTGCGGGGCGGCTGCACACGGAGGAGTTCTCTGCCGAACCCCACCCTGGTGACCATCTGGACCGGCGACCGAGCAACCTGGAGGAGGTGCCAGGCCAGTTCAGTGGACCAGCGCCTTCAGCCCGATCAGGACGAGCCCGAGCACGGAGGTGACGACGGCACCGAGCAGCCACCGGGAGGGACGCGGGCTCCACGACGCCACGCCGAGCCAGCCCAGGCCGCCCAGGACGCCCACGGCGGCCCACAGCGTGCCCCAGATGGCGGTCCGGTCGCTGACCAGGCCGAGCACTCCCATCACCAGCAGGAGCGTCGGCACGAGGCCGGCAAGCAGCATCCCCCAGGAGTGCGCGACCGCGTGGCGGACGCTGGCCGCCAGCCGGGTCCGGACCGGCACGCCGTGGTCCTGCCGGTCCCCGAGGTGGGCGACGACACCAGCGTAGACATGGGCGAGCCAGAAGACGACCAGCGTGGCCAGGACCTTGGCCAGCACGGCCCAGGAGGCGGCCGCGGAGTCGCTGACGATCACCACCAGGCCCGCGACGAGGACCACACCGTAGATCGCCGGCTCGTTGACGGCGCGCAGCGACTGCGCCGTGAAGGGTCCGGCCCTCGCCCCTCCGACCCGCGCCTGTCTCCCGCCGTGATCGTCCATGGGCAGGACCGTACCGCCTCTGTCAGGCACGTTCGTCGTGCGACGCGGCCCGGACGTGTCCGCCGCCCAGCAGCTGCGTCACATACCCTCTAGCGCATGTCAGGGCACCCTCGCACGCCGCGTTCGCGTCCCCCGGTATCGGTCGTCCTGCTGACCCTGCTCGTGACCCTGGCGACCGTCGTGACATCGACGGCCTTCCTGATGCGGCCCGCGGTCAGCCCCCAGGCCTTCGCGCTGGCACGGGACGTGCCCACGGTCTCCCCCGCTCCCCCAGCAAGCGACCCTCGCGGACTGCACCTGGTTCTCGTCCCGCACCCGGACGACGAGCTCTCGGCGTGGACCTCGTTGCTGGAGGCAGACGACCTGAGGCCCGTCGTGGTGTTGCTCACCCAGGGAGAGGCCACCCAGCACTGCGCCGCCGACGTCATGGACCGGCGCCTGCAGACCGACCTCGGGGAGGTCCCGCCGGAGCCCGACCCCACGGTCGGGGGCGGCGGCTCCCTCGCCTGCCGCGAGGCCCGGCTGGGCTCCTTCCGCGCGGCGATGACCGAGGCTGCGGGGCACACCCCGTCGGTGCGGCTGGACTGGTCGGCGGCACGCCCCGTCGACATCGACGGTCTCGAGGCACTCCTGGTGACCGGGGAGTCCGCGACGCTCATCGCCCTCGACCTCGGCGACGACGCGCTCACCACCGACACCGTGGAGACCGCGGTGCGGGGCGTGCTGAGCCGGCCCTTCGCCCTCGGGTTGCCCGACCTGCCCCTGGTCCGCATCACCTCCTCCGCCTACTACGCCACCGAGCAGGAGCCCACCGCCTGCGACAGTCTCGCGCTGTGTCCGCCCGGTGAGACGCCCTATGTCTATGACCGGCCGGACCACCTGGCAGTGAGGGAGGTGGCGCGGACCCTGGCGCCGCTGACCGAGGAGGGCAGCTGGCTGGTGACCCACTCCTATGATCCGGCGGCCAACCGGCACCTGGCGCTGCCCGAGGAGATCTACGACCAGTTCATGGGGCTGGGCAGCGGCGACCCCCGCACGGCCCAGCGACTCGGGAGCCACCAGCGGTTCTATGGCTGGCTCGCGTTCCCGGACGTGTGGCGCACCGGGGAGTTGCCGCTGCAGGCCGAGCAGGTCCTCTTCCCACGGGTCCAGTCCTACGAGGTGGTCACGCCGTGATCGGCCGCTCCCGTCGCATCACCTCCCTCGACACGGCACGGGGGCTGTTCCTGATCGTCTCGGTCCTCAGCGCCTCGGTCATCCCACCGGTCCCCGGCTGGCTCCAGCACCCCTCGTGGTTCGGCGTGAACTTCTACGACCTCATCTTCCCGTTGTTCGTCACCCTTTCCGGGGTCGGTCTGGCGTTCGCCTACCGCCGCGGCAGCGACTGGCCGGCCACCATTCGCCGGGTCGTGGTGCTCCTGGTGGTCGGGGTGCTCTACACCGCGGTCTACGGCGACCACTACGAGCTGGCCACGCTGCGCATCACCGGGGTGCTCCAGCTGTATGCCGTGCTGGTGCTCCTGTCCGCCGTGCTGCACACGATCACGCGCTCGGCGCGGGGCTGGGCGATCATCACGGGGCTGACCGCGCTGATCGGCACCGCAGCCTTCGTCTGGTTCCAGTCACGCTGCGTCGGTGATGTCCTGACCCCCACCTGCAACCCGTCCGCGGTCATGGACACCCGCCTGTTCGGCGGGCACATGTATGCCGAGGGGGCGCGCGGCCACGACCCCGAGGGTCTGGTAGCGATCTGTGGTGCGTTCCTGACCGCTGCCGCGGGGACCACGGCCGGCCACCTCGCCCTGGATGCTCGGGAGGGGGCCCGCCGCATGGGACTGGTGCGCATCGCGGCCTGGACGATCGCCTGCGCGGCCCTCGGAGCCGTCCTGGCGCAGGTCATCGAGCCGTTCAAGCGGCTGTGGACACCGAGTTTCGCCCTGCTGGCCGGCGCGCTCGGGCTCGCCATCTTCCTGGTCGCCTACGCGATCTTCGACGTCTATCTCCAGCGCACCCGGGGCCGCGAGGCCCAGGACCGGATCGGCTGGCCCCTGGTGGCGCTGGGGCGCAACTCACTGCTGGTCTACTTCGGCTCGCACCTGTCCTCGGCACTGCTGCTGAGGTATGGCGATCCCTCCGTGGCCGAACGCATCGGCGGCGCCATGTCGTGGGGCGGTGGCGACCAGGTCGCGTTTGCCCTGATCAGCCTGACGCTCTGGTGGGGCGTCGCGGCCCTGCTGCACCGCAGACGGATCTATATCCGTCCCTGAGGGCGGGACGTCCGACCGCAGTCCGGGGGGAGCGCGGCGCCCGTGACGGGCGCTCGCTCAGCCGACCGAGTGCACGGGAGGCAGGTCCTCAAACTCCTCGTCAAAAGCCATCGCGTTGCCGTCGAAGGGCAGGCCGTCGACCTCGACCGTGCCGCTGAGGACCGGACCCGTCTCCTCAGGTGCGGCAGGCTGCGGACTGGCCGGACGACGCGACGCCTTGGCCTTGAGGGTGTAGGTCGGCGGTGGCACCGCGACCGGGGCCCAGGTGCCTTCCAGCTCCTGGACCTGGTCCTCACGGGCCTGGTCCTCACGCGCCGGGGCCGTCTCGGCCTGGCCGACGACGGGCAGGCCCACACTCTGCTGGGTGTCCGGGCCAGCCTCGTGGACGGCCACGACATACAGCTCGACCTCGGCGGGGACGTGGACCGGCTGCTCGAACAGCTCGGCCGAGTCGGCAACCAGCTCAGTGCTCGACGCGGTGTGCTCGGTCCTTGCCGGCAGGGCACGGGTGCGCTCGGCGGCACCGCGCCGACGCGCGACGGACGGCTCGTGGGCCCGGCGCGGAGGGGCGACGGACGGCTGGTGGGCCCGGCGCGGACGGGCGGCGCGGGCGTTGGTCGCCCGGGCGCGGACGGGTGAGGTGGCTCGCCGCTGCGCACGTCCCACGGAGACGCGCACCAGGGTCAGGGCCAGCAGCAGCCCGCCAGCTCCGGCCGCGGCCGACCACCAGGGCGCCTGGCCGGTGAGCCACGGAGTGACCCCGGCGATCAACGACACGATGCCCAGCAGGAGGAGAGTGGCGCGCACCACCGCAGCCGGTGGCTTGCGCAGCCGGGGGGTGCTGCGCCGCGGGGCCGTCGCCACGACACCGGGACCCGCCCGCTTCACGACGACGTCGGGGTGTGCGGGGCGGGTCAGGGACAGCGAGTAGGACCGCGGAGCCGGAGGGGTCACGTCGGCGCGCGGCAGGCTCTGCCGACGCTCCAGGACGCGCATCGCCTCGGAGAACCGGTCGACGGATCGGGCCGTCGCGACGTGGTCCCGACGACGGATCCAGTGCTGGATGAGGTAGGCAGCCCACACCGCGAGGATGACCGCGAAGATCAGACTGTTGGGCACACCCAAACCCTAGGGAGGTGTCGGGTGGTTACCCCGCAGTTCTGGTGCGTGTCGCGGAAGTGACTGGTGTGACTCAGGTGGATTCCCTCGCCCGCAGGCGAGAGACCAGCCGTTCGCCTCCCAGCTGCTCGGCCGTGATCGCGAACTCCACGTGGTCACGCCAGGCGCCGTCAACGTGCACGAGGCCGGCCCGAAAGCCCTCGTCCGGCAGTGCGAGCGCCCGCGCGACGGCCAGGCTCGCGGTGTTTTCCGGCCGGATCGCGACCTCGACCCGATGCAGCCCGACATCGTGCAGGGCGTGGTCGATCAGCATCGCCAGTGACCAGGCGGCCAGTCCGCGGCCGGTGGCCTGCTGGTCGAGCCAGTAGCCGGCCGAGGCTGTCCAGCGTGACCCCCACACAATGTCGAAGAGCTGCATCTGCCCCACCAGCACGCCGTCGGCCTCGATCACGAACGGCAGCACCCGCCCCTCCCGAGCCGCCCGGTCCAGGACTCGCCGGAGCCGGGTGAATCCGATCGCCTCCTCCGGGCCGGTGGGCACGGTGGCCTCCCAGGGCCGCAGCCAGTCACGGTTGTCTTCGCGCATCTCCAGCCACCGGGCGCGGTCGTGCCGGGTCAGTGCCCGCAGCACGATGCCGACGCCGTCCGCTCGGACCTCCTCCAGCCGCACGGGCCAGGTGATCACGGGTCGCGGGTCCAGTCGCCGGAGCGCCCACCGGACTTGGCCACCACCATCACGTCGGTGATCACGGCCAGCTTGTCGACCGCCTTGATCATGTCGACCATCGCCAGCGCCGCGACACTGACGCAGGTCAGGGCCTCCATCTCGATCCCGGTCCGGTCCGCGGTGCGGACGCTCGCCCGGATCTCGACCCCGTCGTCGGTGACCGTGAGGTCGACCTCGACCGCGTGCACGGCCACCGGATGGGCCAGTGGCACCAGGTCCGGCGTCTTCTTGGCCGCCTGTATCCCGGCCAGCCGGGCGACCCCCAGAGCGTCACCCTTGGGGGCGGTCCCCTCCCGGAGCGCACGGACCGCCGCGGCGGACAGCAGCACGCGTCCCGTGGCGGTGGCCTCCCGTGCGGTGACCTCCTTGCTGCTGATGTCGACCATGTGCGCTGTCCCGTCGGCGCGCAGGTGGCGCAGTGGCTCGCTCACCGAGCGCCCTGGCCGCGCCCGGCGCCGTCAGCAGCGTCGCCGTCGCCGTCCTGGCGGGCAGCCTGCAGGTCGGCCTCGATCTCGGCCACCGGCCGCAACGGCAGGACCAGCACCTGCGACCCGGTCGCCACCTCGGTGACCTCGGCGGGGATGACCGCCAGCCCGTCGGCCTGCGCCAGCCCACCCACCAGGTGGGACCCGGGCCCGCTGACCGGCTCTGCGGCATACGACCCGCTGACATCACGCGAGAGCCGCACCCGGTGGTATTGCTGGCGACCCTCTGGTGACGACCACCCCTGGGCCACGACCGCCGGCATGGTGACCGGTGAGTACCGCATGCCAGCCCGGGCGGCGAGTGCCGGACGGACGAAGACCTCGAAGCTGACCAGGACACTGACCGGGTTGCCGGGCAGGGTGAACACCGGGACCTCGCGCTTGCCGAGCAGACCAAAACCCTGCGGCTTGCCCGGCTGCATGCTCACCTCGGTGAACTCCATCGACCCGGCGCCGGTGAGCGCGGCCTTGACCGCGTCATAGGAGCCGCCCTTGCTGACTCCCCCGGTGGTGATCACCAGGTCGGCGTAGTCCTGGTGGTGCTCGATCTCCTTGCTGACCGCCTTGGCGTCGTCGGGCAGGTGACCGGCATGGACCGCAAAGTGCCCGGCCGCGCGGACCAGCGCGGCCAGCATCGGACCGTTGGAGTCGTGGATCTGCCCGGGGCCCACGGGCTCCCCGACCGGCACCAGCTCATCACCGCTGGAGAGCACCGCCACCCGCACCGGTCCGGTGACGCTCACCTGCGCCACGCCGGCAGCGGCGAGCACGGCCAGCTGGGTGGGGCCGATGCGGGTCCCGGCCCGCAGGATCACAGCCCCGGCGCGCACGTCCTCACCGGCCGGTCGCACGTTGGCCCCGGCCTCAACCGCCGCCTTGATCAGCACCTCGTGGGGGTTGCCGTCGGTGTCCTCGACCCGGACGACTGCGTCACACCCCTCCGGGACCGGAGCGCCGGTCAGGATCCGCCAGCAGGTGCCAGGACGGTGCGTGTGGGGCTGACCATCGCCGGCGGCGATGTCGCCGCGCACCGGCACCAGCTGAGGGCTCTCGGGGCTGGCCTCGGCGATCTCGGAGGAGAGCACCGCATAGCCGTCCATCGCCGAGTTGGCGAAGCGCGGCAGGTCGACGGGACTGGTCACGTCCTGGGTCAGGACCAGTCCGTGCGCCTCGGACAGCGGCACGGTGACCGTGTCGACCGGCACGATCCGCTCGAGCAGCGCCTCCAGGTGCTCGGTGACCGTGGTCATCGCGCCGTCCTGACGTAGTCGTCCAGCCAGGCGGAGAAGTCCGCCCCGAGCTCAGGGTGCTCCCGACCGAGGCGGACGACCGCCTTGAGGTAGTCGAGCCGGTCACCGGTGTCGTAACGACGCCCCCGGAAGACGACCCCGGTCATCCCGGCTCCCTCACCCTCGGCCCCGGCGAGCTCGAGGAGGGCGTCGGTGAGCTGGATCTCCCCGCCGCGTCCGGGCTTGGTGTGCTCCAGCACCTCAAAGACCCGTGGGTGCAGCACATAGCGGCCGATGACCGCCAGGTTGGAGGGCGCCTCCTCCACAGCAGGCTTCTCCACGAGCCCGGTGACGCGCACCACGTCCTGCCCCTCGTCCGCCGGGTCGATCGCCGCGCAGCCATACAGGCTCACCTGGTCACGGGGCACCTCCATCAGCGCCACCACCGATCCACCACGCTGCGCCTGCACCTCGATCATCTGCTCGAGCAGGTGGTCGCGAGCGTCGATCATGTCGTCCCCGAGGAGGACGGCGAACGGCTCGTCACCCACGTGCGAGCGGCCGCACAGGACCGCGTGACCGAGCCCCTTGGGCACTCCCTGGCGCACGAAGTGCACCTCGGTGCTGGTGCTGGCATCCACTCGCGCGCGCCGCTGCTGGTCCCCCTTGGCGTCCAGCGCGCGCTCGATCTCGGGATGGCCGTCGAAGTGGTCTTCGATCGCCCCCTTGCCGCGTCCGGTGACCATGAGCACGTCGGCCAGGCCGGCGCGCACCGCCTCTTCGACGATGTACTCGATCGCAGGTCGGTCCACGACTGGCAGCAGTTCCTTGGGCACGGCCTTGGTCGCCGGCAGGAATCTGGTGCCGAGACCAGCCACCGGGATCACTGCCTTGCGTGGGCGCATCATGGGCTCGCTCATGCTGCCCAAGACTAGTCATGGGCGGCCCGGCTCATCAGTCGGGCACAATGCGGCCATGGACGCGGTCCGGACGGCGAAGGCGCAATCCCGCACGCAGGTGCGGGCCAGGCGCGCGGAGATCGTCGCCGGGCAGGGCCCCAGCGGGCGGGCCGAGCAGGCACAGGACCTCGCCACCGCCTTCCTCACCTGGGTCCGCGAGTATGCCGTGGGGCACGGACGCCGGGATCTCTCCGGCCTGACGGTCACCGCCTTCCGTCCGCTGCCCACGGAGCCCCCGGTGGGGGTGCTGGTGCGGTCGGCGCTGGCCGCGGGGATGCGGGTGCTGCTGCCGCTGACCGTCCGCGGGCGTCCCAACCTGGACTGGGTCCTGGCGACCGAGAGCACCGGCGACGGGGTCGCTGCCGACGTGATGGGTGGCGTGACACCGACCGGGGCCGAGCTGGGCCCGGAGGCGCTGCGCAACGTCGACATCGCGCTGATCCCCGGCCTGGCTGTGGACCGCGCCGGTCACCGCCTGGGGCAGGGAGGGGGCTACTACGACCGGGCTCTTCCCCTGGTCCGTCCCGGGGTGCCGGTGATCGTAGCCCTGCACGACCACGAGGCGCCCACCTCAGCAGGCGGGGCGCTCATCCCGAGCGAGGCGCACGACATACGCGTCGACGGGGTGCTGACCACCGCCGGGGTGCGGCTGCTGCGCCACGGACCGAGTGGTTAGGGGGTCAGCGTGAGGGTGTGCTCGGCCGACTCCACGACCGCCTCGCGGCTGAACGACCAGGGGTAGGACTCGTTGGCCAGCCACGCCTGGGTCTGGTCGTTGTAGTTGGGGTGGAAGGCGTGCCCGGAGTTGCCCGACTGGTTGACCCAAGTCGAGGCGTCCAGGTCCGCCAGGTCCACCACCATGCGCATCGAGGGCCCGGAGGTGACGCGGTAGCTGCCGCTGCCCGCCTCCCAGTTGAAGGCGTTGACCAGGGAGGAGCCTCCGGGAGCGGGGTAGGGCCCGTCGTTGAACGCCCAGCGCAGCGCGTCCGGCACGGAGTCCCCGCCCAGCACCTCGTGCCGCAGCGGCATGTTGTGCAGCGAGCCCCACTGCCACTCCGTGGGGTCCTTGGCGATCCGCTGCGTCAGGTCGAGCCGGGCGTTGATCATGGCCTGTCGCAGGATCTCGTCCCGGGTCTCCACGACGCCCGCGGTGCGCCGGTCGTCCCACCAGACGTCCTCGGGACTGTCCAGCAGGTCTTCGACCACGAGCATCCACCGCGAGTTGCCGTCGGCTGCCAGATCTGCGGGCAGCTCGTCCTCGAAGGTCAGGTCGAGGATGTTGGCCCACACCGCGTAGTAGTACATGGCCGCGGCGGACTGCTCCCCGTCTGCGGGGGCAGTGCGGTCCCAGTCGGCCAGCATCTGCTGGGGCTGCCGATAGAAGTCCGAGCTGGGCACGTCGATCTCCAGCAGCGCCTCGATGAGCACGTCAGCGAAGGCGTTGTGGGTGTCGCCCTGGATCTCGTGCATGTCCGCGGTCGTCAGGGGCCCCTCCGCGGACTTCTGCGCGATCAGGTCAGCGATCCGCTGGGACCTGAATCCCCGGTCGGACTCGCTGGTCAGGAAGGGGGTGTTGCTCTCCGTCACCGCCTGATTGGCGGTCACGATCACCCCGTCAGCGGGGTTGAAGGTCGAGGGCATCTGGCTGAACGGCACCCAGCCCTTCCAGTCATAGGCCGGCAGCCACCCCTGGGCCGGGAAGAATCCTGGAGGCTGCCCATTGGTGCTGGACTCACGGATCGGGACCAGGCCGGGGGCCTGATAGCCGATATTGCCCTGGGTGTCGGCATAGATCAGGTTCTGGCTGGGCACCGCGAACTGTCGGGCCGCGTCGCGGAAGGAGTCCCAGTCATGGGCAGAGTTGAGCAGGAAAACCGCGTCGGCCGTGCGGGTGCGCTGCAACCCCGTCCAGGCCATCGAGACGTCATAGGTGCTCAGCGTCTCGACCCCGTTGATCGGCGCGGTCTGACCGGCCTTGCGGACCGGGTCCAGGACGTCGGAGAGGATCGGCCCGTGGCGGGTCTCGCGGACGGTGATCGACACGTCCTGCCCGCCAGCGACCTTGATGGTCTCGATCCGCTGCTGCACCGGCTCCCAGGCGTTGCCACGACGGACCTGCCCCTGGTCGTTGACCTCCTCCAGATAGAAGTCAGTCACGTCCGGGTCCAGGTTGGTCAAGCCCCACGCGATGTCGGTGTTGTGGCCGATGATGATGCCGGGGAAACCCGCGAAGGAGAAGCCGGTGACGTCGAAGGGACACGCCTCGGAGACCTCTCGGCAGTGCAGCCCGATCTGCATCCAGACGCCGGGCTGGGCGATGCCCAGGTGGGGGTCGTTGGCCAGCAGCGGCAGGCCCGACTCGGTGTGCTCCCCTGACACGACCCAGGAGTTGGAGCCGATGCCCGCTCCCTCGCCCAGCAGGTTGGGCACCGCGTCGAGCGCCGCCAGGGTGTCGGTGTAGACGCCTGAACCAGCAACCTCGGCGCTGCCGGAGTACTGGCTCCCTCGAGGGGGCGCCGCCCCGCCGCGGTCATCCCCCGAGTCGCCCTCGTCCCCACCAGTCTGTGGTGCAGCAGGCTTCCACTCGTCCTCAGACAGGATCGGCGCGTGCTCGTCGTAGGGGTAGTCGGGATAGAGCGCGCCGAGCTGCGCGCGCGAGACCTCACCGACCAGGCGCGCCCGGGCCAGCTCGTCCGCGTAGTTGCCACGCAGATCCCACGCCATCGCCTTCAGCCAGGCCAGCGAGTCCACGTCGGTCCACGGCTCGATGCGGTAGTCCGGCACGGACTGGCCGAGCACGACATACTCCAGCGAGACCTGCGAGGGCGAGGCGTTCTGCTCCAGATAGCCGTTGACGCCTGCGGTGTAGGCCGCCAGATAGCGTCGGGTCTGCGGGTCAAGCATGGTGAGCTCCTGCTCGGCCACCCGGCGCCATCCCATCGTGCGGATCACCGTGTCGGTCTCCACGCCCGGCTCCCCCACCAGCTCGGCGAGACGCCCGGCCGTGACGTGCCGACGCAGATCCATCTGGAAGAACCGGTCCTGGGCGGCGGTGAAGCCCTGGGCCATAAACAGGTCCTCGGAGGTGTCCGCATAGATGTGGGTCACGCCCTGCGCGTCCCGCAGCACCTCCACCTCACCGCTCAGGCCGGCGAGCGTCAGCTCGCCATCGACCTGCGGAAAGGAGCGGCGGGTCAGCCCCACGCCCAGCACCGCAGCGGCGACCAGCACGAGGATCAGCGCTGCGATGACGGGAACGACGACGCGACGCAGGACACTTCGGGGCACGGACTGAGCGTATGCCACCGAATCGGTGCTGGGCCGCATCCGGCGTACAATCGTGCATCGTGCCGACCTACTCCTATGCCTGCAAGGACTGCGACAACGCTTTCGACATCCAGCAGGCGTTCAGCGACGACGCCCTCACGGTGTGCCCCACGTGTGGCGGCACCCTGCGCAAGCGCTACGGCTCGGTCGGCGTGGTCTTCAAGGGGTCCGGCTTCTATCGCACCGACTCCCGCAAGGGCTCTGACAGCTCGGCCTCGGTGCCTGCTGCGGCCAGCACCTCCGGTGGCGGCTCGGCCGACTCCTCCTCAAGCAGCTCGGCGGGGTCTAGCTCGGCGTCGAAGAGTGCGTCCGACTCGTCCGGCTCATCCACAACGGGGTCCGCCGCGTCCTCTGCGTCCACAGGTTCGTCGAAGGCCGCCGCGAGCGCCTGACCGGCACCTAACCTTCCCGTGTGATCAGGTCCACACGGGGCACCTCACCCAACGCCGCACGGCCACGCAAAGCGCCCGGCCCGCAGGCACGGGGCAACCGTGGGCGCCTCGGCCCTGTCCGCGCCGGGCGAGGTCCCGAGAGTCGAGCACTGCGCCGCGCCGGTGATCGGCGCGCAACCTGGCGTCGGGGGACGCTGCGCAGAGCACTCGCCGCCGCGCTGGCCGCCGCTGCGGTGTATGCCGGCACGGCCGTCGTCGCTCCCGCGCCCCCAGACCCCGGGCCCGTGGTACTTGTCGCGGGAGCCGACCTTCCCGTGGGTGCTGAGCTCACAGACGGGTCGACACGCGCCGTTCATGTGCCAGCGGAACTGGTCCCTCAAGGCGCCCTGACCGACCGGGCCGTGGTGCGCGACCGCATCACCACCGCTCCGGTGCGAGCCGGCGAGATTCTCACCGACCTGCGCGTCTCTCCCGATGCGGTGCTGCAGGGGCTCGACCCGGGTCTGGTGCTGGCACACCTGCCGCTGGCCGACGTCGCACTCGCAGGTTCTCTGCACCCTGGCGTTCGCGTCGACGTGCTGGGGACCGTCGACGGCTCCGTCCTGGCCAAGGACGTCCTCCTGGCGCAACGGGTGAGTGGTCAGGAGGGGCACGGGGTGCTGGACCAGACCGCCGGTGCGGACGCACCGAGCTTCCTGGTCGCGGTGACCCCGGAGCAGGCCAGTCGCCTGGCTGCAGCCACCGGTGCGGGCCTGCCTGGCCATGGCCTGACCGTGGTCATCCGCGGATAGAACGCCCCCAGAATTTGCACCCCGGCCGCCTCGGTGCGTTAAGGTACGCGTCGCCCTGCGCCAATGGCGGTGTCAGGAATGACGTCACAAACCCGCGCCGATCCACGGCGCACATCGGAGGAAACATGATTCAGGGATTTAAAGACTTCATCATGCGGGGCAACATTGTCGACCTCGCCGTGGCCGTGGTCATCGGCACTGCGTTCGCCGCGGTCGTGGAGACCGTCGTCGGCAGCCTCATCACGCCGCTGCTGAACGCCATGGGCGGGGCCGAGGCCAAGGGCCTGGGCTTCGAGGTCATCTCGGGCAACCCCAGCACCTACATGGACTTCGCGGCGATCATCAACGCCCTGATCGTCTTCCTGCTGACCGCCCTGGTGGTCTACTTCGTGATCGTTGTGCCGATGAACAAGGTCAACACGCGCATGGGCTTCGGCAAGGAGGAGGACGAGGCTCCGGCCGAGGACGTTGCTCTGCTCACCGAGATCCGCGACCTGCTGGCCCGCGGCAACCGCTGACCTCCAGGCACACGCACCAGCGCACCACCCGTCCAGGAGGCTATGACGTCCCGGACCATCAGAGCCCGGCTCCCTCGTGGGCCGGGCTCTGCCGTTCTCCGGCACAGCTCCGGGCCCCTCGAGGGCCGGGCGCTGTCGTGTCGGCCTAGCCCCAGTGGGGAGGGCGCTGCGCGCGCCACCAGTCGTCGGACCCGATGTCCGGCCCGGGCCCGGCCGACTCGGTCTCGTCCAGCTCGACATGAGGTTCACTGAAGTCCGGAGTCTCGCCCGGCGAGGCATTCGTCGCTGCCGCCACGACGCGGCGGTGTCGACGGGGCCGTCGAGGTTGGTCCAAGGGCACCGCTGCGGTGTCGTCATCCTGGGTCATCGGTGTCGTTCCGCCGAGGCCTTGCGGGCTGCGGCGACGATCCGCGCGACCTCCTGCGCCGGGTCGCGGAAGACATCCGTCGTCCACACTCGCACCGGCGTCCAGCCCAGCGCCCTCAGGTGCACGGAGCGGGTGCGGATCCGATCTGCGTCGGGGCCGTGCGGGTCTGGACGCGCATCGGTGTCCACGGCCAGCAGCGGTCGCCCAGGCATGTCGGGATCGTCGACCACGAGCTCGATGCGGTGCGGCCCACTGCCGTAGCCGATCCGCACGGTCAGGTCCTCTGCGGCCAGCCGGGTGGCCAGGTCCGTCAGCAGCGCTGACTCTCCCGTTCCCTCCGTCGCCTGATCCGGGGGCGCAGCCGCAGCAAGGACCGCCTCCTGCAGCACGCCAGCGTCCTGCGACCCAGCAGGCGGATCACCCTGCACGATGACGACTGAGCGGCGTGCCGAGCTCAGGACAGCGATGGCCGCAGCGTCACTCAGATCGTCCTCGCCCCCCAGCACCAGGATCATCCGATCCCGCACATCCCCGGCAGCGCGGTGCGGGGTGCTGAGCAGGAATGGCTCGGCGACATCCTCGCGAAAGGAGCCGATCAGGTCCGACTCCTCGGCGATCCGGGCCCGCAGCACCTGCTCCACCTCGATCACCATGTCGTCGTCAGCCACCACGACACCGAGCGAGAGGCTCGGGCCGCGGCGTGCATGATCCACGATCAGGTCGACGACGGCAGCCACCCGTGCCTCGGTCCCCGGAGCCTCGACAACACTGATGCCGGAGGAGAGCAGCACCCCCGGAAAACCGTGTGGGGTGTGCACCGTGCGCCGCGGCAGCATCCGCTGGTCCATGGACCGGTAGTGGTTGTCCAGGTGACGCACCGGCAGGACCTTCGACGACGCGGCGAACACGCTCTCGCTCACAGCTCCGACTGGCGCGGCATGCTCGTCGACCACACCCACGAACGGCAGGCCGGTCAGCCCGTCGGAGTCTCCCACCAGGAGCACCACGTCAGCCCGCGCGAGGGACGGCACGGCATGAGCGACCGGGATCCGCTGGGCCTCGTCGATGACCAGGAGGTCGAACACGATGTCGACGGGGATCGTCGCCGGGACGG
This sequence comes from Ornithinimicrobium ciconiae, assembly GCF_007197575.1. Lineage (NCBI taxonomy): Bacteria > Bacillati > Actinomycetota > Actinomycetes > Micrococcales > Ornithinimicrobiaceae > Ornithinimicrobium > Ornithinimicrobium ciconiae. Next base: position 3,667,054 of record NZ_CP041616.1, read on the forward strand.
TCAGCGGGCTCGCCACCCAGCATGGTCGCAGCGACCGCACGAGATCCGGTGCCGCGGCGAGCAGGTCAATCATCCGCAGCGGTGGTCCGGCGTCGACCAGGTCGCGCAGCGCCTGCTCCTGCGCGGGGTGGGCTGCCAGCGCGGCGTCCAGTCGCTGACGAGTCACGGTCAGGACGGTGTCTCGGGCACTCCGGGTCCGGGCCTGTTCCTGCGAGTCCAGCTCAGCCAGTGCCGCACGCAGGTCGGCGCTGGTGGCCATGCCCTCTCGGGTGGCAATCTGATCGTGCACGGAGGCCCAGAAGACGAGATCGGCCTCCGCCTCCACGTGCTGCTCGGCGACTCGGCGGTGCGCCAGGTCGTCGACGAGGCGGCCGAGTCCACGATCACGCAGAGGCTGGAGGTCCCCATGGACCTCGGCGACCACCGGGAGCCGGTCGGACTGGGCATCGAGCCGGATCAGCCGCTCCAGCAGCAGGTCCAGGTGGGTGGTCTCCAGGTCCTGGCCCTGAGGAGTCGTGCGCAGCACCTCACCCAGCCACGTCAGATCGCGGTGGATGCCGGCATACTCCTCGGCGGCGTCCTCCCATCCTCGCGGGGCCGCGGGTCGGGCCGCACGCCCGGCGAGACTCTCCCACTCCGAGCGTTCGTCCCGGGCGTGCGTGAGTCGGTCTCCGAGGTCGGGGGGTGGCGCACCGGGCCGGAGCAGGCTGCGTGCCTGGCGCCGGAGCCGGCTGCGAGTCATCGCCGAGAGTTTGTCCGGGCTGCCCTTGGGGTGCTTGGTGGTCGCCTGGACCAACTCCCCCAGTGGTGCTTCGTAGACCTCCGCGGTGAACACGTCAAGGGTGTCCCGGACCCGCCGTAGCAGGTCAAAGGTGCGCGACCACTGCTGCACGTTGAGCGGGGCAGGCAGCCCGACCGAGGTGGCCAGTGCCACGACCCGCTCGCGGGCCTGCGTCAACGTGCCGCTGACCAGGTCCGCCACGACCTCGGCTGCTCGCTCAGCATCCTGCGCGGTCGTGATCTGTGAGCCGAACCATGGGTCCTCCGCACGCCCCTTCCAGGCACCGGCTGCCACCGCACGGACCAAGGCGTCGCGGACCTGTCCCATCGTCTCGGGCGTCAGGGTGGCGAGCACCTCCGGCTCCAGCCGCACGTGCGAGGTCGGCGGGTGGGACAACCCCGCGAGCCGGGTCAGCACGTCCTGGGTCTGCGCGAGGGTGACTTCCCAGGGCTCGTGCGGACCGTGCAGGTGCTTCTCGTGAGCGCGCAGGACAGCGAGAGGATCGGTGGCCCCCTCGGCAGGCTCGGGAGCCGCCACAGGGAGGCCCTGGTCGGCCTCGGCGGTTGCGCTGCCCTGGTGACGGTCAAGCGCCTCGATCAGTTCAGCGGCGACCCGTCGGGCAGCCGCCGGAGTCTCTCGCACGTCCAGGAGGAGATCACCGAGTCCGATGTCACGCAGCCGCTCCTGCACCTCGTCCAGTGCCCTGCGACGTTCGGCCACGACCAGGGAGGACCGACCCTCGCCTGCCGCTTGCGCCACCGCGTTGACGATCGTCTGGGTGCGACCGGTGCCCGGTGCGGCGTCGAGCACCAACGACCTGCCGCGGTCGAGCAGCCGCAGCACCTGGCGCTGGCTGGCGTCCGCCTCCAGCACCGTCACGGAGCGGTCGCCGGGCACCGCCTCATCGGCAGCCTGAGCACTCTCAACGTCCTGCACCCCCGTGGCCAGGGACACCACGAGCGGTCGATCGACCAGATGCTCGACCGGCCCCGCCAGCTCTGCCACCAGCGGCAGCTTGGCCAGCGGGTAGGTGCTGAGCACCAACTGCGGGCCGATCCCAAAGCCTTCGATATGTGAGCACAGGTCTTCGAGCCGGTCATAGGTGGGTCGCGGGTCAAACCCCTGTCGGCCAACGCTGGTCCGGGCAAGGTCGTGCCCGTCGAGCTCGATGCCGACCTCACCGCGCAGATAGTGCTCGAGGGCAGGATTGAACAGGACGTCGGAGTCGAGGCGGAGGACGTAGTCCCGCCGGGAGGCGTCCGTCGGCCGAATCCGTGCACCACGCAGCAGGACTGGCGCACGGGGAGGGATCGGTGCCCGCGGGAGGCGCCAGGAGGCCATGCCCACCCCCAGGAACAGCGTGCTCATCCCGTATTCACGCTGTAGCTCAAGGGACTTGGCCCGAATTGCCGTCACCCTGCGCCGCGCCTCCGCCAGAGCCACGGACTCGCGGACCAGTTCCGAGAGCAGCGTGTTGTGGCCGGCGAGGAGCTTGGCGACACCACCAGGATGGGCCACTGTCAGGTCGATGGTGCCGGTGGGCAGGTCGCGGTGCCACATCAAGGTGTTGCGCCCGCCCACCTCGGACAGCTCTGCGCGCCATCGGTCGACTGCGGGGGTGACCACGTCCAGAGATGCGGCGTCGACGCGGTTGGCTGGGGCGTCGGCGTCGTGACTCACACGAGTCAGGCTACCTAGGCGATCTGGACGAACCGACAAGGCGCGAGCCCTGGGCAGGAATCTAGAGGTCGCGGCCGGTCCGGTACTCTCTCCCAGTGGCCCGCCAGTGGCGTCTGCCTGGACCTGTTCGCCTGGTCCGCCATCCCCGCCCTCGTAGCTCAGGGGATAGAGCACCGCTCTCCTAAAGCGGGTGTCGCAGGTTCGAATCCTGCCGGGGGCACTTCCTGTTTCCGCAGGTCAGCAGCTTATCGGGCTTGGCTCTCCGGGTGGATGAGCACCGCTTTCGCGGTTGGTATCGACTCGCCCCCGTGGGGCTCGGACAACGTTTGCGCAGGGTCAGCGGACTGCCACTGCTGGTGCAGAGCACCGCTTTTCAGACGCGCCTAGGAACGGGTGTCAAGGGCCGGGGCACCGGGGGCACCAGGTTCCATACGGGCAGGTCACAGCAGGTACGACCTTCTCAGCGACCGCGCAGGCGTGATTCTTGGAGCTGCTCTGGTCCGTGAGTGGTGCGTGCTTGACGGCCCAGTCAGCCATGCCACGCACGATGGAGTCACGATCGCGATCGCCGCACCGCGGATGAGTGGGTCCTACGCGGCGTTATGACCCGCGTCGAGGCGCCCGACGCGCGGCAGCAAGGGCGGTGTCCACGCTGAGGAGGGCCACATGAGCGCAGTCAAGTGTGTTCTTCGGCTTGGGTGCCCGGCTCGAAGGTCCTGTAGCCGTCTGGCGGCACTGCACCACCCATCAGGGCTATGTTCTCCAGGTGGTTCCGGGTGAAGATCTCGGTGTAGATCATCCGGTCCTGCAGGGATTGGCTTTTGCCGTCGAGCTTGAACTCGGCCCAGGCCTGGATCTCTTGTGCGATGGCCACTCCTCGCAGATCGGCCTTGATCTCTCTCGGGCGAATCGTGCGGCTGGCGGTGAACCTTCCGACGACCAGTTCGCCCTCGATGTGGCTGTAGGGCTTGACGGTCTGGTCGAACTCGATCGTCACGCCCGGCGGAGGAGCGACACGGATCCGGTGCTCATCGATCCGGCCGAGCCCGACGTGTAGCGACCGATGGCGATCCTTGCGGGCCAGTTCGTGGATCCCGTAGGTCAGGTTGCTCTCTGGTCCGTATGGCGACTGGTATGGCTGTGACTTCTCAAGCGCCTCGACGACGTGCTCCTGCAGCATCGTGAGGCGCTTGGTTTGCCTCTTGAAATCCTCGGGTGTCGAGCAGATCGAGTATTGGATCCGCTCGGCTTGTGGCGGCGGGTTCTGCCCTGATGTCGCTACCGCTAGGGCGTACAAAGCGTTGTCCAGCGCAGCTCTAAGCGCAGCTAGCCACTCTGAGAAGATCAGGCCAGTTCGACCGGCGCCGGCTCTCGCATGATGGCGAGGATCTCCAGTGTGCTCGGGTCAACGTTCCGCACGTCGATGTCCCAGGGGTGCCCCGTGATGTACCTTGCCCAGCACTCACCGAACTCGCGCCGCTTCGCCTTGGCACGATCGTGTCTGGCGAACGCAGCGTCGTAGAGCCGCTGCATGTCAGGCCCTCGCCGGCGAGATGGTCTGGACGTGGGCGATACCGCCCTGGTTCACGCAGTCGAGTGCGACGTCGTGCACCTGCTGGTGGAAGTCATGACCATCCGCGTTCGCTCGCACCGTGACCTCGATCGGGGTGTATTGCGCAAGCGGGATCGTGCTGCCGGAGTAGGCGTAGTTCATCTCGTCGGTGGTCCAGATCTGGAGCCGGTCGATCTTGTCCCACTCGAAGCCGACCTTGACCTCATACTCACCCAGTCCCAGCCGGTTGCTGACTTCTCGGATCAGGCCCATGAAGTCAGCGATCGCCACCTCGACGTCTCGCGACGCCACGACGTGGCGGTCGTTGTACTCGGTGCTCGAACGGGGGTGGCCGCCGACCGTCGCGGCGAGGCTGACGGAGCTGTCGTCGTGGATGCTGATCCGGGCTTCCTTCCAGCGCTGGCTGTCGCCGTCGATCCCGGGCGAGCAGTCCAGCGGCGCAGGCCAGAGCGAGGGGTGTTCCGGTCGACGTTTTCAAGCGGATCACGGCTGCCCCGTCCGACGTAGACGAGAGAGTCCTTGCTCGCCTTCTCAAAGGCCATTCTGGCGGTCGCGTGGTCCGGACGGTTAGTGACCGTCGAGGGCAGCCGTGGATGCGCGACCGCGACGATCCAGGCAGGGCTTTCGGGTGCGCGGATCGCGGCCCACTCGTAGTACAGCTTGTCGAGTACCTCGGCGGATCGCCGGCGCTCATCGAATCGTGCTCGGTACATCGCTTCGATCTGGCGTTCCTTCATCCAGACGGTGTCGGCGTCGTTGCGGATCGGAGCGGCGAAGTACTCCTTCTTGTAGATCAAGTGCGGGCCGTCGACGCTCGGCGGGATCCGACGACCACGCACTGGTTGCCGGGCTCTCCGAGCTGGACGACGTCGAGCCCGAAGATCGGCGGGCTGATCGCTGTCACGACCGCACTGCGCAGACCCCGCTCGTAGTTCTCGCTCAGCTCCCTGGTGTCCTTGCGCCCGACGGCTGCCTTCTGATGCTCGGTGACGCCGAAGACCAGGGTGCCGCCACCGCTGTTGGCCATGGCGGCAATGTCCTTGGGAAAGTCCGAGTTCGGGATTGTCCCGAGTGGTGGCAGCTCGGACTTCCAGTCCAGGTCATCTGTCTCGCGGAGCCCCTGTGAGATGGCACGCTCGATCATGTCGTCGGTGAGCGGGCCGGGTCGATCGCCGAGGTAACGGTGGAGTGCTGTGAACGTCACCTGGTCACCCGGCCTTCTCGAGGAGCAGACGCAGGCGCTTGCCGCCTCGGTCGGAGACTCCCTTGGCCATGACGTAGGAGGCCGCCTGCTCCGGCGCGAGGCGTCCCGCTTGGACGTGACGTGCCAGGTGGTTGCGGGCGTGTTCCTTCTCGTGCGGTCCGAGGCGGCGCTCATGCAGACGGTGCTGGAGGAGGAGTTCAGGCCCTGGCTCGACCGCTTCCTGCCCGGCCTCGGCGAGGGCGCCCACGCCCACCTGCTCGAGCCGCCCTCGGTCCTGGACACGACCGACGGTCAGGGCGCCCACCTGCTTGGCCTGTCCCTCTCCCGCGCCTGGCAGCTCCGCACTCTGGCGAGGTCGCTGGGGGGGGGGGGGGGGGGGGCCGGCGCGCCGACATACTGCACCGGTCTGCTGACGCCCAGGTGGCGGCCGTGCTGCCCCAGGTGGCGGGGACTTCATGGCGACCCACTGGCTGGTGAGCTTCCTGCTCCTGGCGCAGCGGTGGGATAAGGCGACGGACCTAGGTGCTGCGTCTGGCGAGCAGGGTCGCGACCCCGAGCAGGAGACCAGTTGACACCAGGACGGCCGGGGCGCCGGCTCCGGTAGCGGCCACGCCCACGGCGCTCGGGATGATGACGAGCCCGAGCCTGTTGCCAAAGATTCGTAATGTCATGGCCACGCCCCGGCGCCCCGGCGGCGCAAGATCGGCCACGAGTGACATGGTCAGTGGTTGGCAGACCCCCAGGCCTGCACCCACTGCACCGGCGCCGAGCATCAGAGCCGTGGGCGAGTCGATCGCGGCGATGGCGACGAGGCCTGCCGCGGCGAGTGTCATTCCAGCGGCAATGGTGACGCCGCGCCCGAGCCATGCGACGAGCCGCCATACTGTGAGACGGACCGTCATCGAGGCGGCTGCCCGGACGGCAAGTGCTGTCCCCACCAACGCGGCTGGCAGATTGCGTTCATCCCCCAGCGCCGGAAGGAAGACGAGGGTGATGTCGACGGAGGCCATGACGACGCCACTGGTGATGACAGCGCCACGCAGCCTCGCGTCTCGCAAGAGCCCGAAGCCCGTCCCTCGGGACCGGTTCACCTCTGGAAGACGTGGCCCGCCCTTGATGAACAGCGACAGGACGGTGGCAGCCGCGGCCAACACGGTTCCCAGGATCAGGACCGGCCCGATGTCAGGGCGGCTCTGAGATCCGCCGGCGATGGAGATGGCGAGCGGCCCCAACATCTGCCCCGCCGAGCTGGCGAAGGTGTAACGACCAAAGGCCGCGTCCGTTCGTCCTTCGCCAAGGTGGGCAACGGCTGTCTGCTCCCCGACGACTGACATGAGATGGGCAACGCCCAGGAGCGCCAGAGAAGCGACAAGCCATCCGAACCCAGACGGTCCGAGCAGCATGACAAGACACGTCAGCAGGAGCAGTGCACCCCCGCATGTCAGGACGATACGTTCGCCAAGACGATCCACTGCCCGCCCCACCGAGAGGGCCAAGAGCAAGGGTGCAACAGCATAGGCGGCGGAGAGGCTTCCCAGCAGCGCTGGCGGTATTCCTAGCTCAAGGCCCTCGTAGGTGGCAGCGGGTCGAATGGAGAAGCTGACGGTCTGAATCAACAGCGCGTGCAGCAGAAGCGGCGCCCACCCTTGCCATCGTCGAGGGCGAGGCCTGGATCTCACCGTTGAGTGTCCGCGCAGGCGTCGCTCACGGTCTCTCGTAGAGCGCGGTCAGAGGGCTGGGACTCACGGTGCATGGGTGTCCACCAACTCCCGGTCCTGGCTCTGCCTGCTGCGGGACCACCAACGCCAGATCAGAGGCGCCACCACGGCGAGCACCAGCACGCTGTACAGAATGATCGATAGCGGTGACGCCACCAGCGCAGAGACGTCGCCGTCGCTGAGCTGAAGGGCGCGCCGTAGCTGGAGCTCGGCACGAGGTCCGAGGATCACCCCGATGATCAGGGGCACGACGGACAGGCCGTATCGCCGCATCACCACGCCGAGCAGGCCCATCACGAAGAGGGTGTAGAGGCCGATTGGCGTTCCATCCGCCGCGTAGGAGCCGATCGCCGCAAAGAACAGGATGCCTGCGTAGAGGTAGGGCCTGGGGATCTTCAACAGCTTGGCCCACACGGGCGCCAACGGCAGGTTCAGCACCAGAAGCAGGGTGTTGCCGATGAAGAGGCTGGCAATCAGCGTCCAGACGAGGGCGGGCTGGCTCTCGAGCAGCAGCGGTCCTGGCTGAATTCCGAACTGCTGGAAGGCCGCGAGGAGAACTGCTGCTGTTGCTGACGTCGGCAGACCAAGCGTCAGCAGCGGGACGAGGACTCCAGCAGCGGAGGCGTTGTTGGCTGCTTCAGGGCCAGCTACTCCCTCGATGGCCCCATGGCCGAACTCCTCCGGCTTCTTGGACAATCTCTTCTCGGTGACGAACGACAGGTACGTCGGGATCTCAGCACCACCGGCTGGCATGGCCCCAAATGGGAAGCCTATGGCAGCACCACGAAGCCAGGGCTTCCAGGAACGCTGCCAGTCCTCCTTGCTCATCCAGGGGCGTCCAACCTCGATGAGGTCGACGGGCTTCCTGCGCAAGTGCAAGGCGATCCAGAGGGCTTCACCCACCGCGAAGATGCCGACGGCGACGATGACGACATCAACGCCGTCTAGTAGTCCGGGCACCCCGAAGGTCAGTCTGTCCTGCCCCGTAGTGATGTCAATGCCGATCAGGCCGATGAGGAGCCCGAGGCCCAGGGACGCGAGCCCACGGATCCTGGAGGCGCCCAGCACCATCGTGACAGCGGCGAAGGCAACCAACATCAGGGCGAAGTAGTCCGCTGGTGTGATCGAGATAGCGAAACCCACAACGATTGGTGCCACCAGGACAAGGGCGGCCGTTGCGATGGTGCCCGCCACGAAGGATCCGATGGCTGCGGTTGCGAGGGCCTGTGGAGCCCTTCCCGCCCGCGCCATCTTGTTGCCTTCGATCGCGGTCATCACCGCTGAGGCCTCGCCCGGAGTCTTCAAGAGAATCGACGTCGTCGATCCGCCGTACATCGCGCCGTAGTAAATGCCGGCGAACATGATGATGGATCCGGTGGGGTCGAGCGCGAAGGTGACCGGCAGCAACAGCGCGACCGTCATGGCGGGGCCGATCCCCGGAAGCACCCCAACCGCGGTTCCCATGACCACGCCCAGGAGGGCAAACAGGAGATAGGTCGGAGTGAAGGCTGCCTGAAAGCCGTCAAGCAGTGCGTTCAGGGTATCCATCACAGCACTCCAGACAGGATTCCGGCCGGCAGGTGAATTCTCATGACCTCGACGAAGAGGAAGTAACTTCCGAAGGACATGAGGAGCGCGATCGCGATGTCCCTTAGGAACCTGCGACTACCCAGTGCCACAGCAGATCCCCAGAACAGGAGTGCTCCCGATATGGGCCACCCGAGGGTCTCGATCAAGACGGCGTTGGCCAGGAAGACACCGGCAACTGCGGTGAAGGCAGGCCACGCGGGTGGTGAGTCCAGATCAATGTCTTCACCACCGTCCATCTCGCCGCGTCCACCCCGGAACACATCAATCGTGAGGGCCAGGGCACAACCGACCAGCAGAATCCCAACCGCGGTCGGCATGACTGCCGAACCCAGTGGCCCCCTGCTGGCCGCATTGTCGCTGAGGGTCGAGGCGTCAACGAGCGCGACCACTCCACACGCGAGCAGGAGTGCGGCAACTCCGAGTTCTGATGCTCCTTTCCACCGATCGGCCGCAGCGTTCGGCACCTGGCTCACGAGTCGAGGCCCTCAAGGGCCACGCTGATCTGAGCCTGCTGGTCCTCAAGGTAGGCGCTGAACTCGTCGCCTGTCATGTAGGCGTCGATCCAGCCGTTTCGCTCCATCGCCGTCTGCCAGTGATCGGAGGCATGGACCTCGTCGAAGGCGGCGATCAGTGCCTCAATCTCCGCGTCCTCCAGGTCGGGAGGTGCCACAACACCCCTCCAGTTGGCAACCTCGACCTCGGTCCCCGCCTCGGACAGCGTCGGCACGTCGGGCAGGCCTTCGTACCGCGTCGGGCCCGTTGTTGCGAGCACGCGCAGTTCGCCGGCCTCAACGAGTTCACCGACGTCCGCCGCGCTGGTGAAGGCAAAGTCAACCTGGCCACCGAGCACTGCCGGTAGTACCCCGCTGCCCCCGAACGTGACGTAGTTGACGTCGGTTCGAGAGATGCCGTTCGCCTCGGCTATGAGGAGGGGCGCAAGGTGATCGGCACCGCCGATTGCTGAGCCGCCTCCAATCTTCAGGTTCGGCTCTGCCTGCCAGGCGGCGATGAGGCTCTCCAGGTCCTCGAACTCCGAGTCGGCGGGCACGGTGACCGCGAGGTAGTCATCGATCAGCTTCGCAACGGGAGTCGTATCTGAGAAGGTGATCGCCGACTCCTGCGACACTGTTGCCGCGACCAGCCCGAACCCCATCTGCATGACGAGCTCGCCGTTGCCGTCGTCGTCGACGAGGCGCGCCAAGCCGACCGTCCCGTTCGCGCCGTCCACGTTGAAAACGTCGACACGATTCAGGCTCCCTTCGCCTTCCATGGCCGCGGCAGCCGTGCGGGCGGTCATGTCCCACCCGCTTCCTGCCGCGTTGGGGACCATATAGCGGAGCTCGGTCAGCTCACCGTCCTCGGAAGCTCCGCCAGAGCAGGCGGTGCTGGCTAGGGTGACGGCGAGCAGCATCGTCAACATGCGTGCGCGGGAAAGATTCTTCATTGGATCCTCCAGGTGAGTGGGACTGCTTGAGGGATCCTCTTCCGCAAGGTGGAGGGTGTCACCCTTGCGCTTCCAATGATCGTTGTGTTCCTTGTGGCCACGCTAGTGGGTGCGACCGACGGCTCCCGCGCGACAGCAGACTGCCACTAGGGTCCCCAAGATGTGGCTCAACCGGTTGTCCCTGACCAAGCAGTTGCTGGTCCTCCAGGTCGTGATCATCGTCATCGCGCTGGGCGCCGTGGTGCCGGTCGTCTATGCGCAGTCGACTCACGACTTCCGCAGGAGCGCCGGGAACCGCGTCCTCGCTCTCGCCGAAACCTTCGCCACCGACTCCATCGTCCGTGGCGGTCTGCGAGGTATGTTCCCCTCGGGGACCATCGCCCCCGCGGCCACCCGCGTGCAGTCGGTATCAGGCGCCGACTTCGTGGTCGTCCTCACCTCGGACGGCATCGTGACAGCCAGTCAGGTGCCAGAACACCTCGACGAGGGGTGGGATTTCGAGGACAGCGCCGTGGTGGAGGGCAGAGCGTGGGTCGGTGTCCAGGACCTGGACGGGCGCTCGACGGTCCAGGCCCACGTTCCTGTTCTCGACGCAGACAGTGGTCGACGACTCGGCTACGTCGTGGTTGGTCGCTACTACCCAAGCTTCACCTCGCAACTCAACGCCAATGCGCCCGATCTCCTCGCGTATCTCGCAGTTGCCATCGTCCTCGGCGTGGCTGGCTCGACGTTGCTTGCGAACAGGATCAAGCGACAAACGCTTGGCCTGGAGCCGCGAGAAATCGTGGGCCTCGTGGAGAACAGAGAGGCCTTCCTCTACGGAATCCGCGAGGGAGTCGTCGGCCTCGACCTGAACGACAGCGTCACCCTCGCCAACGACAAGGCACTGGAGTTGCTCGGGCTGGACGGAGACGTCATCGGCCGCCGGATGGACCATCTAGGTCTGCCTGAGCAAGTGTCCTCTGCCTTCATGAAGGACCGTGGCTCAGGGGAACAGGTCCTCAATGCCGGCCCACGAGTCGTCGTGACGAGCCGCATGCCTGTCCACTCACGAGGTGAACTCATCGGTTCAGTGACAACCCTGCGAGATCGGACGGAGATCGTGAACCTGCGGCACGAGTTAGACGTGACACGTCACACCTCAGACGCCCTTCGTGCCCAGACTCACGAGTTCAGTAACAGGCTGCACACGATCTCTGGGCTACTCAAAATAGGGCGACCAGAACGTGCTCAGCAATACGTTAACGATCTGCGCGCTGCCCACAACCAGTTGCTTCACGACGTGACGTCAAGGATTGCAGATCCCACGGTCGCGGCGTTGATTGTCGCCAAGAGCAGCGTTGCCTCCGAGCGCGGTGTCTCCTTTCGAATTGCTTCGAGAACCCGACTTGGCGTGGTTCCCTTGGATGTCGCCGCAGATCTGGAAACTATCCTGGGCAACTTCGTCGAAAATGCGCTGGATGCCGTGGCAGGTAGGACTGGTCCCTGGATTGAGATGGCCTTGCATGAGGAAGGAGGGTTCATCATCATCGAGGTGCGCGACTCGGGTCCTGGTATCGCTGACGAGGTGCTTGACTCGCTTTTTCAAGCTGGTGTCAGCACGAAGGCTCAGGACCAATCTCGCGGGATCGGCCTCGCACTCGCCCGACACGTCTGCCTCAAACGGGGTGGTGAGATCGACGCCTGCAATGACCCGGGCGCGGTCTTCACTGCACGTCTCCCGTGGCCACAACGACCACAACGATAGTTGCCACCTCAAGGTCGCTTCAAGAGTCCATGGTCGGGCAGGGTGAGGAGAACCCTCGCATCGACCTGAAGGAGACTCGTGAACGCCCGCAAGAGACTGAAGGAACTGCTCCACGACGGCACCGTGACACAGGTGCCATCCATCTTTGATGGCCTGTCTGCAAGGCTTGCTCAGGACGCAGGTTTTCAAGCGGTGAGCGTCACGGGCAACGGGGTGGCCGCAAGCCTCTTGGGAAAGCCGGACATCGGCCTCGTGACGCTCACGGAGAGCGCCCAGGTCGCTCACAACATCGCGACAGCCGTCGACATCCCCGTCATCTTCGACGCCGACACTGGCTATGGAACGGCAGTCAACGTGACTCGCACTGTCGTGGAGCTGGAGGGTGCGGGCGTCGCCGGCATCAAGCTGGAAGATCAGGTCACGCCGAAGCGCTGCGGTGTGCTCGACGTGCCCATTCCAGTCGTGAGTGAGCGTGAGTATCTCGGAAAGATCGAAGCTGCGCTGTGGGCTCGCGAGGATGACGACTTTGTGATCATCGCGCGCACTGACGCAACCAACACCTTGGGGGTCAAGGCTGCTGCTCGTCGTGCCCAGGCAGCAATCGAGTTGGGCGCGGACTCCGCTCTCGTGGTTGGAGTCCGCGACCCTGAGGACGTCAAGATCCTCATGGACACGATCGACGCCCCTCTGCTCACCCTTGTCGAGGAAAAGGGACCCATGGCGACCATGGGCGTCGCTGAGATCGGTGAGCTGGGCTTCTCCCTCGCCCTGTACCCGGGAGTCGTCAGGTACTCAATGGTGGGTGCCGCCAGGCGGGCGCTGGCAACCCTGCGGGACGAAGGACAGAGCACGAGCGTGCGCCATCTCATGGCCACGCCTGCTGAGTGGAACGCGCTGATGGGGTTGGACAGCTACTTCGAGATCGAGGATCGCTTCGTCCGCGGGAACGGATTGGCGGAGACCCCAGAAGGCTGAGCCGAGGACGCTGAAGCGACATGGTGGAACGACAAGGCCCGCTCCAGGGCGTGACGGTGGTTGACCTGACACGCGCACTGGCTGGGCCGCACGCTGCGATGATGATGGCTGACCTTGGCGCCCGCGTCATCAAGGTTGAGGTACCAGACGGCGGAGACGAGACGCGCGCCTGGGGCCCTCCCTTCGTTGATGGATCGGACGGGATCGGTGTCGCGACCTACTTCCTGTCGTGCAACCGCAACAAGGAGTCGGTGGCCCTCGACCTGAAGTCGTCGGAGGGACAGGCGATGCTGACCGAGCTGCTCTCCCGGGCGGACGTGCTCATGGAGAACTTCCGGCCCGGGACGCTGGATCGGCTGGGGTTCCCTCCCGAAGTGCTCGCGAAGATCAACCCCGGCCTGGTGCTCCTGTCGATCTCAGGGTTCGGTCACGACGGCCCAGAGGGCGGTCGCGCGGGCTACGACCAGATCGCACAGGGCGAGGCCGGGTTGATGTCCGTGACGGGCTCAGGTCCCCACGACCTCCAACGCGTGGGGGTCCCAATCGGAGACCTGCTCGCCGGGATGTACGGCGCGTACGGCGTCGTGGCAGCGCTGTTGGAGCGTCAACGAACCGGACGCGGACAGGTGGTACGCACTTCGTTGCTGGCATCGATCGTCGGCGTCCATGCGTTTCAGGGAACCCGGTGGACAGTGGCAGGGGAGGTGCCCACGGCTCAGGGCAACCACCACCCGTCCATCGCCCCCTACGGGCTGTTCCGGTGCAGAGGTGGCGCGCTCCAGGTTGCGTGCGGGAACGAAGGCCTGTGGCAGCGGCTGTGTACCGAGTTCGCCCTGGACGCGCAAGCGGCTGGCATGGCATCCAACGCACAGAGGGTCACGAACAGAGAACTGGTGATCAAGACGCTCGAGGACGCGTTCGCCGGTCTAACGGTTGACGACGCCCTGAAGAGGCTAGCCACAGCGGGCGTGCCAGCAGGTCGGGTCCGGACGCTGGACGAGGTCTACGAGTGGGACCAAACACGCTCACAGGGGTTAGTTGTCGAGGTTGAGCATCCGACGTTGGGGTCGGTGCGCCTGCCGGGTCCGCCCTTGCGGTTCTTCGACGCCAGCGGCGCGGAACTGACGCCGCACATGCACACCAGTCCACCGCGACTCGACGAGCACGGTCCCGCCGTTCGTGCTTGGCTGCGGGAGGCCTGAGATGCCCCGGCTCGCCGCGCGTGAAGTCCTGGCGACTGTGCTGGACGAGGGCACCTTCATCTCGTGGGACAGCGAGCCCCAGCAACCGGACCTGGGGGAGGAGTACTCGCAACTGCTGGCACGCGCCGCCGTGCGCGCAGGGGTGGATGAGGCGGTCATGACCGGCGAGGGTCAACTCGCTGGGCGCCGTGTGGCTGTCGTGGTCAGCGACTTCGCCTTCCTGGCGGGTTCCGTCGGCGCGGCGGCGAGCGAGCGGATCACGGCTGCGTTCGAGCGAGCGACGGCAGAGGGGCTTGCCATGTTGGCCTCGCCCTCGTCGGGCGGAACTCGGATGCAGGAAGGGACGCCCGCGTTTCTGCAGATGGTCAAGATCGGGCAGGCCGTGGCTGCTCACAAGGCGGCTGGTCTTCCCTACCTGGTCTACTTGCGCGACCCCACGACGGGCGGCGTCCTTGCTTCGTGGGGGTCTCTAGGGCACCTCTCCATCGCGGAGCCAGGGGCGCTCATTGGGTTCCTGGGACCCCGCGTGCGCGAGGTCCTAGTCGGCGCGCCCTTCCCGGATGGGGTTCAGGTTGCTGAGAACCTGGCCACGCGGGGAGTCATCGATGGGGTGCTCCCGGTTGACCAGGTGCGGGCCGCCGCGATCGACGCCCTGGATGTCCTGCAGTCACCGCAACAACCCATCGGTGAGCACCACAACGAGCCAGACGCGGACGTGCTTGCCTCCCGTGACGCCTGGGGGTCAGTACAGGCCACGCGAAGAGCGCACCGCCCGGGCCTTCGCGAGCTGCTGCGGCACGCTGCTGAGGCTTTCATCCCGCTGCGCGGCACCAGCTCGGGCGAGTCGGATCTGACTGTCATCATGGGCTTGGCGCGATTTCAGGGCTTCTCGTGCGTCCTCGTGGGTCAGGACCGGCAGGCTCAGCAGAATTCCTACCTCGGTCCAGCTGGGTTGAGAGTTGCCCAGCGCGGAATCGCCCTGGCAGAGGAACTTGGGCTGCCGCTGATGACAGTTGTCGACACGCCCGGCGCCGAGCTCTCCGCAGAAGCTGAACATGGCGGGATGGCGGGTGAGATCGCTCGTTGTCTGGCCGCCCTGGCGACGGTCGAGGTGCCGGTGGTCTCAGTCATCTTGGGTGAGGGGAGCGGCGGCGGCGCACTAGCGCTGATGCCCGCTGATCGGACCGTGTGCGCCGAGCACGGATGGATAGCGCCATTACCACCAGAAGGCGCCAGCGCTATCGTGCATCGCACCGGTGAGCAGGCGCCTCAGATGGCCGAGCTCCACCGCATACGCGCGATCGACCTGCGTTCCACAGGCGTCGTTGACGAGATCGTCCCTGAGTACCCCGACGCTGCAGACGAACCTGAGGCATTCTGCCTGCGCATCGCGGCGGTTTGTGGGGCACACGTTCGGGAGTTGCTCACGACGCCCACGGACGTACGGCTCAAGGAGCGCCACCGTCGCTACCGTCACGCACGATGAGTGCCGTGCTTCACCGGCGGCGCAAGAGCGGCAGCCCTTGGGCTAAGTGGACGCGTTGCGTAGTTTGTACAGGCGGGTAGGGCGGCCAGCGCCGTACTGCAAGCGCACCGAAGCCTCGCCACGGCTGACGAGATGCTCGAGATAGCGCCTGGCGCTCACCCTTGCCATTCCTGTTTCCTGAGCAGCATCCGAGGCAGACATCTCGCCCTGATCCCGCAGGGCATTGCGGACCAGGTTGACGCTCTCAGCGCTCAGACCTTTGGGTGCCGGAGTTGTGGAAGTGGGGCTGACCGGTGCGGGGAAGACAGCATCAATGGAACGCTGGTCGATTCTGCCTTCTGGAAGCTTACTCACCGTGTGGCGGTAGTGCTCCAGTCGCTCCTTCAGTTCGTCGAGATCAAAGGGCTTGACAAGATATTGAGTCGCGCCGCCTCGTAGTGCCGCCCGGACGTACTCGGCGCCACGTTCTGCCGTGACAATGATGGCGTCGACTGCCATGGCATCCCTGCGTAGTTGGCTCAGGACGTCCAGTCCGCTCATGTCTGGCAGGTGCACGTCAAGGAGAATGACATTCGGGTGGAGGCGAGCGACTTCTTCGAGTGCTTCCGCGCCAGTGTTCGCGGCGCCAACAACGCGAAAGCCAGGAAGTGAACGCACATACTCTGCATGGATCTTGGCGACCATAAAATCGTCGTCGACAACAAGGACGTCCAAGATAATGTCTCCTCGCGTCATAGTTGAATACTAGTGCCTGCGCCACGTCAGGCTCGACTCGGCCTGCCACGTCGATCCCAGCATCCGGAACCTCGGCAGGTGATCGAGATCCCCGAGCTCGGTAGCCCATAGTGGGCGGACTGACGCGGACGCCCCACCGGTGTGGTGGGGCGACTACCGAGCTCTGCGAGACCCAGTTGAGCGCTGTCGCGCGCCGGGCACGCTGAGTTGGGCAGACAATCGCAGACCTTCCACCCCAAGGTCCTCCCAGGCTTCAAGCACCTCCCACCATTTATCTGGCATCACCCAGGAGCGTCGTTGAGCGGCATCTTCACCGACGAGTACCTGGCTCGTCCCCTCCCTCACGAGAGCGTCGACGTCCACCTGGCACCACTGCGCCGACCTGAGATTGACGGCGCCGTACGCTCCCTGACCCGCGGCATGATCCTGCCCGAGGGCCTCAGGATGGCCCGGGGCACCTACCGCCGCCAGCGGCTCTTGGTCCCGACCCGGTTCGTGTTCGGTCGCCAGGACCGGTATTGGAACGAGCAGATCATGGCGCTCGTCTGCCGGCACCCGCAACGGTATGCCGAGCGCGCTGAGTTCGCCTACGTGGACGAGGCAGCCCACTTCGTCACTGACGACGCCCCCAACGCGGTCGCTGATCTCGCGCTCGACTGGTTTGCTCACGCTGGTTGACGTGCGAGCGCGCTCAGCAAGGACACCGCCGGCACCCGACGGACACGCCACCGGACTCAGGCAGTGAGGCGGATGGTGGTAGCGCCGAGGATCCCCTGGTAACGCTCCGGCGTGCAGGTGAGCAGCACGACCTGTGTGTCCTGCCCCGGCCCGGTGAAGACCGCACTGACGCGGTCCAGGCGATCGGGATCGGTGTAGCCCAGGGCGTCGTCGATGATAACCGGCACTCCCGCGGCACGGTCGACGAGCGAGGCGACCGCTAGCCGAGCCAGGATGCCGAGCTGCTCCTTGGCCCCGCCGGAGAGCTGCTCGAAAGCCACCGTGGTGCCCGCCAGGGTCCGGCTGCGAATGGTGAGGTCATCGTCGATGTCCACGTCGAAGCCGTCGTCGTAGACGAGCCGTCCGAGTCGGCAGATCTCCTCCCGGTAGGGCCGCACGTAGGCACGGTGAGCCGTCTCACGATGCCTGCCGAGCGTCTCCCGCAGCTGGCGGGCTGCCCGGGCCCGACGGTGGACCACCTCGAGCTCCTGCCGGAGCCGGAGGAACTCTCCGAGGGCCAGGTCATAGGTCTCCTGGCGTCCCTCGCCGCTCACAAGCTCGACCTGGCCGTGCACCTGCGCCTGTTCGTGCCGAACGCTGCGGACCTGCTCGGCGTGCTCCGCCTGACCCTGCTCCGCCTCGCCGACCCGGGCCCGCACTCCTGCGACGTCTGTCTCGTCAAGCTCGCGACCAGTGACGGCAGCTCGTGCCTCGACCTGGGCGTGCCGCGCCTCGGCAGCGGCCATCCGCTCCCGGAGCATGTCGTCAGGGGTGGCCTGCTGGCTCTCGATGAGTCGGGCGCGGTCAGCGGTCAGGCGCTCATTGAGCGTCTCGATGACGGTTTGGCTGCGCTCGACAGCGAGCGCTCGGCGCTCGCCCTGCTGCTCATGCTGACGCAGCCTGGTGACGGCCTCCTCCAGAGCTGCTTCGGCCTCTGTCCGAGCCCGCGCCGCGGCCCTGGAGACAGCACGTGCCGTGGTGATGTCCTCGGGCACGGGATAGTCGTCGGGCCGAGTCCTCACCGGGCTCTCGAGCGTCTCACGGAGCTGAGCCACCTCCTCCAGGAGCGCCCCCTCCTCCCGGCCTCCGAGCAGATCTGAGCGCCGCTCCCCGACGGCCTGCACCCTCGCGCGAGCTGCCGACCGCCGCGCTGTGGCGTCCCGGGCTGCAGCGATGTCCTCCACCCCTGCCTGCTCCAGCAGGCGCCCCCAGGACGCCTCCGCCTCCTGCAGTTCTGCGGCCAGTTGCGCCCCTCCCGCCTCGGGCGTCACCGTGACCCGCAACTGGTCGGGCAGCTCGATGGACAGCCCGCCGCGCACCGCCACGACCTGTCCGCTCTCGCTCCCCGGGGTGGTGTCGACGTCGATGGCCTCCCCGTTGACCAGCACGGCGCGCACCGCGCCCAGGGCCTCAAGCGTGACGCGCGCACTGCTGGCCTCCTGCCGGGCGCGCAGCCGGACGACCTGGCCCTCGGCAGCCTCCAGCTTCCGCAACACTGCAGCGTCGATCGCCGGGATCGTCTGCAGCTCCTCGCGCAGCCGCAGCTCCTGCTGACGCAGGTCTGCCAGCCGCTCGAGCTCAGCATCCAGCCGAGCGAGGCGGTCCAGGGCATCGGCCTGCTCGGCGTCCGCAGCCGCCACCTCGGCCACTGCACGGGCTCGCTCCCTGGCCTCACGAGCCGCGTCCCGCTCCTGGATCAGGCTCTCCCCTGCCTCCAGGGCGTCGTCGAGCTCCCGGCGCTGCTGCGCCACGCTCTCGCGTGCCGCAAGGAGTCGGCTCTCGACGGCAGCGAGGTCGGCCACCGCGCGCTCGCGACGGGACAGATCCTCCCGCGCGCGCACCGAGTCCTGCCGGGCCTGAGCCAGGGCAGCAGTCGACTCCTCGTGCGCACTGACGACCCGGGACACCTCTGCGTCCTGGCTCCGGGCACGCTCGAGGCGATCCTCCAGGGCAGCCTCGCGTGCCGACAACTCAGCGGCCCGGGCCCGCAGTCGTGCGTGCCGTTCGACCAGCTCCTGGGTCTCGCTGACGGCGCCGTGCGCCAGCACCGCATCGTCTCGCGCGGCCGAGGCAGCGGCCAGGGCCGCCTTCAGCTCGCCACCGACGCGCCCTGTCGGGGTGAAGTAGCGCAGGAACTCGGCCTCGACGCGCTCGAGCAGCGGCGCTCCGTCGGCCGTGTGGAGGTCAACCCCGCTGGCCCCGTCCAGGGCCCGGGTCAGCACCGCGCTGTCGGTCAGGGACATCTGCCCCAGCTCCCCGGCCTGCGTGAAGCGCAGCGCATCCCAGAGGGGGCGGTCGAGGGATTCGGCCAGGATCCCGTCCAACCGCTGTTGGGCTGCCTCGCCGCTGACGTGCTCACGCACCGGGGAGATGATGTCGAGTTCGGTCGCGACCCCGCGCAACCATTGCTTCGCGAAGCGCAGCCGGTGGTTTCCGACCGTGAACTCGGCCTCCACGCGTGGACCGACGTCGCGGCCGACGGGCTGGAGCGCCTTGACGGCCCTGGAGCGGGAGGAGGCCTTGGCCCGGCTGTCCAGCAGGAGATCGAAGGCCTCCAGCAGGGTCGTCTTGCCGATCTCGTTAGGACCCTCGATCACCACCACCCCAGAGTCGGGGAAGTCAACCGTGCGCTCCTGGACGCCCTTGACGTCACGCAGATGCAGACTGTGCAGCCTCACCGCGTCACCTCCTGGGAGAACCGGTAGAGGAGGGCGAGGGCGTCGGTAGCGCTCTGCGCATCTGGTGGCGCCTCAGCACTGAACTCCCAGGCCAGTGGATCGTCGTCCTCGGTCAGCTCCGCCAGGTCCAGTGCGTGGTCACCCGCGGGGACCGGCTCGCCCTGTGCCTGCTGGTGCATCTCCTCGGCAGCCGCACCGAGGAAGCCCCCCAGGCCCAGCTCCGCGAGCTCGCTGCCGTCGGCGTGGGTCCGCAGACTGGTGTGCCGCTCCCACAGGGACAGGCAGGCGAAGACGTCTCCCTGCTCCTCCAGGAGCTCAGCGAGGGCTGCCCGGTCCGCCACCCCGAGCGCTCCTCGCAGGGCCAACCGCAACACGGTGCGGTCCTTGTCAGGCTGCCCCGCGAGGTCGCGAGCCAGGGCGGCGACGTCGGTCGCGTTGTTGATCTCGCGGTGCATCGTCCGATAGACCCACCGTCCGACGTGGTGGGGGGTGACGACCGGGGCGGCGCCGGGCCCAAGGTCGACCACGAGGACGTCACCGGGGAAGTGCTCCCGGAAGTCTGTGACCTCAGGAGCCCCGGAATACCACACGGCGCCGCTGTCCCCCACGCTGGTGCGCGAGTGCCGGTCGCCGAGGGCGACGTAGTGGATGTGCCCGTCAGCCAGCGCACGCTCGAGTGGCGCAAGCGCGATCGACGCCGGGTTGGCGCGGTCGGGGTCGAGCACGTCAACGGCTCCGTGCCCCACGACGATGCGCACGAGGTCACTGCCGGGACCCTGCGCGCAGACGTCCGGGACGGGTTGGCCGAGCGAGGGCATGCGCGGTCCAGCCAGCGCACTCGAGACCGCTGCCCCGACCAGGTCCGTGTCCGGGTGCTTGCCGGACCAGGGCGCGGAAATCAGCTCGACGCCCTCGCGCACGGTGACCGGGTCGGAACTGGTCAGCACGTGCACGTGGGGCGGGCAGTCACGCACGAACTGGGGGCTGCGATAGATGGTGACCGGCTCGAGGGGGTCGTGATTGCCAGGGAGCAGATAGACCGGGACGGGAACGGCGGCCAGCGCCTCCAGGGCACGCCCGATCGTCTGTCGGGAGAGCTGGTTGGTCTCGAAGACGTCACCGCACACGACGATGAACTCGCAGCCCTGCTGCTGCGCGAGATCGCCGATGCTGCGAATGGCGTCGATCCGGGCGGCCGTGAACCGGGCCTGGGCCTCGCCGCGCAGGTAGTGACGCGTCATGCCGATCTGCCAGTCAGCCGTGTGCAGGAACCTCAACCCGTCCTCCTCCCTCGATCATGACCCCACCGTAGGAGAGACCACCGACAGTCCGGAGCTGGCGCACCGTCCGTGCCCGGATCCGTCGGGTGAGGGTGCGAGGCGACGGTGGATAATTCCTGCTGGGGGGCCTTGGTCCACTACTCTGGTGGGATGCATCACCAGGCTGACACGGCGGACGAACCAGCGGAGCCCAGTAGTACCGGGCCGGGCCAGGCCCGGCGCTCCACCCTCACTGCCCAGCAGGAGACCGCACTGTGCTGATTGCCAGCGGCCTGCTCGTCATCTTTTTCCTGACCGCGCTGACCGGATACTTCGTCGCGCAGGAATTCGCCTACGTCACGGTCGACCGCGGACAGCTCCAGCGGCTCGCCGACGAGGGGGACCATGCCGCCGAGCGCGCGTTGCGGGTCACCTCACGACTGTCCTTCACGCTCTCCGGCGCCCAGTTCGGCATCACCCTGACCGCTCTCCTCGTGGGATTCGCCGGGGAGCCGCTCCTGGGCCGCGGGCTTGCCGAGCTCGCGGGCTTCACCGGCCTGTCCGCTGCAGCCACCACGTCGCTGTCGGTGGCCATCACTCTCATCATTGCCACCGGTGTCCAGATGGTGCTCGGCGAGCTGGGGCCCAAGAACCTGGCCATCGCCCGACCCGTGCCTCTGGCCAGGGCCCTGTCGCGCTCGACGCTGCTCTATCTGAGCATCGCGGGCCCGATCATCAACTTCTTCGACCGCGCCTCCAACGCGCTGCTGCGCGCCGTCGGCATCGAGCCCCTGGAGGAACTGCCCCAGGGTGCGACGCCGGAGGAACTGCACCGCATCATCGACGAGTCACACACCGGTGGACTGCTGGATGAGGACCTGTCCCGGCTCCTGGGTCGCGGCCTGGCCTTTCGCGCCCACGTCGCCGAGGAGGTCATGACCCCCCGGATCAACGTGGAGACCGTCCAGGCCGATGAGCCCGCCGCGCGGGTGCTGGAACTGCTCGAGACCGGGCACTCCCGCTTCCCGGTCATCGGTCGGGACATCGACGACATCATCGGGGTCATCGGGCTGCACGAGCTCCTCGAGGTGCCCGCCGCCCAACGCCCGTCCGCCACCGTGCGTGACCTGGCCAGCGAGGCGCTGATCCTGCCGGGCAGCCTGCCCCTGCCGCGTGTGCTGGAGCAGATGCGGCAGGCCCACCGACAGATCGCCGTGGTCGTGGACGAGTATGGCGGCTTTGCCGGAGTCATCACCTTCGAGGACGTCGCGGAAGAGGTCGTCGGTGAGATCTGGGACGAGGGCGACGACCAGGAGGAGACGGCCGCCGAGCGCCCTGACGGCACCTGGGAGATCCCGGCACGCCTCCGGCTGGACGAGGTCTTCTCCACCACGGGGGTCATGCTCCCGGAGCACGGGGACTACGACACGGTTTCCGGGCTGATCATGGAGCAGCTGGAGCGGATGGCTCAGGAGGGCGACACTCTCGAGGTCGCCTGGCAGGACCGCGACGAGTTCGGCGCACCCCAGGTGAACCGGGTGCGGCTCGATGTTCTGTCGGTCGAGCGTTTCGTGCCCGAGACGGTCCTGCTGCACGCGCCGGTCGCCCAGCCCGGGTGGCTCGAGGACGACCTGGCCACGGCAACCCAGGAGACGCGATGAGCACCGGCACCGCGCTGTGGGTCAGTGTGATCCTGCTGATCCTCAACGCCTTCTTCGTCGGCGCCGAGTTCGCCGTGGTCGCCGCCAAGCGTCACCGGTTGGAGGAACGAGCCGCCCAGGGCAGTCGTGCCGCCAAGTCCGCGGTCGCCGCCAGCCGGGAACTGTCCCTCATGCTGGCTGGCGCCCAGCTCGGCATCACGCTGTGCACCCTAGGACTCGGCGCCCTCGCCGAGCCCGCCGTCGCCACCCTGCTGGAGCCCCTCCTGCAGTGGGCCGGTCTGCCGGGTGCCCTCACACACGTGGTCGCGGTGATCATCGCGGTGGCACTGGTCGTCTTTCTGCACATGGTGGTCGGCGAGATGGCCCCCAAGTCCTGGGCGATCTCCCATCCCGAATCCTCGGCGATCCTGCTGGCCCTGCCCTTCCGCGCCTTCACCTGGGTGAGCCGTCCGCTGATCTGGACGCTGAACACGCTGGCCAACCTGATCCTGCGGGTCTTCGGCGTGCAACCGCTGGACACCGTCAGCGCCACCCACGGACCAGCTGAGTTGCAGATGCTGCTCGCCCAGTCCCACCAGCACGGTGTCCTGCCCGATGAGGAGCACGCCATGCTCACCGGTGCTCTGCGCCTTGAGCAGGAGACAATCGCCGACGTGATGTTTCCGGTGGCCCACGCCATCTGCGTGCCGGAGACCGGCACCGCGACCGATGTCGAGACGATGTGCCGCGAGACCGGCCGCTCCCGGGTCTTCGTGACGCGCGGAGAGCGGATCGTCGGATTGGTTCACGTCCGCGACGCGGTCCGCGCCACCGCCACCGGAGCGACGGGGTATGCCGTCACCTCCCTCGTGCAGGAGGCGATCACTCTCCCTGCGTCACTGCCCCTGATCGATGGGGTGCACCGGATGCGTGCGGAGCGTGCCCAGCTCGCGCTGGTGGCCGACCGGGTCGGCACGGTGGTCGGACTCATCTCGTTGGAGGACCTGCTCGAGCAGATCCTGGGCGAGTTCGACGACGAGACGGATGACCCGGATCCCAGCCCCGCGCCGGTCCCGGCCCCGTCGGCGGCGAGCCGGTAGTTCCGGACGTTCACGGATCGGCCTCACACAGGTGACGACACCCAGCAGGGGTCCCCAGGATGCTATCGGGCCGTCACGACGGAAGGGCCCCGCCGATGTGGCGGGGCCCTTCCTGGTGTGGTGCAGGGTGCGTCAGAGAACGCGGCCGTAGCCGCTGACGCCGCTGAACACGGCGCGCAGCTGGGTCGGGATGCCCGGGCGGCCCGAGTCATACATCATGCCGTTCCCGGCGTAGATGCCCACGTGGTAGGCCGGGTAACCGAAGAACACCAGGTCTCCGGGCTGTGGGTTGCTGACCGGGGTGGCGTAGGACTGCTGGCCGGCCGCGCTGCGGGGCAGCTCGATCCCGACGGCCTGGCGGAACACGAAGGACGTGTAGCCGGAGCAGTCGAACCCGGACGGGGTGCTGCCGCCGTAGACGTAGGGGATGCCGGTGTAGGCCGCGGCGACGCCGAGGACTCCGCCGCCGTTGGAGGGCGGTGCCGGGGCGGGTGCCGGCTCGGGCTTGGGCTCCGGTGCGGGGGCCGGGGCCGCCTCACGCTCGTTGGAGCGGCTGGAGGAGGACTCGGTGCGCTCCTCGGTGGTGGAGGTGGTCGTCGGAGCCGACTCGGCAGCGCTCTCCTGCGCGGCGGGCTCCTGGACGGTGGACTGGGCCTCCTCGACGACGGGCTCGGGCTCCTCGACGACGGGAGTCACACCGGTGAAGCCCAGGGAGCCGAACTCGATGTCGACGTCCTGGGGCGCGGCCACAGCCACGGCGGGAAGGTCAGTGGGCTCAGCCATGACGGGCATGGACAGGGTGAGCAGGTCCATGGCGGTGACGGGGGCGGAGCCCTGCACCGAAGCCTGGCTGACGACTGAGGCAACCTCGTCGACAACGCCCTGGGGACTGGCGCTGGCCGGGCCGATCGCCGTGGCCAGCAGGCCTCCGGAGGTCGCAACGACGGCCGTCGTCTTGGCGGAACGGGTGATGGTGGTGCCGGCGTCGGTCAGCCGACTGGGCGCGCGGTGGCGACCGATGGTGCGGTTGGTCACGATGGAGCCTCTCCATGCGCTTGCGGGGTGAGCTGTCGGACTCGGGCTGGAGTGTGCCCGGGGGCCGGCATCGCCGGCCCCTTAGCCCCAGGGGCCGAAGCCCCATTGGTTGGGTCCCCCGCTCCTGCCAGCGGTGTTCAAGAGATCCAGCCGCAGTGACAGGACTCAGCGTCTGCGGGTGGAACGCCCTCGGGGAAAGGCGCGGGTTCGAGATTACACAACCGATCCGCCGAATGTCACGTTTCGGTAAACTCCCTGTGGATAACCGTCCACCCGCAGAGTCCCCCTCGACGTCGCCACCTGCACCGACGCCGAAGGGCTTGACCGAACTCTCAGGCTTCCTGTGAGTGACTTCACAGCACGGACGCGCAGCCTTCCCCGGCCGCGCGTGGCGTCGACGGGTGGTTTCGCAGCAGTCAGCCGCAGGTCCGCAGCAGTCAGTCGGCGGTGCGCACGAAGATGTGGGCGGCGATGTCCTGGGGCAGCGACACGGCGGTGTCCCCCTGCTGGCTGCCCGTCACGACGACCCGGTCACCCTCGGTGCGCGCCGTGACGGTGCGTCCCGGGGCCACGCCTGCCTCTCCGAGCAGGGCGAGCACGTCCGGCTCGACCTGCGCCGGCTCGCCGATGCGCACCACGATGACGTCCTGCTGCGCCGCTCCTCTCAGCACGTCAATCAAATGGCTGCCGCCGGCCGGGGCGGTGTGACCGAAGGAGTCGTCGAGCTCGGCCAACCCTGGGATGGGGTTGCCGTAGGGCGACACGAGGGGATCCTTGATGATCGCCAGGATGCGCTCCTCGACCTGGTCGCTCATGACGTGCTCCCAGCGGCAGGCCTCCTCGTGCACGTGGGGCAGATCCAGTCCGATCACGTCAACGAGCAGGCGCTCTGCGAGGCGGTGCTTGCGCATCACCCGGACTGCCGTCCGGCGGCCGTGCTCGGTGAACTCCAGCTGGCGGTCGTCCTGCAGCTCGACCAATCCGTCGCGCTCCATGCGCGCCACCGTCTGCGAGACGGTGGGGCCGGAGTGACCCAGCCGCTCGGCAATCCGCGCCCGCAGCGGCACCACGCCGTCCTCCTCCAGCTCGAGGATGGACTTCAGATACATCTCGGTGGTGTCGATCAGGTCAGTCATTCCGTGGCCTCCGTCGCAACTCAGGTCTGCCGTGATCCTACTGAGCCGGCAGCCGGTCCAACGCCGCGATCGGTGGAGACCATTCCTTGCCGGCGGCCCCGTTACCATGGGCGGCGAATCCCACGATCTCAGGAGAAGCATGCCCAGGCCGGACCGTTCGACCAAAAAGATCCCCAAGGGCGAGACCAAGAAGGGCGGCAAGGCTCCGCAGGGAGCTGCCTCCGAGCGGCAGGCTCGGGTGGCCGCCATCCAGAAGAAGGCCAAGGCCTCAGAGCGCAAGGGCACCTCGGCAATCTGGGTCGGGCTGGGCGTCGTGCTCGTCCTGATCTTCGGTCTGGTGGGGTGGGCGGCCTACGACCAGGCCACCAACCGTCCCGGCATGGGCGCCGTCGTGACCTATGACGAGCTGGACGACCCCAGTGACGACCTGGGCCGCAACCACGTGGAGACGAGGGTGGAGTACAAGCAGAACCCTCCCGTCGGTGGTGACCATCACCCGACGTGGCTGAACTGCGGGATCTACGAAGAGCCCGTCCCCAACCACCACGCCGTCCACTCCCTCGAGCACGGCACCATCTGGCTGACCTATCAGTCCGGCGTCTCCGCGGGCGATCTGGACGCTCTGCGCGACCTGGCCTCCCAGGAGTTCATGCTCCTGTCACCGAACGAAGACCAGGAGCACCCGATCATGGCGACCGCATGGGGCCGTCAGCTCGGCGTCGACAGCGGCACCGACACGCGTCTGCAGCAGTTCATCCGCGACTGGCGCCAGGGCCCGCAGACGCCGGAGCCCGGCGCGGCCTGCACCGGCGGCACCTCCGTCGACCTGGTCGGCGGCTGAGCATGACACTCGTCGCTGACGAGGACACCCCACAGACTCCGGGCCCCCCGCAGCCGGAGACCGGCCGGCTCGGGATCGGGCTGGTCGCTGGCACCGCGATCGTGGGTCTGATCCTGGGCGCCCTGCTCGGCTGGCTGGTCTTCGGACAGTCCAGCCCTGCCGACGACAGTGTCGAAGCGGGCTTCGCACGGGACATGACCGAGCACCACGCCCAGGCCGTCGAGATGTCGCTGGAGGTGCTGCAGACCACCGAGGACGAGGGCCTGCGGGCACTGGCCACGGACATCGCCTCGACGCAGGGCAACCAGCTGGGTCAGATGGAGGGCTGGATCCGACAGTGGGGTCTGCCGATGGCCCGCCCGGGTGACCGGATGGACTGGATGGGTGAGATGGAGCACGCCATGCACCTGGTCGAGGGCGCCCCGATGGCCGGCATGGCCAACCCGGAGCAGATGGAGTCGCTGCGCACTGCCGAGGGCGAGGCCGCCGACGTGCTCTATCTGCAGCTGATGACCACCCACCACATCGCGGGCGTCGAGATGGCTGAGGCCGCTCTCGATGGCGGTGTCGACGGTGAGGTCAGGCGCCTGGCCGCGGCAATGGTCAACGGTCAGGAGTCGGAGATCGAGCTGATGCTCGGCATGCTCGAGGTCCGCGGGGAGCAGTCACAGGAGCAGTCCGGCCTCACGGTCGGTGTCGCCGAGCAGGGTGAGCCGATGGACCACGAGGACATGGGTCACGGCGAGGACGACCCCGCAGATCACGCGGACGACACCGGCCACGACGGCTGACCGGACGCACCCCCTATTTCGGGTCCGCTGGCTGCTAGGGCTGCAACCGGGTCAGGGACCAGGACGCGGCATCGTCCAGGTTTCCCTCCCCCACGCGGGTGAGCACCAGGCGGTCGTGCAGCCGGTTGACCCGTCCGGCCCAGAACTCCACCCGGTCGGGCCGCAGGCGCACCCCGCCCCAGTGTTCCGGCACCGGCACGTCCACTGGATGCCCGTGGTCCGGGAACCGCTCGGCATACTCCTGATAGGCCTGCTCCAGCGCCGCCCTGCCGGTGGCCGGCGCTGACTGGTGCGATGCCCAGGCACTGATCCGCGCCCCCCACGGCCGCTGCCGGAAGTAGTCCTCGACCTCGCCCCGGTCCACGATCTCAGCCACGCCGCGGAACCGGATCGCGCGGAACATGCTGGGCCAGGTCAGGCTCGCCGCGAGCTGCGGGCGAGCCGCGAGCTGCCGCCCCTTCGTCGAGGTCAGGTTCGTCACGAACCCGGGGCCGCGCGGGTCCAGGAAGCGCATCAGCACAGTCCGCACATCCGGTCCGGTCTCGTCGACGGTGGCCACCGACAGCGCATCCGGCTCCGGAACGTCACCGTGCTCCTGCTGCCGGGCCCGCGCCTCCTGCACCCACCTGCTGATCTGTTGGAATGGCGTCGCCGCGAGCTGTTCCTCCCCCAGGCCCGCCCCGGCATACTCCACCCGTCTGCGCCATCCCTGGTCACCTGTCATCACGATCTGAGTATGCCGCGCGCTTAGGGTGGGTGAGCAAGGACCAGTTCCACGGAGGTGCACGATGGCAGGAAAGGGCAAGGCCGCGACCCGTCTGATCAAGTACGGGCCGATCGCCGCCGCCGCCGCTCAGCGGTGGGGGCCGGTGGTCTGGGAGCAGCTGAAGAACCAGCGGGAGCCGGCGGAGAAGTTCGTGCAGGACAAGGTCGCCAAGGGCAACCAGCGCAAAAAGGCGATGGCCCACGCGGCCACGGTCATCGACGGCTCCGTGCTGCAGGTCTTTCACCGCAACACGGCCCACTGGGTGGTCTTCTCCGGGGACGACCCGATCGCGGTCCACCCCCCGACGCCAGCACCGTTCGAGGAACTCCTGGACCGCGCCGACCTCGACAAGCGCGTGCGTCCGCAGGACGGCTCCGTGACGATCAAGGTCCCCCGGCCCAAGAAGCCTGGGTCGAAGAGCAAGCCGCCCGGCGCTACCGGCACCACGGCCTCGACGACGGGCGGCACGGGGTCGCCGTCACGTCAGGAGCCGGCGCCGGGACCGCACACGGTCAACTCGCCTGTCGCTCCCGGACCGGTCGCTCCAGGACCGGTCGTTCGTGGCGAGGTCAGGAGCTCGGCGCAACGGCCTCCGGACTGAGATCTCGGCGGTTGGCGGGCACCGTGATGAACATGCTCAGGCCCGCCCCGAGCGCGGCGAGCGCCATCGGATAGAGGCAGACGTAGGCCCGCCAGGCGGCCCCGGCCTGAGCGCCGGGATCGTCGCCGGAGTAATAGCCAAAGAGGTAACCCAGTGATGCCAGCGCCACCCCGGAGATGACTCCTGCCAGGCGGCCGAAGAAGCCGAAGGCCGCCAGGAACATGCCCTCTCGGTGAGCGCCGTGCACGGCCGTGTCCTCGTCCAGCACCCGCGCGATGATCAGGTCGTTGCTGGCCAGCATCCCGCCATAGCCAACCCCGACGCAGAGACCGGCGAGGATCGCGGTCAGCAGGTTGTGCGCGAAGTAGAGCGGGACGAAACCCAGCGCCAGGAGCGCGAGGGCCAGCCGCCACGTGAAGGGCGCGCCTCTGCGGCGCACGACCCGCGCCCAGACCGCCAGGAAGCCGACGGTGGCGAGGATGACGACACCCTGCAGATAGAGGGCGTAGGCCACCGGGAGCCCCAGGGAGTAGCGCACATAGAGCTGCACCCCCGTGAGCACGAGTCCCATGGCGCTGAGGTAGCACGCGCTGACCACGCCGATCTGCCAGAAGCGCGGATTGCTCAGGATCGCCCTGACCGTCGCCAGGAACGGGGACCGGGAGGCCTGCGCGGCGCGGGGGTCCTCCCGGATCCCGAGGGCCATATAAAGGATCACGGCACAGGCCAGCACCCCATAGAGGATCGCGGTGATCGTGAAGCCCTCCGTGCTGTGCTCGGTGCCGAAGACCGAGGTCGTCAGCCAGGGGGTCAGGGCGAGCGACACGACCAGCGCGAGCAGCTGGAATCCCTGGCGCAGCGCGTTGGCGACGGCCCGCTGCCGCTCCCGCGGGAACAGTTCGGGCAGCAGGGCACCGTAGTTAGCGTTGATCATCGAGTCAGCGGCCTCGCACAGGATCGCGAACGTCGCGAACCACACCACCAACCCCGTGCCGTCCAGGGACTCGGGCACGGTGAACAGGGCGATCATGCCGACCGCCAGCACCGGTGCGCCGACAAGCAGCCACGGGCGGCGACGGCCCCACCGGGTGCGGGTGCGGTCACTGAGGAAACCGAGCACCGGGTTGTCGAGGGCATCGATGATGGCGTAGGCGATCATGACGACCCCGTAGACCCGCACGTCCATCCCGAGCAGATCGACATAGAAGAGGATCAGCGATCCCTTGATCATGGTGATCGGGATCGAGGTCCCGAACATGCCCACGGCATAGCGCGCCGGGCGGGTCGAGGACGGGCCGCTGCTGGAGAGCTCCGGTCCGGTCACGGGGGTCAGCCTGCCAGATCGATCGAGCGCACGGCGTGGTCGATCTTCTGACGACCGCGTGCACGGCGTGGCGCCCCAGACGGTCACCGGGCGCGCGCCGAGGTGTCCGTCGGTCAGCGACCGACGGCGTAGCCCTGCATGCCGCGCGGGTTCGCACCCGCGCTGAGCAGACCACTCTCGGGGTCCCGGGCCACGGCGCACATCCGGCCGAGCGTCCACGGACCCTGCTCCAGGACCTCGTGGCCCCAGTCGGCGAGCGCCGAGCGCACGGTCTCCGGATAGCGGTCCTCGATGACGAGCACGCCGGGCTCGGTGATTCTGGGCTCGAACGACCCCGGGAAACTCGTGGTGTGGAAGGCGGGCGCGTCAATCGCTTCCTGCAGGCTCGCCCCATGGGCCAGGTGGCGCAGCAGGAAGAGCGACTGCCACTGGTCCTGCTGGTCGCCGCCGGGCGAGCCGCAGGCGAGCACCGGCTGCCCGTCGCACAGAACGAGGGTCGGCGTCAGGGTGGTGCGCGGACGCCTGCCCGGTCGCAGCGAGGAGGGCAGACCCTGCTCCAGCCACATCATCTGCAGGCGGCTGCCGAGCGGAAAGCCGAGCTCGGGGATGACCGGCGAGCTCTGCAACCACCCACCGCTCGGGGTGGCCGAGACGATATTGCCCCAGCGGTCGACGACGTCGAGGTGGCAGGTGTCGCCGCGGGTCACCCCATCGGGGCCCACGTCGGGTTCGCCCCGATCCTCACGTGGCGCCTGCTCCCGCTCGCGGGTGACCGTCGGCTCCCCGACGCCGGGAGCCACCCCGACCGCCTCGGTCAGGCCCGCGAACTCAGCCATCCGGGGAGCGCGGCCACCCGGTGAGCCGGGTCGCACCGTGCGATCTGCACCCCTCCCGACGAGCGCTGCACGCTCCCCCAGGTAGGCAGGGTCGAGCAGGTCATCGACGGGCACCGGCTCGTCGCCAGAGTCCCCGAACCACGCCTCGCGGTCGGCCATGGCGAGCTTCCACGCCTCGGCGAGGGCGTGCACGCCCTCGGCCGTGTCTGGGTCGGGTGGGTCTCCGAGGGCATCGAGTATGCCGAGCACCTGCAGGAGCGCAGGCCCCTGGCCCCACGGCCCGGCCTTAGCGATCGAGTGCCCCTGCCACTCGCGCACCACGGCCGGCTCCCAGGTGGCCGAGAAGGCGGCCAGGTCCTGCCCGGTGATGACGCCTGGGGCGACGCGGCCGTCGGAGTGGCGGAACGCACGCCGGGCGAAATGGTCGACCGCGTCCGCGACAAAACCCTGGGACCAGGCGGTGCGCACCGCCTCGACCCGCGCCTCACGCGTGCCGGCGCCCTCTCCGGCAGCCACGAGCCGGTCCAGGGTGTCCGCCCAGGCGAGGTTGCGGAACAACTCCCCCGCGCGCGGAGGCCGCCCGCCGGGCAGCCAGACGTCGGCCGAGGTGGTCCAGTCACTCTCGAAGATCTCCTGGACCGCAGCCACGGTCGTGCCCACCCGGGCAACCAGCGGGTGGCCGTGACGCGCGTAGTGCTGGGCGGGAGCGAGGACCTGGGCGGGCGACATACTCCCGTGGTCGCGCAGCAGGAGGAGCCAGGCGTCGACCGCTCCCGGGACGGCGGCAGCCAGCGGACCCGCCCCTGGCACCCGGTCCATCCCCAACCCTCGGAAGTGCTCCGCCGTGGCAGCCGCCGGGGCCGCGCCCTGTCCGCACAGCACCCGCGGCGTGGGGTCAGCGGCCGTGGCGATGATCGCCGGCAGGTCGCCGCCCGGGCCGTTGAGGTGGGGCTCGACCAGGTGCAGCACGAAACCCCCGGCGACCGCGGCGTCGAAGGCGTTGCCACCCTGCTCGAGCATCGCCATCGCGGTCTGGGAGGCGATCCAGTGCGTGCTGGAGACCATCCCGAAGGTGCCCGTCAGGGTGGGCCGGGTCGTGAAGGCACCCACCGGAGTCACCCGAGAACCGCCGAGAACGTGCTCACCTGACGACGGCGGCCACGCCGGCGACCACGAAGAAGAGCGCGAGGGCCACCAGCACGATGACGCGGCGGGAGCGGGGGGTCATCAGGACACCCTCTCAGGCACGGGCTCCGTCGGCCCATATTCCACGCTGAGCCAGTTGCCCCGCTCGCGCTGCAGCCGGACCCGGATGTCCTTGGTGCGCATGACATAGGTGGTCGCAACGATCACCGCCAGACCGCACGTCACGGTGGCGATGAGCACCGTCCACCGGGGCCCGAAGGTCTCCCCGATCCAGCCGATGACCGGCGATCCGACAGGGGTGCCGCCCATGAAGACGGCCATGTAGAGGGCCATCACCCGGCCCCGCACCTCCGGGGCCACACTGAGCTGGATCATCGAGTTGGCGGTGACCATCACGGTCAACGCGGCAAGCCCGGTCGGGATGAGCATCAGGGTGTAGAAGAGGAAGTTCGGGGCCAACCCGACAAAGAGCGTGCACAGGGCAAACAACCCCATGGCGATCAGCAGGTAGCGCAGCCGCGGCTTCTCCCGACGCGCCGCCAGCAGCGCGCCACCGAGGGAGCCGATCGCCATGACCGAGCCGACGATGCCGTACTCCTCCACGCCCTTGCCGAAGGCCTCGGTGGACATCAGCGCGTTGGTGAGCTGGAAGTTCATGCCGAAGGTGCCGTGCACGAAGACCAGCGCCATGATCAGGATGATGTCCGGCCGGTGCCGCACATAGGCGATGCCCTCACGGATCCGACCCTTGCCCCTGGCCACCGGTGCGGGGGTGAGGGTGTCGACGTCCATCAGCAGCAGCGCGCCGATCACCGCGACGAAGGAGGCCGCGTTGATCAGCAGGGTCGGCCCGGTGCCGAACCAGGCGATGAGCAGCCCGGCCAGCGCCGGGCCCATCAGGCGGCCGCTGTGGAAGGACGCGCTGTTCAGACCCACCGCATTGCTGATCTGAGTCGGGGGCACCATCTCGGAGACGAAGGCCTGCCGCGCCGGGCCGTCGACGGCGGCGGCGCAGCCCTGGATGAACGCCAGCAGATAGATGTGCCACAGGGTGGCCACGCCGGTGACGACGAGCAGTCCCATCGCCACGGCGGTGAGCGCCATGAGGGACTGGGTGATGATCATGGTCTTGCGCTTGGGGAAGCGGTCACTGACGGCACCGGCGATCGGGGCGAGCAGGAGCATCGGCAAGAACTGCAGGCCCGTGACGATGCCGAGGGCCTCGGCAGAGTTGTTGGTCAGCTCGGTGAGGACGAGCCAGTCCTGGGCGACGCGGCCCATCCAGGTGCCCGTGTTGGAGACGATGCCGCCCGTGGCATAGATCCGATAGTTCTTGATCGACAACGAGCTGAACATCGCGCTCACTCGTCGAACACCCGGTTCAGCAGATCGCTGGCGCCGGCCAGCAGTGCACGCTCCTCGTCGGTGAGGCCGTCCAGACGCTGGGTCATCCAGGCGTCGCGGCGGGCCCGGTGCGCATCCAACTCACCGCGGCCCTTGTCGGTCAGGGACAGCCGGACGACCCTGCCGTCGTCACTGTCCGAGGCGCGCTCGACCATCCCGAGCTCGACGAGGGCGCTCACGGTGCGGCTCATGCTCGGGGCGCTCACCCGCTCGATCGAGGCGAGCTCGCCAGAGGTGTAGGACGACTGGGCCAGTCGCACGATCACGCTCAGCTGGTGGGGCGCGATGGTGCTGGTGGTCTCGAAGCGGACACGCCGCGACACGCGCATACACGCGATGCGCAGGTCGTGCGCGAGCCGGGCGATGTCATCCGGCAAGTGATGGGCAGGCTGGGCGGGCACAGAGGTCCTCAGATTCGCAGTAGCAGTACCATTTAGCCTAACTCATTACTTTGGCTAACTATTTCCGGTAGCCGCCCTGCTGGTGAGCACTGTGCGCCCGGCCTGGGCACATCCCGGAACGCCCGGCGCCCGGTCGGGGGCGCCCGGCCGCCGGCCCTTAGACGCCGAGCAGGTCCCGGATCGGGTCGAGGGTGAAGTAGATCAGGAACATCCCCGCGATGATCCACATCAGCGGGTGCACCGCGGAGGACTTGCCGCGCACGACCTTCAGCAGGACGAAGGCCAGGAATCCTGCGCCGATGCCGGCGGTGATGGAGTAGGTGAACGGCATCAGCACGATGGTCAGGAAGGCCGGGAAGGCAATCTCCATGTCCTTCCAGTCGATGCCGGCGACCTGCTGCATCATCAGGAAGCCGACCACGACCAGGGCCGGCGTGGCCGCCTCATAGGGAACGATGGTGACCAGCGGGGTCAGGAAGGTCGCGAGCAGGAACATGAACCCGGTGACAACGGACGCCAGGCCGGTGCGGGCCCCCTCCCCCACCCCGGCTGCCGACTCGATGTATGACGTGTTGCTGCTGACGCTCGCGGCACCACCTGCCGCGGCCGCAATGGAGTCGACGACCAGGATCCGGCGGGTGCTGGGCGGGTTGCCGTCCTCGTCGAGCAGGTCACCCTCGGCGCCGACCGCCACCATTGTGCCCATCGTGTCGAAGAAGTCGGCCAGCATCAGGCTGAAGACGAGCAGGACCACGGTGACGATGCCGATGCGCTCGAACGAGCCCAGCAGGCTGAACTGACCCAGCAGTCCGAAGTCGGGGACGTTGACGATCTCGCTGGGCAGCGCAGGCACGTTGAGGCCCCACCCGGTCGGGTTCACCAGCTCGCCCTCGGCGTTGGTCTGACCGCCGATGTCGAGCACGGACTCCAGGATCACCGCCAGCACGGTGGCGCCGATGATGCCGTAGAGGATGGCGCCCTGGATCTTCTTGGCATAGAGCACGACGATCGTGACGAGGCCGAGGACGAAGACCAGGGTGGGCCACCCGGCCAGGTATCCGCCCACCCCGAGTTCGACCGGCGTGGGACCGCCGGGCTTGCGCACGATGCCGGCGTCGAAGAGTCCGATGATGGTGATGAACAGGCCGATGCCGACACTGATGGCGATCTTGAGCTGGGCGGGGACGGCATAGAAGACCGCCTCACGGAACCCGGTGAGCACCAGGATCAGGATGACCAGGCCCTCCAGGACGATCAGTCCCATCGCGTCCGCCCAGGTCATTCCGGGGAGAGTGGCGACGCCGAACGCCACGATGGCGTTGAGCCCCAGGCCGGCCGCCAGGCCCAACGGATAGTTGGCGACGACACCCATCAGGATCGTCATCAGCCCGGCGATCAGGGCTGTGGCCGCAGCGACCATGGCGACCTCACCGCCGGCCAGGTAGTTGCCGGTGCTGTCCGGAACGCTGGTCAGGATGAGCGGGTTGAGCACCACGATGTAGGCCATCGTGAAGAAGGTCGCGATCCCACCACGCACCTCACGGCCGACAGTGGATCCTCGCTCCTGGAGCTGGAAGTAGCGGTGCAGCGGGTTCTCTCGGGACGCCTGTTCGGCGGTGGCAGACATGGCGCATACATTAGGCTCATGTCGCACGAGGCGGAGACTCCGGGCTCGGCAAAGCCCTATCTGCCACCCCATCTGTCGGAGCAGAGTCCACTACCACCGATCGACCCACCGGTGGTGACGCTGCGCACAATCCGTCTGGTGCGGTGGGGCATCGCGCTGTGGGCTCTCGCCCTGGTGGTCCTGGCGTTCGTGCCGTCCCTGCGCGAGGGGGAACGCGACTGGTGGTTCTGGGTTCCGGTCGCCGGGATCGCGCTCGGCGCGATCGGACACTTCTATCTCGCCCGCGGCCGCGGCAACGCCGCCGACGCCTGAGGGGTGTCGGCCGGGGGCGCTGTCGACCCGCTCAGCATCGGACCAGTTCTGTCAGGACTCGACGATCTCCAGGACGTTGTCGTCCAGCACCGGCGGCTCGATGACCTCCGGGTCCGGCCGCTCGATGTCGACCTCGCTGTGCGCGCCGCAGCCGTGGTCGAGGCTGACGACGCCGCCATCACTCGGCGACCACTCGTTGGCGCACACTCCGAAGACCGACCGCAGCGCTCCGGCCATCGGCACGAAGTAACCGCACGTCGAGCAGGGTGAGGGGGCCTTGCGTGCCGTCTGAGCGGTGGGTCCGTGCTCGCCGTCATACCAGCGCTGGGCTGCGGCATCCCGCCCCTCGGCCGACAGCACACGCGGACGTCCCAGGCCAAGCTCGAAGAACCCGACCTGGTCGACGTCCTCCTCGCCCGTGGCCTCGAAACCTGCCACGAGCAGGGGGTCCTCGTCGATCTTGGGGGTGATGTCGCCGGGGCCGACATCGCCGGGGGCGAGGCGCTCGGCATACGGCACCCAGGGCGGGGACAGCAGTGCCTCCTCCCCCGCGACCAGGTGCGTCTCGCTCAGCAGCGGGGTGCGACCGCGTGGGGGCCTGGTGAAGGTGATCGCCCACCGCCAGCCGGGATAAGCCAGGGCGGTGCAGTCGAAGTAGTGGGTGCCCACCCGGTCCTCGTCCATGACGAAGCCGACGTGCTCACCCACCGTGCCCGGCTCCGCGATGGCCACGGCGGCCTCGCGCGCGAGGTCCTCAGCCGCGGCCAGGACCGCGTCCCGCTTGGGGGCTGCCATGCTCAGACCCCGGCTTCGAACTGGTCCGCGACCGCGCGCAGGCTCTTGGCGAGCGCGCCGGACAGCCGCTTGTCGGGGTAGTGACCTCGGCGCAGGCTGTTGGAGGAGTCGTCGAGCACCTTGATCAGGTCCTCGATCACCACCGCCATCTCCTCGGCCGGCTTGCGGTCACGGATGGCCATGGACTTGCTGACCGAGGGCGCGGGCTCGAGGAGCCGGACGTGCAGCGCCTGGTCGCCGCGCCGGCCCTGGGCGATGTCAAACTCGACCCTGGCGCCCCGGGAGAGTGACTTGACGCCGGAGGGGAGGACGCTGGCATGGACATAGACGTCCTCACCCTCGTCGCTGGAGAGGAAGCCGAAGCCCTTCTCCTCGTCATAGAACCTGACCTTGCCCGTGGGCACCATGCACCTCTTCATCAAAACTGCGGGATCGTGGTCCCAGGTTATCGTCTCCTGGCCTCTTCTCCCCCACCGAGCGCACGGGATTGCCCTTCCACCCTGACCGAGCGCGCCTGGTTGCCCTTCCCGTGGCACCGAGCGCACGGCGTTGCCCTTCCACGCCCTGACCGAGCGCACCGGGCGGCTGTGTCAGCTCGCGGCCTGTTTGACCAACGCGGTGATCCGCTTCTCCTCGGCCGTCGTGAGCTTGGTCAGTGCGAAGGCGGTTGGCCACATGTTGCCGTCGTCGAGGTTGGCCGGCTCGTTGAACCCCAACTCGGCATACCGAACGTCAAATTTGGAGGCCGCCTTGAAGAAGCAGATGACCTTCCCCTCGGCGTTCGCGTAGGCCGGCATGCCATACCAGGTCCTGGCCGCCAGCCCCGGCGCTGCCTCCTTGATCAGGGCGTGCACGCGCTCGGCCATCGGCCGCTCGGCGTCGGACAGGGCAGCGATCGCGTCCAGCACCGCCTGCTCAGCCTCTTGGCCCTTCTTGGCCGCCTTGAGCTCGCGCGTGCGCTCTCGCAGTGCAGCCTTCTCCTGGGCGGACAGCTTGGTGCTGTCGTCGGTCTTGGTCATGGTGACCTCCTTGGTTGGTGTGCGACCAACGCTAGGGCCACGGCTCAGGGGATGCTTCTCGATTTCTGATCGGTGAAGAAGGGCAGCATGTGCACGGGAAATTCTCAATCTGTCGCGCAAGAGCGAGAAGAACCCGTGCAACTGCATGGGTTCTTCTCGCTGCGGGGGCGGGCTGCGCCGACCAGGGGCGATCAGGTCGGTGGGGCCGACCAGGGCGATCAGGTCGGGCGACGCCGATCAGGGGCGATCAGGCGGCGAGCATCTCCTCAAGCAGTTCCTCGTCCGCCCGCTCGCTGGCCCGCACCAGGGCGGCATAGGCACCACCGGCGGCCATGAGCTCGTCGTGGGATCCCCGCTCGTGGATCTCGCCGCGCTCCAGGACCACGATCTGATCGGCGTGACGCACCGTGGAGAGGCGGTGGGCGATCGTGATGACCGTGCGTCCGGCCCCCAACTCGTCGAGGGCTCGCTGCACGGCGAGTTCGGTGCGGGTGTCGAGGGCGCTGGTCGCCTCGTCCAGGATGAGCACGCGCGGGTTGCGCAGCAGGGTCCGGGCCAGGGCCAGGCGCTGCTGCTCGCCGCCGGAGAACCGGTGTCCGCGAGCGCCGACCATCGTGTCGTAGCCCTGCGGCAGCCCAACGATCACGTCGTGGATCTGCGCCGCACGGGCCGCGTCCTCGATCTGCACGTCGGTGGCCCCCGGGCGAGCGAAGCGCAGGTTCTCCCGCACCGTGTCGTGCAGCAGGTAGGTCTCCTGCGACACCACCCCGATCACGGCGGCGCGCTGCTCGGAGGTCAGGTCGCGCAGGTCGATCCCGTCGAGGGTGACTCGCCCGAAGGTGGGGTCATAGAGGCGGCTGACCAGCGCTGCGAGGGTGCTCTTGCCCGAGCCGGTGGGGCCGACGATGGCCACGTGGGACCCGGCGGGGACGGTCAGGTCCACCTCGTGCAGGGCGTCCCGGTCTCCATCTGTATGACGGAAGGTCACCTTGTCGAGGCAGACTCGCCCCTCGGCAGACGCCGGGTTGAAGGCTGCCGGCTGCTCGGGCTCGGGGACCTCGGCGGTCAGGTCGAGGTATTCGAAGATGCGGCTGAACAGGGCCATCGAGGCGGTGACCTGGACACCGATGCTCAGCAGTCCCATGACCGGGCGGAAGATGCCCGACTGCAGCGCGATGAAGGCGACCAGGGTGCCGATCGTGATGCCCTCGGAGGTCACCGGCAGTCCGGCGATCAGATAGATGAGCGCGGGGATGATCGCAAAGACGATGCCCATCGTGGCGGTGCGCCACCGGCCGGCGATCTGGGCGGCGACCTCCAGCTCGAGAAGGTCGTCCGAGCTGGCGAAGAACCGCTGTGCCAGCGCGGGGCCGGCACCGAGCGTCTTGCTCAGGCGGGCGCCACTGACCGACAGGGACTCCTCGACCTGGCTGTGCAGGCCGGCGAGTGCCCTCTGGCGCTTGTCTGTGGCCTCGCGGCGGAGTCGGGCGACCGAGCGGCTGATGATGACGGCCGGGGGGATCACGATGAGGGAGAGCAGCGCGAGCTGCCAGCTGAGGGCGACCATGGCGATCAGCGTGCCGATGACCGTGGCAATGTTGCCGGCCAGGCTGGTGGCGGTGGAGGTGACCACGCCCTGCAGTCCGGAGATGTCGTGGGTCAGCCGTGACTGCACCTCTCCCCCGCGGGTGCGGGTGAAGAAGGACAGCGACTGGCGCTGCAGGTTGGTGAAAACGTCGGTGCGCAGGCTGTGCATGATCTTCTGACCGACGGTGGTCGACATCCAGGTCTGCACGACACCCAGCACGGCGTTGACCGCGGCGACGCCCACCATGGCGAGCACGAGGATCAGCAGGAGCCGCACGTCCTGGTGCGGGATCGCGTCGTCCACGAGGGCCTTGGCCAGGAACGGGGTGGCCAGTCCGAGGGTGGAGCTGGTGACGATCATCGCCAGCACGGTCAGCAGCGTGAACCGGTGCGGGCGGAAGAGTGCGAGGACCCTCGCGGCACTCACCGGGTGAGCGGCCAGCTGGGCCTTGTCCTTGGGGTCACGGCGTACGCCGTCGAGTTGGCCGTGACGGCGGCGGCCGTTTTCGCGGGGTGCGGAGTCAAGAGTGGCATCCATGCAGCACCCCTCCTTTCATGTGGTGGCCGATCATCGGTGCCGGCCGGGTGTCTGTGTCGATAGTGAGGTTACCACATTTTGTGCTTACCTTACAACTCTGTTAGGGTTGCTCCTGCGACGGTCCCCACGCAGCAAGACAGAGCGTTCGACGCGGACCCGCAGAAGGGATGCACTGATGCATCGCCCCACACACTCAGACATCACGAACACCACCGACCCCTTCCACGACGGCCCTCGTGGGCGCCGCGGACACCGTCGTCACCGCGGCCCGGGCGGCCATGGCCGCAGGGGCGGACGCCCCGCCCCACGTCCGGTCGACCCCGAGGCCTCGGAGCTTGAGCTGATCCAGCACCTGGCGCGCCACCTGCGGCGCGGCTCCGCGGTGGAGACCGCCCCCTGGGGCCTGTCACCACACCAGGCTCGTGCGCTGGCGGTCATCTCCCGCGCCGCCGGACGCCGGCACCACCGTGGGTCGAACAGCGAGTCCCCTCAGGGTGAGACCTCCGACAGCCCGACCGCGACCAACGAGACTGCGGAGCCGACTCGGGACCTCCCCGCGGTCTACACCGGCCTGCGCCTCGGGGCGCTTGCCGAGTGGCTGCAGATCGCGCCGCGGTCGGCGACCGAGGTCGTCGACGGGTTGGAGGAGCTGGGCCTGGTGGCCCGCACCCCTGACCCGGAGGACCGCCGCGCCATCCTGGTCGGGCTGACCGACCAGGGCCGGCAGGTCGCCTCCGAGATCCGGGCCGCCCGCAAGGCCCAGACCGAGACACTCCTCGAGGAGCTCAGCACCGAGGACCGCGCCCAGCTGCGCGCCTCACTGCTGACACTGTTGGAGGCCGCCACCTCACGGTGAG
The DNA here is from genome assembly GCF_007197575.1 of Ornithinimicrobium ciconiae. Taxonomy (NCBI): domain Bacteria; kingdom Bacillati; phylum Actinomycetota; class Actinomycetes; order Micrococcales; family Ornithinimicrobiaceae; genus Ornithinimicrobium; species Ornithinimicrobium ciconiae. The sequence continues at coordinate 3,707,599 of NZ_CP041616.1, forward strand.
CCATCCGCCATCGACACAGCGAGCCCCCGCACATCACTGTGCGGGGGCTCGCTGCCGTGGTGGGCCTGCCCGGACAACCCGTCACTGTCCAGACCCTGGGATCGGCCACCCGTGCGGGTGCCACGTTCTGGGTGCGTCAGACGCCGGCGCCCTCCCGCGCCGTGCCGTCCCCGGTGACCTCGTCCGCGGACACTCCGCGGTCGCCGTCGGCGGTCAGGCCGTCCAGCGGACCGAACTCATAGGCCAGCTCGGCGTGCTCGGACAGGTCGACCCCGCGCTCCTCGTCCTCGGCCGAGACCCGGAAGCCGACCGTCCTGGCGATCGCCAGGGCGATCACGAAGGTCAGGACGGCCGTGAAGGCCACCGTGAAGACCGCGGCCACGATCTGGGCCACGAGCTGGTCGAGCCCGCCGCCATACAGGAGGCCACCGCCGGCGCCCTCAACGGGCAGCGCCAGGAAGCCGATGCCCACGGTGCCGATCAGGCCGGCAACCAGGTGCACGCCGACGACGTCGAGCGCGTCGTCATAGCCGAAGCGATACTTCAGTCCGATGGCGAGCGCTGCCCCGCAGCCGGCCACCAGGCCGAGGGCGAGCGAGCCCACGGGGCTGACGGAGGCGCAGGCCGGGGTGATCGCGACCAGTCCGGCGACCACACCGGACGCGGCGCCCAGCGAGGTCGGGCGACCGTCCCGAATCCGCTCCACGAGCATCCAGCCGAGCATCGCTGCCGCGGGGGCCGCCAGGGTGTTGACCCAGATCAGGCCGGCCTCCTCGGCCGAGCCCGCGGCGCCACCGTTGAAGCCAAACCAGCCGAACCACAGCAACGCTGCGCCGATCATCACCAGCGGGACGTTGTGCGGGCGGTGGAAGCCGCGACCCCAGCCGGTGCGTCGCCCGAGCACGTAGACGAGCACGAGGGCGGCCACGCCCGCGTTGATGTGGACCACGGTGCCACCGGCGAAGTCGATCGCCTCGCCGAACGTGCGGCCGATCGCACCCTCCGCGGAGAGCAGGCCCCCGCCCCAGACCATGTAGGCCAGCGGGCAGTAGACCAGCGTCACCCAGATGGGAACGAAGACGGTCCAGGCGCTGAACCGGGTGCGGTCGGCCACCGCACCGGAGATCAGGGCGACCGTGATGATCGCGAAGGTTGCGCCGAAACCGATGCCGATCAGGTCAGCGGTGCCGACGTGCTCGGAGAGCCCGAAGTCGGCGGTGGGGTCACCGACCAGTCCGCCGAGGATGCCCGGGGCCGAGGTCATGCCATAACCCCACAGCACCCACACCACCCCGACGAGCCCGATCGAAACGAAGCTCATCACCATCATGTTGAGGGCGGCCTTGGCCCGTGCCATGCCGCCATAGAAGAACGCCAGCCCGGGCGTCATCAGCAGCACGAGTGCCGCCGACACCATCACCCAGACGTCTGTCGCTGTCAGTTCCATCATCTGCCTCCAGCTGCCGGGACGCGCCAGGAGCCGCGTCATGCCGGGAGTCTGCGCCGGTGGTGTTTCGCGGTCGCGGCAGCAATGTTTCGGGCGTATGACGGGGGTTACGTTCCCGTGAATTCTCGCGAGGCCACGCGCTGGGTGGGTCGGATCTCGCCAGCCCACGTGCCCGGTGGGGCGACGGGTCAGAGCAGGGCGTGACAGCGGGCGAGGCGCCGTAGCCACCAGTCGCGGCGCTCACCGGTCAGCTCGTGGCCAGCCATCCCCGGCATCTCGTCGGCGGCGACCACGGCCTGCGCGTCGGCGACCCAGATCTCCCCGCCGACCGGCACCAGAGGACGTTGCGCCACGTCGGCGGCCAGCAGCCCGACGGTGCCCAGGCCGCACGCGTGGTCGAGCTGCGGGAGGGCCGCGGCCAGTGCGACACCGGCGGCGATCCCGACCGAGGTGTCGAGGGCGCTCGAGACCACGGCCGGCAGGCCGCACTCGGCCACGATCGCCAGCGCGGCCGCCACCCCACCGAGCGGGGCGACCTTCACCACGACCAGGTCGGCGGCACCCTCGCGCGCCACCCGCACAGGGTCCTCGGCGCGGCGCACGGACTCATCCGCCGCGATCGGCACGTCCACCCCGTCGCGCGCCAGGACCAGCCGCAGCTCGGCCAGCTCGGCGACCTCGGCACAGGGCTGCTCGGCATACTGCAGGTCGTATGCCGACAGCCGGGTCAGCGCCTCCCTCGCCTGCTCGACCGACCAGGCGGCGTTGGCATCCACCCGCAGGTGCACCCGCGGGCCGAGCAGCGCCCGGACCTCGGCGACGCGGGCGACATCGTCGTCCACCGTCTGCCCACGCTCGGCGACCTTGACCTTGACGGTGCGGCACCCGTCGAACCCGGCGAGGACTCCGGGCACCTCCCCGGGTGTCACGGCAGGGACGGTCGCGTTGACCTCGACGGCGTCTCGCACCGGCTTCGGCCAGCTCCCCCAGGCAGCCTCCAGACCGGCGGCGAGCCAGCGGGAGGCCTCGGCGTCGGCATACTCCGGGAAGGGCCCGAACTCGCCCCACCCATGCGGTCCGCGGAAGATCACCGCCTCCCGGACGTCGACCCCACGGAAGCGGACGCGCATCGGCAGGGCCACCGGAGTGGCGGACGCGAGAAGTTCCGGGAGATCGGGGGTCACCGGGCCAGCGTAGGACGGTGCCGGTCCGCAGCCGACGCCGACGCCGACGCCGACGCAAGATCATCCCGGTTGCCCTGTCGGTCGTGACGGGCATGCTGGGTGGATGGCACTGAAGTGGTACTCCGTCGTGATCGACTGCCTGGACCCCCACGCGCAGGCGCGCTGGTGGGCCGAGGTGCTGGACTGGTCCGTGGCCTACGAGGCGCCCGACGAGGTGGTCCTCGTGCCCCGGCACGCGATGGAGGAGGGCGGCCCCGTCGCCGACCTCGACACCTGGATGCGCCGCGGCCAGGGCCTGGTCTTTGGCGTGGTGCCCGAGGGCAAGGAGGTCAAGAACCGCCTCCACCTCGACCTGGCGCCCCACGTCAGCCAGGACCGGGACGTCGAGATCCACCGCCTGCTGGAGATGGGCGCCACCGAGGTGGACGTCGGCCAGGACCCCCAGGAGGTGACCTGGACCGTGCTCGCGGACCCGGAGGGCAACGAGTTCTGCGTGCTGTCCACACGAGACCGGTGAGGGGTGAGTCTGCCGTGGCCAGAGCCAGGTGCCCGCCGCTGACGCCACGTGGCTAACCTGAGCGGCGTGAGCGAGCAGACCAGCCAGGCAGCCAACCCGTTCGACCCGACGCAGTGGGAGGCGGTCGAGGGATTCGACTTCACCGACATCACCTACCACCGCGCCCGCGACGTGGGGGCGGTGCGGATCGCCTTCGACCGTCCCGAGGTGCGCAACGCCTTCCGCCCGCACACGGTCGACGAGCTCTATCGCGCCCTCGACCACGCGCGGATGACGCCGGACGTGGGTGTCGTCCTACTCACCGGCAACGGACCGAGCCCCAAGGACGGCGGCCACGCGTTCTGCTCCGGAGGCGACCAGCGCATCCGCGGCCGCTCGGGCTATCAGTATGCCGAGGGCGAGACCGCGGACACCGTCGACCAGGCCCGGGTCAAGGCAGCCGGGGGCCGACTGCACATCCTGGAGGTGCAGCGACTGATCCGCACCATGCCCAAGGTGGTGATCGCGGTGGTCAACGGGTGGGCCGCCGGCGGTGGTCACTCCCTGCACGTCGTCTGCGACCTCACCATCGCCTCGCGCGAGCACGCCCGGTTCAAGCAGACCGACGCCGACGTTGGCAGTTTCGACGCCGGCTACGGCTCGGCCTACCTGGCCCGCATGGTGGGCCAGAAGTTCGCCCGCGAGATCTTCTTCCTCGGCCGGACCTATGACGCAGAGCAGATGCATCAGATGGGTGCGGTCAACCTGGTGATTGATCATGCCGACCTGGAGCGCGAGTCGCTGACCGTCGCCCGCGAGATCATGGGCAAGTCCCCCACCGCGCAGCGGATGCTGAAGTTCGCCTTCAACCAGATCGACGACGGGCTGATGGGGCAGCAGGTCTTCGCCGGCGAGGCGACCCGGCTGGCTTACATGACGGACGAGGCCGTCGAGGGACGCGACGCTTTCTTGGAGCGCAGGGACCCCGAGTGGGGCCCGTTCCCTTGGTACTTCTGAGTCGGCAGCTTGCCAATCTGTGACTAAGCCCACGGAACGAATCCGCAGGTGGCGAGGTCACAGGCCTGATGAGGATTTATCCAGCATCGCCATCGCGTGGGAGAATCCCACCTGAGACTTTTCACGTTTGGGGAGGAACCCGACTATGCGACGTTCACTAGTGGCCGCTCTGGCCGTTCCGGCTCTGCTGCTGTCCGCCTGTGGCGACGGCGACGAGCCCGAGGTGCAGGACGCACCCACCACCGAGGAGCAGACCTCCGAGGAGCCCACCACCGAGGAGCCGACGGACGAGGCTCCGACCACCGAGGCGCCGGCCCCCACCACGGAGGAGCCGACCACCGAGGAGCCGACCACCGAGGAGCCCACCGACGACGGCGCCACGACCGAGGAGCCGACCGACGACGGCGCCACGACCGAGGAGCCCACTGACGACGGTGGCGAGAACGCCTCCGGTGATGGGCAGGCCGCAGCCGACCGCACCAAGGAGTGGCTGGTCGCCTTCGTCAACGGCGAAGAGGCTGTCTGCGACCTCATGCTGGACCTCGACAGCGAGGGCCCGATGAAGGACGACGAGACGGACTACCCGATCTGCGTCGCCACCTTCCCCAGCATGGCCAGCAGCATGTTCGACGCCGAGACCGCCGGCATCATCGAGTCCATGCAGATCAACGGCGCCGACGTGACCGGCGACACCGCCATCGTCAACAAGGACCACTTCTCCGCGCTGTTCGCCGAGGGCATGGGCGACCAGGTCATCACCCTGCGGATGGTCGACGGCGAGTGGTATGTCGACATGAACGAGAGCTTCAACGCGGAGAAGTGACCTACCCCGCGAACTAACAGGCCAGTGAGCCGGACTCCCTCGGGGTCCGGCTCCTGCCATTTCATAACCTGTGACGATGCCGCCCACCTCCGACGCGACCATCTCCGAGCACCTGCGCGCCGCCGAGCGCGCGCTCGCGGGCAGTGGCGTGGTGCTCACGACGTCCGGCTCGACGGGACAGCCCAAGTCTGTCGTCCTGTCCGCGGACGCTCTCCGTGCCTCGGCGGCCGCGACCGCCGAGCGCATCGGTGGGCCCGGGCAGTGGCTGCTCACGCTGCCGACCGACCACGTCGCAGGCTGGCAGGTGGTGGTGCGTTCGGCGCTGGCTGGCACTGTTCCTGCCCGGCTCGACGGCTCGTTCACCGTCGCGGCCTTCACGGCCGCAGCAGCGACTCTCACCGGGCGGCGCCGCTATGTCTCGCTGGTTCCGACCCAGGTCGTGCGCCTGGCCGAGGACCTGGCGGGGCTGGCGACACTCGCCACGTTCGACGCCGTCCTGGTCGGGGGCGCCGCGCTCCCCACCTCCGTCAGAGAGCGCACGGAAGCCGCAGGGATCCGGGTGCACCGCACCTATGGCATGACCGAGACCTCCGGTGGCTGTGTGTATGACGGGACGCCCCTCCCCGGCGTCGGCATCCGCTTGGACGAGGGTCGGGTCCGCCTCTCCGGGTCGGTGCTCGCCACGGAGTATGCCGGGGACCCGCACCTGACCGCGGAGCGCTTCGTGACCGACGATGACGGTCGGCGTTGGTTCGTCACCGATGACGTCGGCGAGCTCGACGTCCAGGGCCGGCTGCACCTGCTCGGCCGCATGGACGACCTGATCAACACCGGCGGGTTCAAGGTCGCCCCGCGACCGGTCGAGGACGCCCTGCTGGGCCTGCCCCAGATCCGGGATGCCCTCGTGCTCGGGGTGCCCGACGCGGAGTGGGGAGAGCGGGTGGCCGCGGTGCTCGTCGCCCAGACCCCTCACGCACATACCCCTCACGCACAGCACCCCCACACCCTGGGTGGCGACGCGGAGGCGAGGGGTGCACGGCCGGGTGTGTCCGACATACGGGACCTGGTGCGGGATGTCCTGCCGGCCCACGCTCTGCCCCGTCAGGTGCTCTGGGTGGAGGAGTTGCCGCTGCTGCGCTCCGGCAAGCCGGACCGGGCGGCGCTGAGGGCAATGTGTGCAGGTGAGAGTGGCACAATGGACCCTTACCGCGGATCCGCGGACTGAACGAAAACTCGGAGGGAGACAGGTGCTCAGGGTGGCGATGGCCGTGGCCGTGCTGGCCTTCACCGTCTATTGCGTCGTCGACGTGGTCCAGACGGAGGAGGACAAGGTCCGGGGGCTGCCCAAGCTGGTGTGGCTCCTGGTCGTGCTGATCGTGCCGCTCGCCGGGGGGCTCAGCTGGCTGATCGCGGGACGCGCCCGTGGCATCCTCCAGCCCCGCCCGCAGACGCGTCCGCGGGGTCCGCGCGGCCCGGACGACGACCCCGACTTCCTCCGGGGCATCTAGGACGTGGCCTCGCTCGCTCAGTGGGTCGAGGGTGCTCGACCCCGGACCTTCCCTGCCGCCATCGCGCCTGTCGCGGTCGGCACCGGCTCGGCGCACGTGCTCGGCAGCTCCGACCTCGGACTGGCCCTGCTCGCGCTCCTGGTCTCCCTGGCCCTGCAGATCGGCGTGAACTACGCCAATGACTACTCCGACGGCGTCCGCGGCACGGATGAGGAGCGGGTCGGCCCGATCCGCCTCGTCGGGCAACGGCTGGCCGACCCGGCCAACGTCAAGCTCATGGCCTTCCTGTGGTTCGGGTTCGCGGCGCTCTGCGGCCTGGCGCTCGTCGCGCTGTCCAACACGCCCGTCCTCCTGTTGATCGGGGTCGCGGCGATCGTGGCCGCCTGGCGCTACACCGGCGGAGACAACCCCTACGGCTATCGCGGTCTCGGGGAGGTGATGGTCTTCATCTTCTTCGGGCTGGTCGCGGTGCTCGGCACCACGTGGACACAGGCCCACTCCCTGGACGCGGCGTCCTGGTCCGGCGCGGTGGGTGTTGGGTCCATCACCTGCGCGGTCCTGGTCGCCAACAACCTGCGGGACATCCCGGGCGACACCACCTCCGGCAAGCGCACCCTCGCGGTGCGGATGGGGGACCGCCGGACCCGCCAGCTGTATGTCGGGCTGCTCGCCCTCCCCCTGCTGGCCGCCGGCATCGCTGCGCTGCTGCACCTGTGGGCACTGCTCGCGCTCCTGTCCGCGCCGCTGGGCTATCTGGCCGCCCGGCCGGTCCTGCGGGGCGCGCTCGGTCGGGATCTGGTGCCGGCGATCGGGAGCACCGGGCGCTACCTGCTGGGCTACTCCGCGCTGCTGACGCTCGGGCTGGTCCTGTCAGTCTGACCTGGCCCTGCGCGCCAGAGCACGCCACGCACGTCCAATCACGCGCCCGCAGGCCCAGCCATGCTCCAGCCGCCCCCGCGTGTCGCGCACAGTGCACCAATCGTTGCGGCGTGGCGAGGGCTGGGACGCCCAGAGCGTCGCACGGTTTCCGCACACGCCACACATTCGGCTCATACCCACGGGTTGCGGCACACGCACGCCACGAGTCACGCTCGGCGGCACCGCTCAGCGGTAGTCCTGGTCCTCGACCTCTTCGTCGGTGCGCTGGTCGTCCAGCGCCTCAGCGCGCCGCGCGCGCTTCTCCTCCAGGCGTGCCTCGATCTTGCGGGCCGCCTCCTCCCGCGGTCCGGCCAGGACGAACAGCGAGGTGACCATGGAGAAGAGCGCTCCGAAGACCACGGCCCAGAGCTCGGGGACGCCGATCAGGAGTAGGACCAGCGTGACGACCAGGAACAGGCCGAGGCGGTAGATCGAGTATTTCAGCACCTGCTCACAGCCCCGAGTAGGAGTGCCAGCCGACGAAGAAGACGTTGACGACGGCGTAGTTGATGATGATGGAGACGAAGCCGGCGACGGCGAGCCAGGTGGCCTTGCGGGCGGCCCAGCCAGAGGTCGCCCGGGCGTGCAGGTAGGCGGCGTAGACCACCCAGATCACGAAAGTCCACACCTCCTTGGGGTCCCAGCCCCAGTAGCGGCCCCAGGCCTGCTCGGCCCAGATCGCCCCGGCGATGAGCGTGAAGGTCCACAGCGGGAAGGCCACGATGTGGATGCCGTAGGTGATCCGCTCGAGGGCCTTGCTCTCCGGCAACGCCGCGAGCCACCCGGTGACCGGGCCGCGCTGCTCTGCGCGGTCCTTGGCCAGATAGAGCAGCGCCACGGCGCAGCCGATCGTGAACAGCGCCACGGACAGCGTCGCGATCGTGACGTGGATGATCAACCAGATCGAGTTCAGCGACGGCATCAGCTTGGACGCCTCGGTGTGCCACGACACCATGGCCAGGCCCAGGGTCACCAGGACCGGCAGCGTGACGAACAGGCCGAGCCAGAGCCGGTCCTTGCGCAGGCTCCACAGGGAGTAGACGACCAGCGTGAACATGCAGGCGACCAGGGCAAACTCATACATATTGCCCAGCGGGGCGCGGCCCACGGACAGGCTGCGCATGACGACGGCCGCCACGAGGGCGAAGGTCGCCAGCCAGGTCACCTGCAGACCGATGATGCCCCAGCGACGGGTCGGGGCCGGCGCGTCGGTCTCCGGCGGGGCCAGGACGTCCACACCACCGCCAGACTCGCCACCCTCGGATTCGCCACCCTCGGATTCGCCACGGCCGGACTCGCCAGCTGCGGCCCCGGCGGACTGCGCGTCCACGCCTGACGGACGCACGCCCTCCGACGCGCGCTCGCGGCCGGATCCGGTCACGGCGAGGTGAGCCGCGAAGGCGAGCATCGCCACAGCCAGTGCCACCATCGCCGCCCAGACCGCGATGTCGGCATTGCGCGCCAGTTCCTGGTCGATCATGCGTCGTCCTTCACTCGTGCCGTGATCTCCTCGACGAGGGAGTCGAGATAGTCCTGCAGGTTGGGGTCCGAGCCCTTCGCCAGACCCGCGACCACCAACCCAGTATGCCGCTCGCCGCCCTCCGCGCCGTCCTCACCCGGGGGCTGCACCCGGACGAACACCCGGCGCCGTTTCACGGTCAGCATCGCGATCAGCGCACCGAGCAGGACGATGGAGCTGATCAGCACCGGCACTCGGCCCGGGTCGTGCCGCACCACCAGCCCGCCCCACCGAACGACATCGTCAAAAATCACGGTGCCCCGGTCGCCAGGCAGCTCGATCGTCTCGCCCGGCCGGAGCAGGATCCGGGAGACATCACCGTCGCCGGTCTCGATCTGCTCCATCTGTGCGGTGTCCAGCGTGTAGACCGACTGGGGGCGGCCACCCGGAAAGAGCGTCCCCTCATAGACGCCCAGCGCGAGGACCGGGTCCATCAGATCCGGGAACGTCGAGGTGGGGCCAAGTGCTTCGACGAATCCGCCGAAGGTCGGCAGGAAGGCACCGTAGAACCCCAGTTGCGGATCGGCTGCCGGGACCTTGGTCGCGCCGGTAGACGTGTAGTTGTCGTCCTGGGGCAGGAAGGGTGAGACGAAGGTGCCCAAGGAGTTGCCGCCACCATCGGTCACCGTGATGACCGGGGCATAGCCGTTGCCGAGCAGGAAGACCGAGGTCGTGCCGAAATGCAACGGGTTGTTCACCCCGAAGGTCTGCTGCACCTCTGCGGCACCAGGCTCATCCGTGGTGGTCACTGCCGCCTCGAAGAGTCGCGGCGCCCCGAACTGCGATCCGCCGGCCTCGGTCTCGAAGCGCACATCGAGCCGGTCCATGCGCAGCGAGAACGGCTGGATGGAGTTCTCGTCCACCCACGGTCCGGCCTCCAGGGTGTCGAACCGGGCCGCCTGGGCGGTGAAGGTCTCCCCCTCAGCCAGGATGATCTCGCCCCGCCACCCCCACAGGTGACCGACCGCGACAGAGACGATGACAGCCAGCAGCGAGATGTGAAAGATGAGGTTGCCGGTCTCGCGCAGGTAGCCGCCCTCGGCGCCGATGTCGTGCTCACGGCCCGCCTCGACCGGACGAATCCGCAGGCGCCGGCGGCGGAGTGTCGCGCGGGCCGCGTCGAGGACCACCTCGGGGTCGGCCGCCAACTGGGTGGTGGTGTGCGCCTCGAGGCGGCTCAGGTTGCGCGGCGCCCGCGGCGGCTGGGCGCGCATCGTCCTCCAGTGCTGGCCAGCCCGCGGCACGATGCAACCGATCAGGGAAACCATCAGCAGCAGATAGATCGCGGCAAACCACGGTGAGGAGTAGACATCGAACAGGCTGAACCGATCCAGCCACTCCCCAGCCGTGGGGTTGTCCCGGATGTATTCGTTGACGCGGGCCGGGTCCACGCTGCGCTGCGGCCAGATCGAGCCGGGGACGGCCGCGACGGCCAGCAGCATCAGCAGCATCAGCGCGGTGCGCATGCTGGTCAGTTGCCGCCACATCCAGCGCAGCCAGCCGACCAGCCCGAGCCTGGGCTGAGTGACCGGCTCCCGGAAGGGTGTCTTGTGTGTCTGCGTCATCACAGCACCGTCCGGAATCCGTCGACCAGGCGAGTCTGGATCCACGTGGTCACGCCGTCCCAGACGCCGGTCACCATCAGCAGGCCGAGCAGGATCAGGGTCGCGCCGCCGATCGCCGACACGATGCGGTGCCGGTCCCGCAGCCACCGGGAGAGTCGGCTCACCCAGCCCAGGCCCGCGGCCACCAGCAGGAAGGGCAGACCAAGCCCGATGCAATAGGCAATCGCGAGGACCGTCCCGCGAGCCACAGTGGCCTCATCAGGAGACATCGACGCGCCGAGAGTCTGGATGGCTGCCAGCGCCGGTCCGGTGCAGGCGGTGAACCCCAGGCCGAAGACCACACCGAGCAGAGGTGCTCCAGCGATCCCCGCGGCCGGACGCCAGCGCGGCCCGAAGCTGGCACCGGGGTTCAACAGCATGATCAGACCGAGCGCGATAACCACCGCCCCACCGATGCGCAGCAACAGATCCTGGTGCTCCACCAGGGTCAGCGCCAGGCCCGAGACGACGACGCTCATCGTGATGAACACCGCGCTGAAGCCAGCGATGAACAGGGCGGTCCCCGCGAGCAACCGACCCCGGCCACCGTCCTCGGTGGCCTCAGTGGTCATCCCGCCGAGATAGCCGAGGAAACCGGGCACGAGCGGCAGCACGCACGGGGAGGCGAAGCTGACCAGGCCGGCGAGCGCGGCAACGGCGAGCGCCGCGAGCAGTGGTCCGCTGAAGACGAGCTCACTCACGCGAGTGCCATGGGGTCGCCGGGCTCGTGGGATCGACGGTCACTGCTCGAGCACATCCTCGACCAGGCCCTGCAGGGTCGCGTCGTCAACCTGTCCGGCGACCCGGGCAGCCAGCCTGCCCTCCTGGTCCAGCACCAGCGTGGTGGGCCGCGGGTTGGCCATCCCCTGCAGTTGCAGGAGCGTCTTGCCGCCGTCGTCGACGAGGGACTGGTAGGGCATGTCGTGACGCTGCTCAAAGGCCAGGGCCGCCGAGGCTGAGTCGCGATCATTGACGCCGATGAACTGGACGGGATCCCCACTCTCCTGGAAGTGGGCGTGGGCCGCCTTCAGGTCCGGGACCTCTTCCACACAGGGCCCGCACCAGGAGCCCCAGACATTGATGACCAGGACGTCGCCGAGCGCCGCCTGTGAGGACCAGGGCTCCAGCTCGACCTCGCCGCCTGCCGAGCCGGCCCCGACGATGGCCTGGCCGTTCAGCTCGATCACCCGCGTCCGGTCCTCCGGGGCGAGCTGCTCGACGGTGCCGTCGCCGGAGACATAGCCCTTCTGGCTGCCGTCCCGCGCCTGACCGCTGACCGTGTTGCCGTCGTCACTGCACGCGCTCAGGAGCAGGGCCGCGGCGGCCAGCAGGATCGATCCGCGCCTCACCCGCCGCCTCACGTGCCGGCTCCGGGGGCCGCGACAGCCAGCAGGGCGGCTGCGGGCTCGGCATAGTCCAGCGTGACCGGCTCGTCGCCGACATAGGTGATCGTGGTGACGGAGGCGAGTGTGCACTGCCGCTGGCGCGGGTTGTGCCAGAGCCGGCGACCCTCGATGCTGCGACGCAGCGTCTCGATCGGGAGCTGGTGACTGACCAGCACCGCCTCGTGGCCGCGTGCGGCGCGACGGGCGGCCTCGACGGCCGCGTGCATCCGGGTGGCGATGTCGCGGTAGGCCTCACCCCAGGAGGGCGTTCTGGGGTTGCCCAGCCTGCGCAGGTGCTGCCACTGGAGCAACTGCCTTGGGTCGGCCCCGACCGTCGTGCCCTCGAAGCTGTTGCCCGCCTCGATGAGACGCTCGTCCGATCCGACCTCCAGCCCCAGGGCCCGCCCGATCGGTGCCGCGGTCTGCTGGGCACGTTCCAGCGGAGAGGCCACCAGGTGCACGATGTCGCGACCGGTCATGAACTCGGCGACCTGCTCGGCCATCTGCTCCCCGAGGGGCGACAACCGGTAGCCGGGCAGGCGCCCATAGAGGACCCGCCCGGGATTGTCGACCTCACCGTGGCGGACCACGTGGACGAGGGTGCGGGTGCCAGCGGTCATGGCGGCAATTGTCCCATGCATCCCTGGGTGGGAACCTCAGCCCCTCAGCCGATGTCGGCGACCGCCCCCGGCAGGGCGCTGAGCACCGTCTCGACGGCCTCGTCGTCCATCGCCGCCGACACAAACCACGTCTCAAAGGCACTGGGCGGCAGGTGGACGCCGCGACGCAGCATGCCGTGAAAGAAGCGACCGAAGGCAGCCGTGTCCTGCGCCTGGGAGTCGGCATAGTTGCGGACCTGCCCGTCCCGGAAGAACACGCTGAACATCGATCCCGCCCACTGGATGCGGTGCGCCACCCCGGCCCGGGTGAACTCGTCGGTGACGGCACCGGCGATGGTGCGGGACACCTCGTCGAGTCGGGCATAGACCTCGGGCGTGCACAGTCGCAGCGTGGTCAGGCCCGCGGCACTGGCGACCGGATTGCCCGACAGCGTGCCGGCCTGATAGACCGGTCCCTCCGGGGCCAGCTGGGCCATCAGGTCGGCCCGCCCCCCGAAGGCGGCCGTGGGGAAGCCCCCGCCCATCACCTTGCCGAAGGTGAACAGATCGGGTGCGCCCGCGGCATACGGCCCCTCGAGCCCGAACCATCCCGCGACGCTGCACCGGAAGCCGGTCATCACCTCGTCCGAGATCAGCAACGCGCCGTGCGCGGCGGTCACCTGGCGCAGCGCCTCGGTGAAGCCTGGCTCGGGCGGGACCACGCCCATGTTGCCGGGGCAGGCCTCGGTGATGACGGCAGCGATCTGCCCGCCTCGCTCGGCGAAGGCCGCCTCCAGGGCGGGCACGTCGTTGTAGGGCAGCACGATGGTCTCGGCCGCGCTGCTGGCCGGCACCCCGGCGGAGTCGGGCAGCGCAAAGGTGGCCAGTCCCGAGCCAGCAGCAGCCAGGAGGGAGTCCACGTGGCCGTGATAGCAGCCGGCGAACTTGACGATGACGCTGCGCCCGGTGGCCCCCCGGGCCAGACGGATCGCGCTCATCGTGGCCTCGGTGCCCGAGTTGACCAGGCGCACCTGCTCCACCGGGGCGACCCGGGCGACGATCTCCTCGGCCAGGGCCACTTCGTGCTCGCTAGGGGTGCCAAAACTGAAGCCGTCAGCCGCGGTCGTCCGGACCGCCTCGAGCACCTCCGGATGGGCGTGGCCCAGGATCATCGGCCCCCAACTGCAGACCAGGTCCACATAGCGGCGTCCGTCGACGTCGGTCAACCAGGGGCCGCTCGCCGAGCGCATGAACCGGGGGGTCCCGCCCACCGAGCGGAACGCCCGCACCGGGGAGTTGACTCCCCCGGGGATGACGTCGCGAGCACGCCGCAGCAGGCTTGCCGACTCGGCAGCCTCGTCGGGATAGGGGATGTTCAGCACTCTTCCTCCGAGACGTCGTAGGCCTCCACGATCCGGGCCATCGCCCGGCCGAGCGCGGCGAACTCGTCGGGGTCCAGCCGGTCGATCAGCACCCGGCGGACATCACGCACGTGCACCGCGGACAGCTCCTTGAGGACCTCCCAGCCCTTGGGCGCCAGGATGAGTTCGACGCCACGACGGTCCTCGCGGACCGCACGGCGCTCCACCCAGCCGAGCTTCTCGAGACGGGTGGCGGTGTGGGTCAGGCGGCTGCGGGACTGCACGACGCGCTGGGCCAGGGCGGACATCCGCAGCCTGCCGCCGGGCGCCTCCGAGAGCATGGACAGGATCTCGTACTCCGTCAGCCGGGTGCCGTGCTCGGTGAGGCCCTCGTCCAGGGCCACCGTGATCAACCGGGAGGCGCGCAGATAGGCACGCCAGGCGCCCTGCTCCTGCGCGCTGAGCCACCGCACGTCCTCCCCGACGTCGGCAGGGTCCTGACCGGGCGCCGTGGGAGCGCGGCCCGGATCCCCGGGGATGCTGTCCTGCATGGGTCGAGTCCTCCTGCAGTGGTCCACTGGCCAAAGATGTGTTGGAGTTGATGGGGGATGCGTTGACTGATCGTACCCAGTCGGAATATAGTTGAACCATCAATGGTTATCCCCAGTGACGAGCACATCCGCCAAGCACCCCTCAGGAGTTCAGTATGACCGTCTTCAACAGCCTGGCCCCGGGCACCTACACCGTCGACCCGACCCACACCGAGATCGGGTTCACCGCCCGTCACATGATGGTCGCCAAGGTCCGCGGCACCTTCCAGGAGTTCACCGCTGACGTCGTCGTGGGCGAGACCCTCGCCGAGTCCGTGGTGACCGCCGAGGTCCAGCTGACCTCCGTCGACACCCGCAACGAGGACCGCGACACCCACCTGCGCACCTCTGACTTCTTCGATGTCGAGAACCACCCGACCATGACTTTCCGTTCCACCGAGATCACCGAGTCCTCGCTGACCGGTGACCTGACCATCAAGGGCACCACCCGCCCGGTCACCTTCGACCTGGAGTTCAACGGCGTCTCCCCCGACCCGTGGGGCGGCACCCGCGCGGGCTTCGAGGCCACCACCGAGGTCAACCGCAAGGACTGGGACCTGACCTGGAACGTCGCCGTCGAGGGTGGCGGTGTGCTCGTCTCCGAGAAGGTCAAGCTGCACCTGGACGTCGAGCTGGTCGCGCCGGCCGAGGAGAGCGCTCAGGCCTGAGCCCCGGCTCACCCCTGACCCCACACATCAGGAAACCCCCGCACCATCCGGTGCGGGGGTTTCCTGTGTGAGCAATCAGTGCGTGAGCAGCCCCGCCGCATGGACGGCGTAGTAGGTCAGCACCACCTGGGCTCCGGCGCGCCGCACCGCCGTGAGCGACTCCAGCACGGTGCGATCCCGGTCGAGCCAGCCGCGTTCGGCGGCAGCCTCGATCTGGGAGTACTCCCCCGAGACCTGGTAGGCGGCGACCGGCACGTCTGAGACCTCCGCGACCTGGCGCACGATGTCCAGATAGGGCAGGGCCGGCTTGACCATCACCAGGTCCGCCCCCTCGGCCAGGTCGAGGCGCAGCTCGCGCAGCGACTCGGTCGCGTTGGCGGGGTCCTGCTGATAGGTCTTGCGGTCGCCCTGCAGGCTGGACCCCACCGCCTCCCGGAACGGGCCGTAGTAGGCCGAGGCGTACTTGGCGGTGTAGGCGAGCACCGACACGTCGGCGAAACCCGCCGCGTCCAGGGCCGCCCGGATGACCGCGACCTGCCCGTCCATCATCCCGGAGGGCCCGACCACATGGGCACCGGCACGGGCCTGCGCGAGGGCCATTTCGGCATACCGCTCCAGCGTCGCGTCGTTGTCCACCCGACCCCGGTCATCAAGCACTCCGCAGTGCCCGTGGTCAGTGAACTCGTCCAGGCACAGGTCGGACATGAGGACGGTCTCGTCCCCCAGCTCGGCGCGCAGGTCCTCCAGCGCCACATTGAGTATGCCGTCGGGCCGGGTTCCCCAGAGCCCCTCAGCATCCTTGTGCTCAGGGGTCGGCACCCCAAACAGCATCAGCCCACCGACACCGGCCTCGACCGCCGCGACGGCCGCGCGGCGCAGCGAGTCACGGGTGTGCTGCACCACGCCGGGCATCGAGCTGATCGGTGCGGGCTCGGTGATGCCTTCGCGGACAAAGACCGGCAGCACCAGGTCGGCCGGGGAGAGCCTGGTCTGCGCCACCAGCCGGCGCAGGGCCGGGGTGGTGCGCAGACGCCGGGGCCGCTCCACCGGAGCCAGGCCGAGGCCACGGCTCCCGAGGGCATCTCCACCCGCTGCGCCGGACGCTCCGTTCACGCGCGGACTCGCGCGGCGCCCCGTCGGCCGGCGGTCCGGCGCTGGCTGGGACGGACCGGCTCTCCGGCGGCCCGGGCGGCCAGGGTCAGCTCGGCACCGTGCCGGGCGAGCGCGTCGACGAGGGCAGCGGCGTTCGGCTCCGGTGCCACGACGTCAACCCGCAGTCCGTGCTCCTCAGCCGTCTTGGCGGTGGCGGGTCCGATGCACGCCACGACCGTGTTGGGGTGTGGCTTGCCCGCGATGCCGACCAGGTTGCGCACCGTCGAGGAGGATGTGAAACAGACCGCGTCAAAGGCACCGCCCTTGATAGCGTCCCGGATCGGCGCGGGTGGCGGTGCGGCCCGCACGGTGCGGTAGGCCGTCACGTCGTCGACCTCCCAACCCATCTCGATCAGGCCCGCCACGAGGGTGTCCGTGGCGATGTCTGCCCGGGGCAGGAAGACCCGGTCGATGGGGTCGAGCACGTCGTCATACTCGGGCCAGTCGGCGAGCAGGCCGCGGGCGGACTGCTCGGTGGAGGGGATCAGGTCGGGCTCGATCCCCCACTCGCGCAACGCGTCGGCGGTGACGCCACCGACCGCTGCGATCTTGAGGCCGGCGAAGGAGCGCGCGTCCAGACCCAGCTCGGTGAACTTCTCCCGCACCGCGCGCACGGCGTTGACGGAGGTGAAGCCGATCCACTCGTAGCGCCCGGTCACCAACCCACGGATCGCCCGGTCCATCTGCTGCGGTGTCCGTGGTGGTTCGACACTGATGGTCGGCACGACCTTGGAGGAGGCACCGTGCGAGGCGATCCGCTGGGTCATCGTGCCGGCCTGGTCCCTGGTGCGGGGCACCAGCACGTTCCAGCCGAAGAGCGCCTTGGTCTCAAACCAGCTCAGGTCCGCACGCTGCTCCACGGCGCGGCCCACGACCACGACCCCGGCGCTGTCGTGCTCGGCGAGCGTGGCCTCGGCGGACCCCAGGTCGGTCACCAGGCTCCGCTGTTCCACCGTGGTGCCGTGCTCGGTCACGCAGACCGGCGTCTGCGGGTCGCGCCCGGCTCGGCGCAGGCCGGACAGCGCCTTGCGCAGTTCGGTGGGCGATCCCAACAGGACCACGGTGACGCCGTCGGCGACAGAGGTGGACCAGTCGGTGCGGGAGTCCGCGGCATCGATGATGTGGACCTCGCCGGCCTCGGCAGAGGTGAGGGGCACGCCGGCATAGGTCGGCACCGACGAGGCGATGGAGACGCCCGGGACGACCTCGAAGGGCACGCCGGCACCGCGACAGGCGAGGGCCTCCTGGCTCAGCGTGGTGAAGGCTCCGGGGTCGCCGGCCATCACGCGCACCACCAGGGTGTCGGGCTGCTTGAGTGCTCGCGCCTCCCGGACCAGGAGCTTGGCCCGGGCCGCCGGCGACCGGCGTGGTCCGCCGACCGCGGCAGCGTGCACGACCGTGGCGTCCTCGCGGAGCAGCCCGGCCAGCCGTTCCCCGGTCTCCGGGTCGTCGACCACGACGGTGTCGGCGCGCGCGAGATAGTCCCTAGCTCGCACGGTGAGCAGCCCGAGGTCGCCGGGGCCCGCACCAACGAAGGCGACGCGGGCGCCGATCTCTGGCGGTGCGCTAGGGGGTGCTGCTGTGCTGGTGCTCACGTGATCACGCTCCAGGGTGTTGTGCTGTGGGGGTCTTGAGGAGGCTCGGCCGGTCCTGCGGAGCCAGGTGGGTGAGGAAGTGGTGGGCCATCTCGTGGCCGAGGTCAACGGGGGTCGTGCCGCGCAATGTGTGCCGCAGGAGTCCCTCGCTCGTCCCGATGACGGCGTCCAGGACGAGGGCATCTCCGTGGCGGGTGGCCAGCGCCCCGATCGGAGCGCTGCAGCCTGCCTCCAGAGCTCCCAGCAGCGCCCGCTCGGCCGTCACGGCCTCACGGGTGGGGGCGTGGTCGAGCTGCATCAGGAGGCGGGTGGTCTCGCGGTCGTCGGTGCGACACTCCACGGCCAGGGCGCCCTGGCCTGGGGCGGGGAGCATGACCGCGGGCTCGAGCACCTCGCTGGCCTCGGCGATGCGCCCCAGGCGCCGGAGTCCGGCTGCCGCCAGCACGATCGCGTCGAGGCTGCCGTCGGTCACCTTGCCGATCCGACGACCGACATTGCCGCGCAGCCCGACCACCGTGGTGTGCGGTGCCGCGGCCTCGAGCTGTACCGCTCGGCGCGGCGACCCGGTGCCGATCACGGCCCCCTCGGGCAGGTCGGCCAGACGCAGCCGGTCCCGGGAGATCACGATGTCCCGCGGGTCCTCGCGCTCCGGGATGGCAGCGACGACGAGGCCTGCCTCCTCCCCCACGGGGAGGTCCTTCAACGAGTGGACGGCCAGGTCGATGCGTCCCTCCTGCAGCGCCTCTCGCAGGGCCGAGACGAAGACGCCGGTGCCCCCGATCTGCGTGAGCGGCGCGCTCGAACGGTCGCCCTCGGTCGAGACCAGGACGAGCTCCACCTCATGGCCCAGGGCACGGAGCTGGTCAGCCACCCAGCCGGACTGTGAGGTGGCCAGCTCGCTGGCCCTGGTGCCGAGCCGCAGCGAGCGGCGGTCGTGGGTCATGGTCGTTCCTCCAGCGTTCGCACTCATGGCAGCCCACCCACGCGGGGCGGCGCGTCCACGGCAGCGGTCTCGCGCGGGTCCAGGTCGAAGAGTTCACGCAGCAGAGCGACGTAGTTGCTCTCCGAGTCACGGGCAGCCAGCGCCTTGGCCCGCACGGTCGGGGTGTGCAGCAGCTTGTCCAGGATCCGTCGCACGCTCTGGTGCACCTCGGCGCGGTCCTGCTCGGGGAGGTCGGGAAGACGCTGGTCGAGCCGGTCGAGCTCCACGTCCGCGACCGCCGCAGCCCGAGAGCGCAGCACGGCCAGCGTGGGCCCGACCTGCGCGGAGCGCCGGGTCGCCAGATAAGCGGCCACCTCGCCCGTGACCAGTTCGCGCACGGTGCCCAGCACCGTCTGGACCTCCTGCGGAGTGGGGTCCGGCGTCCCCGGGACGGAGTGCTGCGCCCCCGCGCCCAGATCCACACCAGTGGCCGTCTCGTCCCCCGTCTCGTCCCCGCCCCGGGCGGCCAGCTCGGTCAGCTCCCGCAGGCCCAGCACGGTCACCCCGGGCAGCTCGCCCACCTCGGGGTCGACGTCGCGGGGCATCCCCAGGTCCACCAGGACCAGGGGCCGGGCAGAGCGGTCGGTGGCGCCCAGGAGCTGTTGGGTGATCACGTGGCCCGTGGCACCGGTGCAGGTGAGCACCAGGTCGGCCCCGGCCAGTTGGGACTCCAGCTCGCTCCAGCCGAGCGCGCGGGCGCCGTGCGCCAGCGCCAGTCGCTGCGCTCGCTCCAGGGTGCGGTTGACCACGGTCAGCGCCCCGACCCCGGCGCGGGACAGGGAGGCCGCTGCCAGTCCGGACATCGCACCGGCACCGACGACCAGCGCCCTCGCGCGCCCCAGGTCGCCGAGCACATCTCGCGCGCCGTGCAGTCCCATGGTGACCAGGGAGCGCGCGACCCGGTCCAGGTCGGTCTCGGAGTGCGCACGCTTGCCGACGCGCAGGGCCTGCTGGAAGAGGGGGTTGAGGACGGAGCCCAGCTGCGCCTCGCGCTGACCGGCCCGCAGCGACTCCCGGAGCTGTCCGAGGATCTCGCTCTCACCGAGCGCCATCGACTCCAGGCCGCAGGCCAGGGAGAACAGGTGATCGACGGCCCGCTCCTCGTAGTGCACATAGAGGTGCGGCGTGAGCTCGACCAGGTCGACGCCTGACTGAGCAGCGAGGGCGGCACCGACCTGGGCGACCGCGCCATGGAAGCTGAGGGCCTCGGCATACACCTCGGTGCGGTTGCAGGTGGTCAGGACGAGCGTCTCGCTGACGTCGTCGAGACCCACCACCCCGGCGGCCAGGGCGCGCGCGCGGGCCTGGTCCAGGGAGACACGCTCGAGCAGCTCCAGGGGCGCACTGTGGTGGGAGACCCCGACGACGAGCACACTCATCCCATCGCCTCCTTCTCGGCGTCGCCCCGGAGGGGGTCGTGCGTGGAGGGGGCGAGCAGTCGCCGCTGCTCGTGGAAAGCGAGAATCTGCAGCTCGGTGCCGAGGTCAACCCCACGCACGTCGACACCCTCGGGCAGGCTCAGATAGCCCGGGGCGAAGTTGAGGATGGAGCGCACCCCCATGCCCACCAGACGCTCGGCGACCTGCTGCGCGGCCGGACTCGGGGTCGCCACCACGCCGATGGCGACCGTCGGCCCGGAGTCCTCAAGCTCATCCAGGGTGGTGACGATCAGTCCCTCGACGTCTGTGCCGACCACGTCGGGATCGTCGTCGACGAGCGCGACGATCCGGAAGCCGCGGTCGGAGAACCCGCCGTAGGACGCCAACGCACGGCCCAGGTTGCCCATCCCGACGATCACCACGGGCCACTCCTGGGTCAGCCCCAGCTCCTGGGCGATCTGTGCCGCCAGGAGCTCGACCTCATAGCCCACCCCGCGCACCCCGTAGGTGCCCAGGTGGGACAGATCCTTGCGCAGCTGGGTGGAACGGACCCCGGCCAGGGAGGCGAGCTCTCCGGAGGAGATGCTGGTGACCCCTCGGTCGTGCAGAGAGGTCAGTGCCCTCAGATACAGCGGCAGCCTGCCGACAGTGGCATCAGGCACGCCACCTGCGCGACGGGCAGACTCGGGCACCACCTCGGCACCGGCTCCTCTCGACCGCGACCAAGGCCCTATACCAGCAGCCGGTCAGTGGGATTCAGGGACCCCCCCACCTTATGACTTTGTGAAGGCTTGCACAAAGTCGACATTGGCGCTCAGATGTTGTAGCGCGCGCGCCACGACCTCCCGCGGGCAAGTGCACTGGTCAGCGCCTTGCCAGTCACTGTCCAGTGAGCAATCTCTCGCCCGTCGACCAGAACGACCGGCACCAGGTCTGCATATTTATGCAGGAGTTCGGGAGATGAGTCGACATCGACCCGCTCCCAGTCCACCCCGGCGCGGCGGGCCACATCATCCACCACCGCGACGGCCTGATCGCACAGATGACAGCCCGTGCGGTCGATCACCGTGATGCGCGGCCCAGCGGCTGCCGATCTCTTCCGGGCGAACAGACCCATGCCTAGAAGAAGACCGAGCGGCGGTCGCGCAGCAGGTTGTAGAGGGTGTGCTGGATGGTCTCGCGCACCCGGTCGGAGAGCTCGAAGACCACCGCCGGGTCGTCCGCAGCACCCTCACCCCGATCGTCGGTGCGGATCGGCGCACCGAACTCGATCAGCCACTTGCTCGGCAGCGGCACCATCCCGAGCGGGCCCAACCACGGGAAGGTCGGGGTCAGCGGGAAGTAGGGCAGACCGAGCAGCCGCGCAAGGGGGGCGGCGTTGGCCAGCATCGGGGCGATCTCCTCGGCCCCGACGATGGAGCACGGGATGATCGGCACCTCAGCCCGCAGGGCCGCCGCGACAAAGCCGCCTCGGCCGAAGCGTTGCAGCCGGTAGCGATCCTTGTAGAGCTTGCCGACGCCCTTGAAGCCCTCCGGCCAGACACCGACCAGCTGCCCCTCACTGAACAGCCGCTGGGCGTCAGCGCTGGTCGCCAGCGTGCTGCCGGTCTTGCGCGCGATCGGTCCCATCACCGGGCTGGCGAAGACCAGGTCGGCTCCGAGCATCCGCAGGGCACGGTTCCCGGGTGTCTCCGTGTGGACCGCGACCTGGGTCATCAGGGAGTCCAGGGCGATCGTGCCGGAGTGGTTGGCCACGATGAGCGCACCGCCGTGCAGCGGGATGTTCTCCGCGCCGCGGACCTCCACCCGGAACCAGTCGCGATAGAGCGGGCGCAGCAGTGGCAGCGCCACGTGCTCGGTGAAGTCACCGTCATAGCCGAACTCGTCGACGGTGTAATCACCGGTGATCCGGCGCCGCAGGAAGGCGAGGGTGCGCGCGACGGACTCGTCGAGCTCGTCACCGGCGAGCCCCGCGGCGGCGCCAGCCGCCCGGAGCCCCTTGATCAGCACCATCACCAGGTGCTCGAGGTCACCCTCCAGCACCGGCGGTCGCTCCTGCTCAGGGTGTGCGGTCACAGTGCCTCCTCGGGGGCCTGCTCGGGCCGGTCGCCGGCCCGGCGTGCGGCCAGGAAGGACTCAAAGGCACCCCGGGTCGTGTATGCCGGGGCGAACCCCAGCTCCTTGCGCATCCGGCCGGTGTCGATCACCCGACCGTAGGACAGGAACTCGAGATGGTCAGAGGGCAGCGCCGCCCATCCCAGCCGACGGGAGGCCCACAGCGACAGACCACCGGCGCCCGGCACAACCGCCAGCCACGGACGCCTGCTCAGGGCCACGGCCTGCCCCAGGGACAGCACACCGTCTCCGGCGACGTTCACCGTGCCGACCACCGGTCCGGTGGTCGCGTGCACGACCGCTGCCACTGCGTCGTCCTCGTGCAGGAACTGCAGGCGGCCCTGCTGGCCGAAGGGCACCGGCAGCACCGGCATCCGGAAGTAGTCCGTCAGGACGGTGCGGATGCTGGGACCGATCACGTTGGCCATCCGCAGCATCGTGATGTCGAGGTCGGGGCGTCGCCGGGACAGGCCACGCACATAGCTCTCGGCCTCCATGGAGTCCTGGGGAAAGCCGGAGCGCGGCAGCTTCTTGGCGGTCATCTCCTCGGTGAACACCGCGGGGTCGCGCGGGGAGGAGCCATAGACACCGGCCGTGGACTTCACCACGACCCGACGCACGCCGGGTGACTTCTGGCAGGCAGCCATCAGCTGCATCGTGCCCAGGACGTTGATGTCCTTCTGGACGACCCGTCCGCCGGCATCGCGAGGGGTGGCGATGACGCCCATATGGACCACGGTGTCGACGCCAGCCTGCGCGATCAACCGCGCCAGCAGCGGACTGCGGACGTCGGCACGGACATACTCACCGCGCCCCATGGGGTGCCGCGGCGGCACCAGGTCCACGCCGATGACACGCTCGAGCGAGGGGTCGTCGGCCAGTCGTCGGACCACCCTCCCGGCCAGTTCGCGGGCCACGCCGGTGACCAGCACGACCCGGGGACCGGGGACAGGTGTCCCGACCACTGGCGCTCACTCTCCTCGGCGGACGTGCGCGACGGCGCCGAACTCCACCCAGGAGTCGGCGCCGTCGCGGTGGGTCACTTCTTGTTGCGACGCTGGTGACGCGTCTTGCGCAGCAGTTTGCGGTGCTTCTTCTTCGCCATACGCTTGCGGCGCTTCTTGATCACAGAGCCCATTGGCTAAACCGTGTCCTTCGCTCGTGGAGATGTTGTCAATGGCCGACAGCACCCGCGGGGGCGGCCACCGGACAGTCGGCACAGTCTACCGCCCACGTCTGGCCCGTCCCAAACGCGTCGTGCTCAGGCGGTCCCGTGATAGGAGTCCTCGAGATAGGCCGTCACGGCCTTCTCGGGGACTCGGAAGGACCGGCCGACGCGCACCGACGGCAGCTCGCCAGAGTGCACAAGACGGTACACAGTCATCTTCGAGACACGCATCACCGCCGCGACCTCAGCCACAGTCATGAAACTCATCTCGCCGAGTCGGTGCTCATCAGCCATCGACGTCATCCCGTCTTCCGCGCGCTTCGGGGCCAACGGGTCTCCGGTGGCGGTCCATCTGTCTGTGGAGAACCATAGGGGCAGATGGGGCTGTTGCGAAAGTCGTTGCGCCAGAAAAGTCCAGTAGACACGCCGTCTTGACCAAACTGTGACCTTCTTTCGTCGCCCGGCTAGTCAAACCAGGGGTCCAGTCCCCACCCCGGGAAGACCGCCCGACGGGTCGCCATGATCGCCGCGTCGACGGGACGCTCCGGCTCGTAGCCCGATTCCCAGGTCCCGTAGCGGATCTCCCGACCGTCCAGGTCCCCCATGCGCAGCGGGGCATCGCGCCCGTAGTGCTCCGCGACATAGTCACGCCAGGGCTGCGGGGTGTCCAGCGTCAGGGACACCGGCTGGTGGGCCGCGATCGCCACCAGGTGGGTCCACGCGCGAGGCACCACCTCCACGAGCTCGTAGCCGCCACCGCCCAGGGCCACCCACTTACCGCCCGTCAGCTCGTGAGCAAGATCGTGCACCAGCCGGTAGGCCGCCTCCATCGCGTCGATCGAGACGGTCAGGTGGCTCAGCGGGTCGGCATAGTGTGCGTCACAGCCGTGCTGGGTCACCAGGATCTGCGGACGGAACGCCCGCACCACCTGCGGCACGACGGAGTGGATCGCCCGCAGCCAGCCCTCGTCACCGGTGCCAGGAGGCAGGGCCACGTTGACTGCGCTGTCTGGTGCCCGGGGGCCGCCGGTGTCACCGGGAAAGCCGGTGCCCGGGAAGAGCGCGGCACCCGTCTCGTGCACCGAGACCGTCATGACCCGCGGATCGTCCCAGAACGCCCGCTCCACACCGTCCCCGTGGTGGACGTCGACGTCCACGTAGGCCACCCGTTCCACCCCCTGGTCCAGCAGCCACTGGATGCCCACGGCGATGTCGTTGTAGACACAGAAGCCGGCGACGCTGTCCGGCATACCGTGGTGCAGCCCCCCGGCGATGTTGACCGCGTGAGAGGCCTCTCCGGTCCAGACGGCACGACACGAGTCGATGGTCGCCCCGACGGCGAGCGCGGTCGCGTCGTGCATACCGGCGAAACTCGGGGTGTCGTCCATCCCCAGCCCGTGACCGGTGACGTCGGCACGGGGGTCCTCGGAGACGGCCCGGACGGCCTCGACCAGTGCCGCGGTGTGCACCGTGCGGATCTGGTCGTCAGTGGCCTCCTCGGCCCCCACGACAGTCACCTGCGGCAACGACAGCAGGCCCAGCTCGTCACACAGCCGGTGGGTGAGCTCCAGGCGGGAGGGATGCATCGGATGTCCCGGCCCGAAGTCGTAGGACGTGAAACGCTGGTCCCACACAACGCGTGCCCCAATCATGGTGACACGCTAGACCACCAGGGTCAGGAGCCGAACATGGTCGGGTTGAGCAAGCACCGGTTGTTTGACGAGGACGTGCTCGTCATCGGGCTGGGGCGCTTCGGGGCGGCGGCCGCTCTGGAGATGGATCGACTCGGCTATCGCGTCCACGCCATCGAGAGCGACCACGCACTGGCCGAGCGGTTCTCCCGCAAACTGACCCGGGTGATCGCCGTCGACTCTGCCGACCCCAGCCAGCTCGCCCAGGCCAAGCCGCAGGACTTCCGGGTCGCTGTCGTCGGCATCGGCACCTCGATCGAGGGTTCGCTGCTCACGGCCGGCAATCTGGTGGATGCCGGCGTCCCGTCCATCTGGGCCAAGGCCGTCTCAGCCGAGCACGCGCGGCTGCTCGAGCGGATCGGCGTGCACCACGTGATCTTCCCCGAGGCGGAGTCGGGCAGCAGGGTGGCTCACCTGGTCAACGACCGGATGCAGGGTTATATCGAGTTCGAGGACGGCTACGCCATCGTCAAGATGGCACCGCCGCAGGAGATGATCGGCTTCACGCTGGCCGAGACCGACATCCGCAAGCGCTATGGCGTCACGGTCGTCGGCGTCAAGGCGCCGGGCGAGGACTTCGCCCACGCGGTTCCCGAGACCAAGGTCGGTCGCCACCACATGATGATCGTGTCCGGGCCGAGCAAACTGATCGAGCAACTCGCCGCCCGTCCCTGAGGTTCAGACCCGACGCAGCGCCGACTCGACGTCGTGAAGCCAGAAGTGGTTCCACGAGCCGGCTGCAGCACGCTCCAAGAACCCGTCGCCGCTGCCCGACGAGCGGAGGCGCCTCAGAGCGAGGTGGGCACCCCGGCCGAGTTGCTCAGCGGCAGGACCATCGCCAGCTCCTCGGCGTCCTCGGCGTCATCGACACCGTGGATCTGCATGGGGCGGCGGTTGTCGGTCGGTCGGAAGCCAAAGCTGCTGGCGAAGGCCACGGCGGGACCGTTGTCGGTGCCCACCCAGTAGATGAGCTGCTTCAGGTCATCGTTGCGGGCCTGGGCCGCGGCTGCCTCAAGGAGCTTGCGGGCCACGCCGGTGCCGCGACGGGCCGGCTCGACCCAGAGCCCGAACAGCTCGCCGACGCCTGGCTCCTCGATCTTGTGACTGCCGACGCTGACGACGCCCAGGAGAGCTCCGTCCTGCTCGGCCAGGAGCCGGCGCGAGCGCTGCATCCGGTCGCGCCAGCGGGCCTCGTCGTAGCTCTCTTCCTCCTCCGCCGAGGCGACGAACGCCTCGGGGGATTCCTTCAGCGCACGCAGCCGAGCCTCTCGGTACTCTGACCAGTTCTCTTCCTCAAGCACACGCACGCTGATGTCAGTCATGGGCATAACTCTGGCACAAGCCGCCCACAAGACTCCATGGGGGCTGTGGTGAACAGTGGGTGATTCTTCCCTCAGTCACCTTCCGACAGCTCCTGGGACCGGCGCGCAGCGGCCTCGATGGCCGTCAGAAAAGCGGCTCTGACCTTGTGGTCTTCGAGTTGCCTGAGGGCTGCCACGCTGGTCCCGCCGGGGCTGGAGACCTGCTCTCGCAGGATGCTCGGATGCTCGCCGGTCTCCCGGATCATGGTCGCCGCCCCATAGAGCGTCTGCACCACCATCTCCGTCGCGGTCTGGCGGGGCAGCCCGAGCAGCACCCCGGCCTCGATCATCGCCTCGGTGACATAAAAGATGTATGCCGGGCCGCTGCCACTGATCGCGGTGGCCGCGTGCTGGTGCTTCTCGTCCAGGATCAGCACCCGCCCGAAGGTGGCCAGGAGCTCCTCTGCCTGGGCGAGGTGCTTGGGGGTGCAGTGTCGCCCCGCACTCAGGATGGACATTCCCTGGTCGACCTGGGCCGGGGTGTTCGGCATGACCCGGACGACGCCGGTGTTGGCCGGCAGCCGGTTCTCGAGATACTCGGTGCTGATCCCCGCCGCGACGGAGATCACGAGGGTCTCGGTCCCGATGCTGGCGTGGATCGTGGCCAGCAGGTCGGGCATGTCCTGCGGCTTCACGGCGAGCACGACGATGTCGGCGTGTTGTGCCGCTTCGGCCGCCGGGGCTGAGACGACGCCGTGCTGCTGCGCCAGCTCCCGGGTGGGCTCGACCATGCGGTCGCTGAGCACGATGTCAGCGGGCGGGCGACCGGAGCGCAGCAGTGCGGACAGCACCGCTCCACCCATCACCCCGGCTCCCAGGATGGCGACACGGGTCATCTGCTCAGCCCTTCGTGGCCAGCGCGCGCAGGAAGAAGCGCAGGTTGGACGGACGCTCGGCCATACGGCGCATGAGATAGCCGTACCACTCGTCGCCATAGGGGATGTAGACCCGGACCTGCTCGCCCTGGGCTGCCAGGCGGCGCTGCTCCTCGGGCCGGATGCCCAGCAGCATCTGATACTCGAAGCTGTCCGCTGCCCGTCCGTTGGCGGCCGCCAGCATGCCCGCGATCTCGACCAGCCGCGGGTCGTGGGTGGCGACCATGGGATAGCCCTGCCCGGACATCAGGATCTTCAGGCAGCGCACATAGGCCTTGTCGACCTCGCTCTTGTCCTGGTAGGCCACCGACTGCGGCTCCTTGTAGGTGCCCTTGCAGAGCCGCACCCGGCTGCCCTCACCGGCCAGCTCCCGGCAGTCCTGCTCGGTGCGGTAGAGGTAGGACTGGAGCACGGCGCCGACCCACGGCCAGTCCTGACGCAGCTCGCGCAGGATCGACAGGGTCGAGTCGGTGGTGGTGTGGTCCTCCATGTCGAGGGTCACCGTGGTCCCGGCGTTGGCTGCGACCTGGCAGATGGCCCGGGCGTGCTCGAGCGCGATCTGCTCCCCGTCGCCGCCGAGGGCTTGCCCCAGCGCACTCAGTTTGAGGCTGACCTCGACCGTCCCGTCCTGGGTCAGCCCCGCCTCGGAGAGCGCACCCAGCAGGGTCACGTAGGCGTCCCTGGTGTAGGTCGCCTGAGCCGGGTCGAGGGTGTCTTCCCCCAGGAAGTCGATGGTGGCCATCCGACCGGAGGTGTGGAGCTCGCCCGCCACCTCGACGGCCGCGTCCGTGGACTCCCCCGCCACGAAACGTCGGACCACGGACCGGCTGACCGGGGCCTTTTCCAGGACGTCCCGCAACTGGTGGTTGCGACTGAGCACGAGCAGTCCCTGCTTCATCCACACGCTCGGGTCGAGGTCCGCGGCGTCCATCATGCCTCCTTGATCATTCCTGGGCAGGCCCAGAGTAGTCGCTACTGGTCGAGGTGCTTGCGGGTGAACTCGAGCGCTTCCGCCAGGTCGGCCTCGCGTTGCGTGACGCTCGCCTTCCGGGTCCCCACCTCCAGGGTGATAGCACCGGCATAGTCGCGCTCGACGAGGGTGCGCAGCAGGACGTCGACGGGCTGGGTGCCGCGGCCGGGCACCAGGTGCTCGTCCTTGAACGAGCCGGTGCCGTCACCGAGGTGGATGTGGCTGACCCGGTCACCGAGACGGTCCAGCAGGTCGACGCAGTCGACCGATCCCGTCGAGGCGTGCGAGACGTCCAGCGTCACGTGCTGATAGGTCTGCTCCACGGGATCCCAGTGCGGGCGGTAGGCCTGCATCTCGGAGGTGCCGGCCCGCCACGGAAACATGTTCTCCACAGCCAGCAGCACGTCCGTGGTCTCCTGTCGCTCGGCGATCCCTTCGACGAACCCCTCGGCATAGTCCCGCTGCCAGCGGAAGGGCGGGTGGATGACCACCACCTTCGCGCCGACCTCCTCAGCGAGCCGCACCGATCGGTCCACCTTGCCCCACGGCTCCCACCCCCACAGCCGCTGCGCCAGCAGCAGCGTCGGCGCGTGGATCGCTCCGATCTGCAGGTCGTGCAGACTGGCGAGGGCCTGCAGCGCGCCCGGCTCCTGGGTCAGCGGGTCGGTCCAGACCATGATCTCCACCCCGTCATAGCCCAGCCGTTCTGCCAGGTCGAAGGCGTAGGCACCGTTTTCGGGATAGACGGACGAGGTGGACAGCAGGACGGGGTTCGTAGCCATCACAGACCGTCCATCCGGCGCAGGATGAAACCCTCGCGCAGTGCCCACGGACAGATGTCGAGCTGCTCGACGTCGAACAACTCCATGACCGCCTCGACCACCATGGCACCCGCCAGCATCTGCGGGGCCCGCGCCTCGGAGATGCCTGGCAGCGAGGACCGCTCCTGGGGTGACATCGCGGCCAACTTGGGCACCCAGGCGGTCAGGTCCGCCCGGGCGAGGGAGCGCGGCACGTGCTGTCCCTCCGCGGACGGCGCCGCCCCGCAGAGGCGACCGAGCGAGCGGATCGTCTTGCTGGTGCCGACCACCCGGTGCGGCTCCCCCACCTTGGCCAGGGAGCGGTGTGCCGTCGCGATCTGGCTCCGGATCCGCTTGCGCAGCTCCTTGAGCGTCTTCTCCGAGGGGTTGTCACCGTGCTCCGCCAGCTCGCGGGTCAGTCGACCCGCCCCGAGGGGCAGGCTGGCCACGGCGTCCGCCTCCTCGTCGATACCGGCCCCCAGCTCGAGGGAGCCACCGCCGATGTCGATCAGGAAGAGCCGTCCGGAGGACCAGCCGAACCAGCGCCGGGCAGCCAGGAAGGTCAGCCGGGCCTCGTTCTCGCCGCTGAGCACCTGGAGCCGGACCCCGGACGCCTGCCGCACGCGGTCGAGGACCTCGTCGGTGTTGGTGGCGTCCCGGATGGCGCTGGTGGCAAAGCCCAGCAGCTCGGAGACCCCGCGGCTCTCGGCCACCTCGGTGCAGTCCTGGACAAAGGTCGCCAGCCGGGCGGCCCCCTCCTCGGAGATCGCCCCCTGCGGAGTCAGTTGCTCCGCCAGACGCAGGTCGACCTTGTGGGAGTAGTCCGGCAGCGGGTGCGCTCCGGGGTGCGCGTCGATCACGAGGAGGTGGACGGTGTTGGAAC
Organism: Ornithinimicrobium ciconiae; assembly: GCF_007197575.1. Classification (NCBI taxonomy): domain Bacteria; kingdom Bacillati; phylum Actinomycetota; class Actinomycetes; order Micrococcales; family Ornithinimicrobiaceae; genus Ornithinimicrobium; species Ornithinimicrobium ciconiae. The sequence goes on from NZ_CP041616.1 coordinate 3,737,689, forward strand.
CGACATCGATCACACCCAGACGCATTACCTCAGGCTAGTCCCTCCCCCCTCTCCTGCCAGCCTCGGCTCGTAGAGTGGCCGGGTGAGTAGCACAGTGGCGGGCCTGGACGCACGCGGCGAGACCCCGCTCGACACACCGCGGGTCTGGGCCGAGTTCACCGACCCGGCAGAGCCCGCCCAGCGGGTGCGCGCGGACCTGACCTGGCTCACCTCCTCGTGGCACTGCATCTTCGGCTCCGGCTGCGCGGGGATCTATGCCGACCGCCCCGACGACGGCTGTTGCACCCTCGGCGCCCACTTCACCGACGCCGACGACCTGGCCCGGGTCACCGCCGTGGCCGACCGGCTCGGACCCGACGAGTGGCAGTTCCACGACCAGGGCACGACCCCGGTGGGGGAGCGCCCGGGGTGGCAGGACCTGGACGAGGACGGGGAGACGGTCACCACCCGCCGGGTCGAGGGGGCCTGCATCTTCCTCAACCGGCCCGGCCACCCCGCCGGGGCCGGGTGTGCCCTGCACCAGCACGCCGTCCTGGAGGGCACCGAGCCCCTGGAGGCCAAGCCGGACGTCTGCTGGCAGCTGCCGATCCGGCGCTCCTATCGCACCGTGGAGCTGCCGGACGACACCTCCTACCTCGAGGTCACCATCACCGAGTACGACCGCCGTGGCTGGGGTCCGGGCGGACACGACCTCGACTGGTACTGCTCCGGGCGTCCCGAGGCGCACACCGCCGCGCAGCCGGTCTACCTCGGTCTCGCGGCCGAGCTCACCGAGCTCCTGGGGAGCGCTGCGTATGCCGAGCTGTCGGCATACTGCGCGGCCCACCTGACCGCTGTGGCCGGTGCTCGCAGCACCCCCGCCGGGCGGCGGTTGCTGCCCCTCTTGGTCCACCCGGCGACGCTGCAGGCCCCCTGACCTGACCTGCGCTCCCGCACGGCGAGCGCGGGGTGCACTGTCGCAGGCTCGCCCTAGAGTTCCCGCCAGCGGCTGACAGAGGAGAGATCGTGGCGACCAAGAGCAAGACCCCGGCCTACCGGTGCACGGAGTGCGGTTGGAGCGCCGTGAAGTGGGTCGGGCGCTGCGGCGAGTGCCAGGCCTGGGGCACGGTCACCGAGGCGGGGCAGAGCACCAGCGTCCGGACCGCGCCCGCCGCCCCGCGGCGCCCCGCAGTCCCGATCGCGGAGGTTGATGCAACCCTGGCCCTGGCTGGCACGACCGGAGTGGGCGAGTTCGACCGGGTGCTCGGGGGTGGGCTGGTCCCAGGCGGTGTGATCCTGATGGCTGGCGAGCCTGGCATCGGCAAGTCGACGCTCGCCCTGGACGTGGCCGCGCGCGCTGCCCGCCAGGGACGCCGGGTGCTCTATGTCTCCGGCGAGGAGTCCGCGGCCCAGGTCCGCCTGCGCGCCCAACGGATCGGGGCACTGGCCGACAGCCTCTACCTCGCCTCCGAGACCGATCTGGGAGCCGTGCTGGGACACCTGGAGCAGATCGCCCCCGCCCTGGTGGTCGTCGACTCGGTGCAGACCATCGCCAGCTCCGAGGTCGAGGGTGCGCCCGGCAATGTCGGGCAGGTCCGCGAGGTCGCCTCGGCGCTGATCCAGTCCGCCAAGGCCGCCAACACCGCCGCGATCCTGATCGGCCACGTCACCAAGGATGGGGCGATCGCGGGCCCTCGGGTGTTGGAGCACCTGGTGGACGTGGTGGTGCAGTTCGAGGGCGAGCGCCACTCGCGCCTACGCCTGGTCCGCGCGGTGAAGAACCGGTTCGGCCCGACCGATGAGGTGGGCTGTTTTGATCTCGGCGACTCCGGCATCGTGGGCCTTCCGGACCCCAGCGGGCTCTTCCTCACCAGCCGGGACCGTCCGGTCCCGGGCACCTGCGTGACGGTGACGCTCGAGGGGCGCCGTCCCCTGGTGACCGAGGTGCAGGCTCTGGTCACCGAGAGCTCGGGTGGCTCCCCGCGGCGCACCACCAGCGGCCTGGACTCCTCCCGGTTGGCCATGGTGCTCGCAGTGCTGACCCGGCGAGCCGACGTCAAGGTCGCCACTCAGGACTGTTATGCCTCGACGGTCGGTGGCGTGCGCCTGGCGGAGCCGTCGGCCGACCTGGCCCTGGCCCTGGCTGTCGCCGGGGCCTATCGCGACGCGCCGCTGCCCCAGGGACTCGTCGCCGTGGGCGAGGTTGGGCTGGCCGGCGACATCCGACCCGTCACCGGGCTGCCGCGTCGGCTCAGCGAGGCGGCCCGCATCGGCTTCACCAAGGCCGTCGTCCCTGTCGGCTCGCTCACCGAGGGGCCACCACCGGCGGCCGTCCGGGTCCGTGAGGTCAGCACCCTGCACGAGGCCGTCACAGCCGCGCTCGGCTGGCCCGACTAGGCCCGAGAGCGAGGCTTAGCTCTCCCCTCCACCCGGCACTTCGTCTCGGATCGGTAAAGACTGGCGGCGACCCCACCGGAAATAGCCTCGGGCCTGGTTAGACTCCGCACGACAGGTCAGGGCACGGACGGAGCATTCAGTGGACCGCAGAGACGAGGACTCCCTGCGCGCGACGCTGGCCGCAGTCGCTCCCGGCACCGAGCTGCGAGACGGCCTGGAACGGGTGCTGCGCGGTCGGACCGGTGCCCTGGTGGTCATCGGCTATGACAAAGCGGTGGAGGCCATCTGTTCAGGCGGGTTCGAGCTCGACGTCGAGTTCTCCAGCACGCGCCTGCGCGAGCTGGCCAAGATGGACGGTGCCATCGTCCTGGACCGCGACGGCAGCCGCATCGTGCGGGCCGCCACCCAGTTGGTGCCGGACCCCTCGATCGAGACCCGGGAGAGCGGCACCCGCCACCGCACGGCCGAGCGCGCCGCCAAGCAGACGGGCCACCCGGTCGTCTCGGTCAGCCAGTCGATGGCGATCGTGGCGATCTATGTCGGCAACCTGCGACACGTGCTCGAGGCGTCCACCGCGATCCTGTCCCGGGCCAACCAGGCCCTGCAGACGCTGGAGCGTTACAAGTCGCGCCTGGACGAGGTCAGCAGCAACCTGTCGGCCCTGGAGATCGAGGACCTGGTCACGATCCGTGATGTCACCGCGGTGCTGCAGCGCCTGGAGATGGTGCGCCGGATCAGCGAGGAGATCGCACAGTACGCCCTGGAGCTGGGCACCGACGGTCGACTGATGAGCCTGCAGCTGGAGGAACTGACCGGAGGGCTGAGCAACGATCGCGAGCTGGTCATCCGTGACTACGCCGAACACCTCACCGACGACAACTCGGTCCAGGAGGTGCTGGGCTGCCTGTCCTCGGTCAGCGGCGGCGAGCTGCTCGACCTGACCTCTGCCGCCCGATGCCTGGGGTTCATCGTGGTCGGCGACGGCCTGGATGCCAGCGTCAGCCCGCGCGGCTACCGCCTGCTGTCGCGTATCCCCCGCCTGCCTGCTGTGGTGATCGACCGGCTCGTGGAGCGCTTCGGCAGTCTGCAGGCGCTGCTCTCCGCCAGTCTTGAGGACCTGATGACCGTCGAGGGGGTCGGTGAGGGCCGAGCCCGCGCGGTGCGCGAGGGGCTGTCCCGGCTGGCCGAGTCGAGCATCCTCGAACGCTACGTGTGACCGCTCAGTCCACCCAGCCGCACCTGCTCGAGCCGCTGCTGACCTGGTATGCCGCCCACGCCCGCGATCTGCCGTGGCGGGCGCCCGACTGCTCACCGTGGGGGGTACTCGTCTCCGAGGTCATGCTCCAGCAGACACCGGTCGCTCGGGTCCTGCCCGTGTGGGCCGAATGGCTCGCGCGGTGGCCGGAGCCGCGTGACCTGGCGGCGGTGGCCCCTGGGGAGGCGGTGCGCGCGTGGGGACGCCTGGGATACCCGCGTAGGGCGCTGCGCCTGCACGGCTGTGCGGTGGCCCTGACCGAGCGTCACGACGGTGCTGTGCCCGCTGACCTGGGGGCCCTGCGGGCACTGCCCGGGGTCGGGCAGTACACCGCGGCCGCCGTGGGCGCCTTCGCGTTCGGCATCCGGGCGGCGGTCGTGGACACGAACGTGCGCCGGGTGCACGCCCGGGCAGTCTCCGGCCTGGCGCTGCCCGCTCCCTCGCTCACCGCTGCGGAGCTGACGCTGGCCGAGGCACTCCTTCCCGAGGACCCGGCGATCGCCGCCCGCTGGAGCGTCGCGGTCATGGAGCTCGGCGCACTGGTCTGCACCGCCCGGTCCCCGGACTGCTCGCGGTGCCCGCTGGCCGCCCACTGCACCTGGGTCGCCACTGGGTCCCCCGCCTACGCCGGCCCGCCCCGCAGGACCCAGGCCTGGCACGGGACCGATCGGCAGTGCCGCGGCGTGATCATCGCCGAGCTGCGCTCGTCGGCCCGTCCGATCTCCGTCGGTGACCTGGCAGAGCACTGGCCCGACAACGACCAGTTCGCGCGGTCCCTGTCGGGCCTGCTGTCCGACGGCCTGGTCGAGCAGGTGGAGCCCGGCTGGCTTCAGCTGCCGGGGCTCACCGACTAGGGGTCTGGCTCAGGGACCGGCCGTGCGGGGCAACCGGTCGTCGCACCGCACGGAAACCTACGCCGCGCACGGCCTCGATGGCGACGGGCACGCGCTCTCGGGTGAGCTTGGCCCGCAGGCGCTTGACGACGGCGTGCACCTGGCTGGCGTCGCCGAGATGCTCGGTGCCCCAGACGCGCCGCACCAGCTCGTCGAACCGCCAGACCCGGCCGGGCTCGCGGATCAGCAGCCGCAGCAGGGCAAACTCCAGGGGGGTCAGCGACACCTCGGCGGTGCCGAACCCGACCGCCTGGCGATCCTCGTGCACGCGCACCCCGCTGACCGGTCGGGCCGTCGTGCCAGGCGCTGTGCCCTGCCTGGACGCCAGCGCCTCGGTCCGCGGTCGCACCCCGGGTGGCTCCGGCTCCATGAGGCGCTGGGCCGCCGGCACGGACGGGACGATCAGGACCGGTGCGGACGGATCCAGCTGGGCCAGGAAGTCAGCACGGTCCTCGACGGTAGGGGCGACCAGAACGATCAGCGCGGTGGAGCGGGAGGGGCGATCGGGCGGCTGCACCCGCTCCGTCGTTGACGTTGTCTGCGCCGACACCCGTGCTCCTCACCCCGCGACCTTCGCGACCCGAACCCAACTTGCCTCCTACCGCGGGGTAACGCAACAGACTTGGTCAAGCCTTTGCTCAACCCAGACGATGTGGCCACAGGAATCGGGTCTGCTGGCGGTCGTGTGTCCGACCGGACGCTCAACCTGCCGGAGTTCATGGCAGATCACAGAGAAACGGCCCGCCCGGAGCAGCGCTCCGGACGGGCCGTCCCGTGACCTGATCCTCAGGTGGGATCAGTTCCCAGGGTGAAGCCTCAGCATCCGATCTTCGCGAGCGTGAAGTTCACCGTGCGCACCACACCACGTGCCGGGTCAGCAGTGGCAGCCTTCGGCCGCCAGCCGTCCTTGGCCGCGATGATCTGCACCCCACCGGGGCGGGTGTGCTGGGTGTTGACCCAGGTGGCGTAGTCACCGTCGGCGTCGGTCGAGAGCACCCAGCCAGGGTGATCGGTCCGCGTCGGGGTGATGTCCACCGTGGCGCCGGCGATCGGCGCCGTGACCGTGTCACAGTCCACTCCCGAGACGTTGCCCATCAACTTGCCCCACGGACGGGGCGGGGAGACGTGCATCGTGACGGGGATCGGGTCGAAGGACTGCGGCGTGTTGGCGCTCACCTTGATCCCTGCGGTGTAGACACCCGGCTGTGCGACGTTGCCGTCGGTCGTCACGTCAACCGTGACGCTCTCACCGGCCGGGATGGTCAGCTCGGTGGCGCTCAGGGAGAGCCACTCGACGTCGGCGCCGGCTGCGCCGCAGTCGTCGAACCCAGGCAGGTACTCGGTGTTGGCCGTGGCGTTGAAGTTGCCAGAGGACCCGCCGAACTTGCCGAACCCACACGCCGCCGCACCACGGTAGACCGCGGTGTTGGAGTTGGGCAGGTCCACCCACTCGTCGGTCGACGGGTCGTAGGCGAAGGTGGCGTTGGTGATGGTGCCACCCTGCACACCGCCGTTGACGATGAGCATCCCGTTGGCTGCCGCGTACTGGCTCGCCCAGGTGTCGATCGGGGCGTCCGCGATAGCCGTCCAGGTGTCCGTGTCCGGGGTGTAGACGTAGCTGGCTGCGGTGCCTGCGGCACCGCCGTTGCCACCGGTGCAGTAGACCTCGCCGTTGATCCCACCGCAGGAGGCGAAGGCCACCGGCGCGGGGTAGTTGGCCAGGGTTTCCCACGTGTCCGTGCCCGGGTCGTAGGCCGTGACGGCGTTCGACATCGGGGTGCAATCGGCGCTGGAGCAGCCACCCACGGAGTACAGCTTGCCGTCTGCGACGGCCTGGCCGGCGGCCGAGACCGCGACCGGGTTGTCTGCCACGGCGGTCCAGCTGTCCGCGCCCTCGTCGTAGACGAAGGTCTCGGCAGTGGTTCCTGCCGCGACCCAGCCGCCGGAGACGACGATCTGGCCGTTGACGACACCTGCAGTGACCGCGTTGCGGGCACTGGGCAGCGGCGCCACCGCGGTCCAGCTCATGTCTTCTGCGTCATAGCGCAGCACATCGGCGTAGGACGCCGAACCCGAACCGCCCGTGATGAGGTACCACGTGCCGTCCAGGTTGACCGCCCGGCCATCCATGTTGACCGAACCCAGCTGCGGCAGGTCGGTCCACGGTGCCTCGGCCACGCCGCGCGCAGCGGGCTCGGCCTGAGCAGCCAGACCGCTCGCGTGCTGGGCGAAGGAGACCTCAGCCTCGATCTCTTGCAGCGGAGCACCCTCGGTCTTGTGCATCTCGCTCATGAGCTCCTTGGTGCCATCGGCCCGCAGGATCTCAAAGTCGCCAGCGAGCTCGGACAGCGTCACCTCTGCAGCACCGGTGCCGGTGTTGCTGATCGTGAGCTTGTCGGTGACCGAGTCACCGAGCTGCACGTAGGTGGTGATCGAGTCGGGGCTGACGTCCACCAGGCCGGAGCCCAGCGTGAAGTCGGCCCGGACGGCGTCATCCTCAGCCACGTCAACCGACTGGGTCACGCTCTCGTAGCCACGCGCGGTGGCCTCGAAGTCGTGGGCGCCGGTCAGCGTCGAGAAGATCCAGTAGAAGCCGTCGTCGAGGTTCTCGTCGTCCGGAGTGGCCACGGTCGTCGCGGACTCCTCGGGAGCCTCGACGCTGGTCACCGAGGCGCCAACGATGCCCTCGCCGGTCTCGGCGCTGGCCACAGTGCCGACCACATAACCTCCGGCGATGCTGGGCTCACAGGTGCGGTTGCCGACGAAGACGTCGTCAACCTGCCACCAGTAGTCCCAGGAAGCGGAGTAGTGGAAGCGGACCTGCACATCGCTCTCACCGGCGGCGGTGGGCATCGGCAGAACGACCTCACCACGGCTGTCCGTCGTGTAGGTCGCCAGCGTCTCCCAGGTCTCGCCGCCGTCGATGCTCACGTCCACCTCACCGGACTCACCGGTGCCGAGGAAGGCGTTGTAGTCGTGCTTGAACCCGATGACGGGCTCAGCCAGCGCGCTCATGTCGACCACCGGGGTGACCAGGGAGGTGTCCTGGACGCCGCCGCTGCCGTAGTTGTCACTGTCGACGATCGCGTAGCCGCCCTCACCGCCGGTGAGGTTGCCACGGTTTCTCGAGTCGTCGAACAGCCAGACCTGACCGGTGCCCGCGTCGTCGGTCACCGTCCAGCCCTCAGGCGTCTCGGTGCCGTCGAAGGACTCGACCACACCCTCACTGCTGTGCGCATAACCGGGGGCGACACAGCTGTCGGCGTCCACGATGACCTGAATGTCCTGCACGACCTGCGGAACCCGCTTGGCGGACTCGCGCGACCCGGTGAGCGGTGCGCCCTGGGGGCTGACGACCACCGTGGCGGTCTCGTAGCCGGGGTACTGCGCCTCGACCTCCAGCGTGTAGTCGGCTCCGATCGGCAGGGCGAGGGTGTACTCCCCCGTGGCCGGGTCGGTGTAGGTGCTGACGTCGGTGCCCTGGACGGACACCTTCGCGTAGACGGGCCAACCGTGCCCAGAGCCATCGGTGACCACACCGGAGACCGCTGTGGACTCCTGGGCCTCCAGGTCGAAGTCCAGCGTCGCGGTCCCACCGGCGGGCACAGTGACCGACTCGGTCTCGGTGCCGTAGCCGAACTTGGAGACAGTGACGTCGTAGTCACCGGCCACCAGGAGCGAGGAGTAGGTGCCCTCCGCATCGGTGACGGTGGTGCGCTCTGCCTCACCGACGATGACGACGTTGGCCCCGGAGATCGCGTCGCCGGTGTCGGCGTCCGTGACCGTGCCGTTCAGCTCACCGGTGTCACCGGTGGGAGCCGCCTCAATCAGTGCCAACGCGTCGAGACGACCCTCACCGAAGACGTTGTTGTCGTCGGCTGTGCCACCGCAGGTCAGGTTCTCGGTGTCGATCGCGGTGCCATCGAGCAGGGCACGCGTGCCCTCGATGTCACCGACCAGCGAGGGGGCTGCCGACCACAGCAGCGCGACGGCGCCGGCCGCGTGCGGCGAAGCCATCGACGTGCCTGAGTAGTTGGCATAGCCGTTGCCGGGAACCGAGGACCGGATCGCGCTGCCCGGGGCGGCGATGTTGGGCTTGATCTCCCCGTCCTGACCGGCGCCCTTGCCCGAGGTGTTGGAGATGGCGTGACTCGAGTTGTAGTTGCCCACCGAGTAGGTGATGATCCGGCTGCCCGGCGCACCGGAGGTGTTGCAGGCCGGGCCACTGTTGCCGTTGGCCCACATGCTGAAGATGCCAGCGGCGTCCCAGGCCTCGATCACGTCCTCCATGAAGGGGTCGTTGCTCGGCAGCGTGGTGCCCCAGGAGTTGTTGATGATGTGCGGACGCTTGGTGGTGTCCGGGGAGGTCCCGTCCAGCTTGGTCGGCGCCAGCATCCACTGACCGGAGTCGATCAGAGCCTGGTCGCTCGGGCAGCAACCGTTGGCGGAGATCCAGGTGGCGCCGGGGGCGACACCGACCTGGTTCTCCCCACCGTCGTCACCCACCATGGTGCCGGTCACGTGGGTGCCGTGCCCGTTGCCGTCAGCGGGGACCTCGGGAGAGGTGCCCGCTGCGTCATACCAGTTGTAGTCGTGCGTGAACGTGCCGTCACCGTTGTTGCCGCGGTAGGCGTCCACGAGCGCGGGGTGGTCCCACTGGACACCGGTGTCGATGCTGCCGACCACGATGCCCTCGCCGTGCACGCCGTAGGTGCTCCAGACGTCGTCGGCGTTGATGTCGGCGACGCCCCACTCCACTGCCGAGGGCGACATCTCTCGGTCGGCCTCGACGAGCTCTGGCGCCTCGTAGGTCGTGGTCGGGTAGATGCCCTCGACCCCGGAGTCCGCGGCCAGCGTGCTGACCAGGGACTGGTCGCCGCTGGTGATGCGGATGGCGTTGGTGGCCCAGAACGCCTGGTAATCGACGCCGTCGGCGTCCAGCTGCTCGCGGATGTCCTGCTGGCTGGCGTCCGCGCTCTCGGTGAGGGCGTCGTAGACGGCCTGACCCCGCGCGTCCCAGTCGCTGATCGAACTGAACTGCGACATGTCCGGGCGCCCGTCAAAGCGCACCCAGAAGTCAGCAGCCCCCTTCTCCTCGATCTGGGCGCTGACCTCCTCATCGATCTTGTCGGTGGCTCCGACCTCTGCCATGGGCTGCGGGGGTTGGGCACTGGCGCCTGCCAGGCCGAATCCCGATGCCACGAGCGATGCGCCGGCTACTGCAGCCAGCCATCGACGTGCACGGTGTCCGTGTACGGCCACGACTCCTCCTCCATACGGTGGGTGACCCGAGGGTTGTCCCCGGTTATCAACCGAACCTAGGAAGATCCTGAGAGCCGGACAACAACATGAGATGGGCAACTCATAGGCAACGTATACAATTGTGGCGCAACGGAATTGATCTGGACAGCACAAAACCACCGTCCGCAGGGACGGTGTGCGGACCAGTGACTCAGTTGCCGACCGCCTCCTGCACCGCGGGTGTCGGTCGGTGTCCCACGAGTCTGAATCCGAGACCTCGGACCGCCTCCAGTTCCACCGGGACGCCGAGCTCAGCGAGCTTGAGACGGAGGCGGCCGACCGCTGCGTGCATGTGGGCTCCGTTGCCGAGGTAGGGCGTGCGCCAGCCCACCTGAGAGAGTTGCTCGAAGGTGGCGACCTCGCCCATCCGCGGCAGAAGGTGCTGCAAGAGGGCGAACTCCAGACGGGTGAGCATGACCTCTCGGCCAGCGGCAGTCAGGGACAGGCGGTCCTCGCGCAGCTGCAACGGGGCAGCCACCCCCGATCGGATCGGCTCGTCGGAGCACACCTGGTCCATCGGGTCGGCCCGGTGCTCGGGTCCGTCCTCGACCACGCGGCGCGGGGGGCGGACTCCCGCTCCGCGGTGTCCCCTGCTGGGCGCGGCGTGCCGCGCCGGGGAGGTGCGTCCGGGGCCGGAGCGCCGGCTTGGCGAGGCGCCCGGCAACTGGGCCAGGACCTGGCGCGCCTGGGTGACATCTCGCACGAGGAGGATCGGGGACGAGGCCGGGATGCCCGCGGTCAATGACAGGCGCTCCTCAGCGGTGTCTGCCACGACCACGACGAGGGGTTCGCACGCGAGAGGACGGCTGCCCTCGGACGCCGCCGCTGGATGGTGCTCCACCGACTCGACTCCTCCCCGGTCCCGCGGGCGCGGCCGCGCCCTGGGATCCAGTTATCCAGCAGTGGGCCACGCAAGCAAGGGGCTTGACCCAGATTTGACCGAAAGAATGCCTCGGGCGGGACAGCGGCTGGCCTGCCCCGTAGATCCCGGCCGGACAGCAGCACCCCGCCAGCCCTCGCACCCAGGGCGACGAGGGCAGCACCCCGCCGGCGCTCGCACCCAGGGCGACGACGGCAGCAGGCCCCCTCCGCGGTCGCGGAGGGGGCCTGCTGTGGTGCGATGTCGTGCGCGGTGCCGATCAGGCGCCGGGCTGTGCCTCCTCGACGGGCACGGTGTCCGGGGTCTCGGACTTGGCCGCACCGGAGAAGGTGAACTCCCCCGTGCGGTCCTCGGCCGTCGCGTCCACCAGGACGATCTGCCCAGGCACCAGCTCGCCATACAGGATCTTCTCGGAGAGCGCGTCCTCGATCTCTCGCTGGATCGCGCGACGCAGCGGCCGCGCACCCAGCACAGGGTCGTAACCCTTGACCGCGAGCAGCTTCTTGGCCACGGGCGTGAGCTCGATGCCCATGTCCTTGTCCTTGAGCCGTTCGTCCAGGCTGGCGACCATCAGGTCCACGATCTGGACGATCTCCTCCTGGGTGAGCTGCGGGAAGACGATGGTGTCGTCGACGCGGTTGAGGAACTCGGGGCGGAAGTGCTGCTTGAGCTCGTCCGTGACCTTGTTCTTCATGCGCTCGTAGTCGCTGGCTCCGTCGTTGCCACCCGAGAAGCCCAGGGAGATGCCCTTGGCGATGTCCCGGGTGCCGAGGTTGGTCGTCATGATGATGACCGTGTTCTTGAAGTCCACGACTCGGCCCTGGGCATCGGTCAGGCGACCGTCCTCCAGGATCTGCAACAGGCTGTTGAAGATGTCCGGGTGGGCCTTCTCTACCTCGTCGAAGAGGACCACGGAGAACGGCTTGCGGCGCACCTTCTCGGTCAGCTGGCCGCCCTCCTCGTATCCGACATAGCCGGGGGGCGAACCGAACATCCGGGACACCGTGTGCTTCTCGGAGTACTCGGACATGTCCAGGGTGATGAGGGCGTCCTCGTCACCGAACAGGAACTCGGCCAGCGTCTTGGCCAACTCGGTCTTGCCGACACCCGTGGGGCCGGCAAAGATGAATGAGCCTCCGGGGCGACGCGGGTCCTTCAGGCCGGCCCGCGTGCGCCGGATCGCCTGGGACAGCGCCGAGATGGCCTCGTTCATGCCGACGATCCGCTTGTGCAGCTCGTCCTCCATGTTGAGCAGGCGGCTCGACTCCTCCTCGGTCAGCTTGATCACCGGGATGCCGGTAGCCGCCGCGAGAACCTCAGCGACGAGCTCCTCGTCGACCTCGGCCACGACGTCCATGTCGCCGGACTTCCACTCCTTCTCACGCTCGGCGCGAGCCTGGCTGAGCTTGTGCTCCTCGTCCCGCAGACGGGCAGCCTTCTCGAAGTCCTGGGCGTCGATCGCCGACTCCTTCTCGCGCTTGGTGTGCGAGATCTTCTCGTCGAACTCCCGCAGGTCCGGCGGTGCGGTCATCCGGCGGATCCGTAGGCGGGCACCGGCCTCGTCAATGAGGTCGATCGCCTTGTCCGGCAGGTAGCGGTCGTTGACATAGCGGTCGGCCATCGTCGCCGCCGCGACCAGGGCACCGTCCGTGATCGAGACCCGGTGGTGGGCCTCATAACGGTCCCGAAGCCCCTTGAGGATCTCGATGGCGTGCGCCAGGTTCGGCTCGTTGACCTGGATCGGCTGGAAGCGCCGCTCGAGGGCGGCGTCCTTCTCGATGTGCTTGCGGTACTCGTCGAGCGTGGTCGCACCGATGGTCTGCAGCTCGCCGCGGGCCAGCATCGGCTTCAGGATGCTGGCCGCATCGATGGCGCCCTCCGCCGCACCGGCACCCACGAGCGTGTGGATCTCGTCGATAAACAGGATGATGTCGCCGCGGGTGCGAATCTCCTTGAGCACCTTCTTGAGACGCTCCTCGAAGTCACCGCGATAGCGCGAGCCAGCCACCAGCGAGCCGAGGTCGAGGGTGTAGAGCTGCTTGTCCTTGAGCGTCTCCGGCACCTCGCCGCGCACGATGTCGCTGGCCAGCCCCTCGACGACGGCGGTCTTGCCGACGCCGGGCTCCCCGATGAGCACCGGGTTGTTCTTGGTGCGCCGGGAGAGCACCTGCATCACGCGCTCGATCTCCTTCTCGCGCCCGATGACCGGGTCGAGCTTGCCCTCCCGCGCGGCCTGGGTCAGGTTGCGACCGAACTGGTCGAGCACCAGTGAGCCGGCAGGGGTGCCCTCCTGGGCTCCAGCGCCGACGCCCGCGGTGGCGGACTCCTTGCCCTGATATCCCGAGAGCAGCTGGATGACCTGCTGGCGGACCCTGTTGAGGTCAGCACCGAGCTTGATCAGGACCTGGGCGGCAACGCCCTCGCCCTCGCGGATCAGCCCGAGCAGGATGTGCTCGGTGCCGATGTAGTTGTGGCCGAGCTGCAGACCCTCCCGGAGGCTGAGCTCAAGCACCTTCTTGGCACGGGGCGTGAAGGGGATGTGACCGGTGGGCGACTGCTGGCCCTGGCCAATAATCTCCTGCACCTGCTCGCGGACCGCGTCCAGCGAGATGTCAAGAGTCTCCAGCGCCTTGGCGGCGACCCCTTCCCCCTCGTGAATCAGGCCGAGCAGGATGTGCTCAGTGCCGATGTAGTTGTGGTTGAGCATCCGCGCTTCCTCCTGCGCGAGCACCACAACTCGCCGGGCGCGGTCGGTAAACCGTTCGAACATCGTCACTCCTGACAATCGATCCGGGCTGGCCTGTGTGCTCTTGCCGCACGACCGTCCATACCCTGATGCTACTTGCGTCTGCTGAGCTCAACGCCGCCGTGCGCAGCACTGTTCCACACCAGCTCGCTCGTACTGCCCCTGTTCGCCCACGGCGTAGGCCTCCCCGCCGGGTAGGCACCTGCTGTGCGGCACGCTTCCCCTCACGGGCAACCTTCAGGAAGATGGGCCATAATCGCTCGCCGCACCACCCCCGACGGCCTTCTGGCCGACTAGGAGTCACATCCATGCAGCGTCGCACCACGCTCAGCCTGTCCCTCGTCCTGCTCGCGGCGAGCGCACTGACTGCCTGCACCTCGGGTGAGGACCCGGCAGAAACAACCACGACAGCCGGGCCGACGAGCGAGGGCGCCCCGACGCAGAACCCGGACTGGTTCTGTCGGCTGATCGCGAGCGAGGCCGTTGATGCCGTCACTGATGGCCGGTCGGCCGAGGCCCGCGAGGTGGAGGCGGTGAGCACTGAGGACGAGTTCCAGTGCGACGTGGTGCTCCCGACGGCCGACGGCGACACCGAGGTGGCGATGAGCCTGTCGATGCACCGCAACATCCCCGGCCTGGCTGACGAGCTGCTGGCCGAGGTGATGGCGATCGAGGGGGCCACCCCCGGGCCCGAGCACCTCGGAGTCTCCTACATCGCGGACACCCTGGCGGTGTCCGTCGTCCCGTGCAAGACCCGGGTCGGGGCCCTGGACGAGGAGCCTCCGGTGCCCTACGTCTTCGTGATGCGGGCACCGCTGGACACCGAGGGGGCGGCGACCGGGTTGCTGGACGACTCCCTCACCCGGCTGGCTCGGGAGACGGACCAGACCTACGGCTGCAGCCCCAGCCTGATCCACGAGAACAAGGACCGGGGCGACCAGACCGGCGGCCCCACCGGTGACGCTGACGACTCCTCGGTGACGACGGCTCCCTGACCTCAGCCGGCCTTCTTGGCCGCCGACTTCTTGGCAGTCGTCTTGCTCGCCGGCGTCTTGCTGGCCGTCGACTTCTTGGCGGTCGACTTCTTGGCCGGGCTCTTCGTGGACGTGGACTTCGCCGACGTGGACTTCGCCGACGTGGACTTCTTGGCAGGAGTCCGCGTCCCGGCACTCCCGGCCGCGGATCCCTTGCTGCCAGAACTGCCGGACTCCTCATCGTCCGAGTCGTCCGACCCGCTCTCCCCACGGGAGGCCTTGGCCCGGTCGACACTGCGCTGCAGGGCCGCGAGCAGGTCCACCACCTCGCCGGAGTCCTCCTCGTCGTCGCGGTCCGGCGACTCGGTGACGTCCCCACCCTCGATCTTGGACTTCACGAGTGCCTCGACAGCGATCTGGTAGTCGTCCTCGTGCTCCTCGTGCTCGAAATCACCGGCCATCGAGTCGATCAGCATCCGGGCCATCGCGACCTCGGAGTCCTTCGGCTCGGAGACCTCGTCGAGGTTATTCAGCTGGCCGACGTCACGGACCTCGTCGGGCCACAGCAGGGTCTGCAGCACGATCGCCTCGTCGATGACCCGCAGCACCGCCATCGTCATCCTGGTCCGGACCGAGACCGTCACGATGGCCACGCGCTCGCTCTCGCGCAGCGCCTCCCGCAGCAGACCGTAGGCCTTGGCGCCCATCGCATCGGGCTCGATGTAGTAGGCCTTGTCATACAGGATCGGGTCGATCTGCTCGATCGGAACGAACTTCTCGACCGAGATCTCCTTGCTGGAACGGTTGGGGAGCGAGGCAAGATCCTCGTCGGTCAGGATCACCGATTTCCCGTCCTCGGTCTCATATCCCTTGGCGATCTCCTTGTAGGCCACCTCCTCGCCGTCCGCTTGCGCAACCCGCTTGTAGCGGATCCGGCTCCCATCAGACTTGCGCACCTGATGGAAACTCAGGTCATGGTTCTCGGTCGCCGAGTAGAGCCGGACCGGCACATTCACCAGTCCGAACGACACGGCACCCTTCCAGATCGCTCTCACTGTTACAGGATGGACCCATGAGACCCATGCTCGCCACCTCGGGGCCCGGATCTGCGGGCAGCGCCGGGGTGCCCGACGGTGACGGGTGGGCGCACGAGATCAAGTGGGACGGGATCCGTCTGCTCGCCACCGTGCGCGAGGGGCAGTTGCGGCTGACCACCCGTAGCGAGCGCGATGTGACCGTCGCCTTCCCCGAGCTGTCCGGCCTCGCCGACCTGGGCCACGACCTGATCCTCGACGGCGAGGCGGTCGCCTTTGTCGATGGCACCCCGTCCTTCAGCCAGTTGGTGGAGCGGGTGCACACCACCTCGGCCACCAGGGCGCGACTGCTCGCGGACCGCCGCCCCACGACATACCTCGTCTTTGACCTGGTGAGCCTGGACGCCCTTGACCTGACCAGCCTGCCCTGGTCCACCCGGCGGTCGGCACTGGAGGAGATCCTGCCGGACCGGGCGCGCTGGCAGATCTCTCCGCAGTATGCCGACGGGCCGGATCTGTGGCGCGCCACCGCCGAGCAGGGGCTCGAGGGAATCGTCAGCAAGCGGGTCACCAGCACCTACCAGCCGGGGGTGCGGAGCCCGGACTGGCTCAAGTTCCCGCACCGGGAGACCTCCAGCCTGGTGGTCGGTGGGTGGCGTCCCGAGACGGGCCGCAGCCGGCTGGGTGCGGTCCTGGTCGGTGTGCCGGTCCCCGGTGGGCTGTCCTTTCGCGGCCGGGTGGGCAGCGGCCTGGCCGGGCGGGCGGGTGCGCGACTGGCCGAGCTCATCGAGAAGGTCCCGGTCGGTCCGTGCCCGTTCGTCGACGACGTGCCCGGACCGGACCGTGCCGGTGCGACCTGGCTGACCCCACAACTGGTGGTGGAGATCGCCTCGCTCGGGACCACTGCGGGCAGTCGACTGCGTCAACCTGCCTACAAGGGGTGGCGCAGCGATCTCACGCCGACGGACGTGGGTGCCGAGGAGAGGGATGGTGAGCTGTGATGGCTAGTCCTCGACAGGCTGGGTGTGCCTGATGGCCAGCGGTGAGGTCCAGAGCGTGCACGTCGCGGGCCGCACGTTGCGGGTCAGCAGCCTGGACAAGGTGATCTATCCCTCCCGGGGCACCACCAAGGGTGAGGTCCTGAACTACTACGTGCAGATCGCCGACCGTCTCCTGCCCCAGCTGGCCGGACGTCCGGTCACCCGGATCCGCTGGCCGCACGGAGTCTCCGGGGAGAGCTTCTTCGAGAAGAACGTGCCGAGCGGGGCCCCCGACTGGCTACCCCGGGTGGAGATCCAGGGGCACGGCTCGCGGTCCGGACGCACCAGCGTGACCTACCCGCTCGTGGAGGACCTGGCCGGACTGGTCTATCTGGTCAATCTCGGATCGCTCGAGCTCCATGTCCCCCAGTGGCGCGTCGACGTACACGGGGTGCCCCAGCCGCCCGACCGGCTCGTGATCGATCTGGACCCCGGCCCAGGCGCCGGGTTGGCCGAGTGCGCGACGGTGGCGGTGCTGGTGCGTGACCGACTCTCCGGGGCCGGGCTGGACTGCCGGCCGGTGACCAGTGGCAGCAAGGGCATGCAGCTGTATGCCGACCTCGACGGGGTGCGCACGTCGGACGAGGTCAGCGCGGTGACCAAGGCCCTGGCGCAGCACCTGACTGAGGAGCATCCTGACCTGGTGCTGTGGCAGATGACCAAGGCCAAGCGTGGCGGCAAGATCTTTCTGGACTGGTCGCAGAACAACGCCGCCAAGACCACGATCTGTCCGTACTCGCTGCGGGGCCGTGAGCAGCCACATGCTGCCGCGCCACGCACCTGGGAGGAGATCGAGGCCGCGGTCGCTGGACGTGAGCCGCTCACCCAGCGGCCTTTCCGCGACCTCCTCTGAGGCGACGCGGGGTGATGGTGCCCGGACCGGCACGCGGACCCGCGTCATACGCACGTTGCCCCAGACCCTCATGGGTCTGGAGCAACGGAGGTGCGGAGCTCAGTGAGCTGCGGCGTAGGCGTCCTGCAGCTCCTTGGAGACACGACCGCGGTCGCTCACCTTGAAGCCGTTGGCACGGCCCCACTCCCGCATCTTGGCAAGGTCGTCGCGAGACGCGCCGGCGCCCCCGCCCCGGCCTGCACGTCGGGTCTGGCGACGTCCCCCGGAACGTCGAGCCACACCAATCCACTGGGCAAAGTCGTCGCGAAGCTTCGCGGCGTTCGCGTCGGACAGGTCAACCTCATAGGTCACACCATCAAGCGCGAATTCGACCGATTCAGTCGCTTCTCCGCCGGTGAGGTCATCCACCAGTATCACTTGGACACGCTGTGCCATGTGCCACTCCTCTTTGTCTTGGGCCAAGGCCGCCGTCGGCGACGCTCAGTAATGTACCGTGAATTAAAGTCCACGACAAAACGAATTGGCTACCGCCACAGTGAAAGACCGTGTTATGACCTAGCGAGAGTGATGCTGGGGGGTCGACACGACAGGCGAACTGTCAGCGCGCGCTCAGGTTTTTGTGTTGTCGGACTCGTCAGACTTCTTCGCACGTGCCTCACGCTCTGCGTGCCACCGACGTTCTGCAGCCCGCTCACGCCTATCGGCCTCGACAATGCGCTTCATGATCACCGCGAAGAGAAACAACAACCCCACAGAGGGGATCAGGGCCGCAATGACGGGCCAGAGGCTATCCCACCACCCCATGTCAGACCTCGGGCTTCACAAAGGGGAACAGGATGGTCTCGCGGATGCCCACGCCCATCAGGAGCATCATGACGCGGTCGATGCCCAGGCCCAGACCACCCATGGGGGGCGCCGCGTGCTCCAGCGCCCGGAGGAAGTCCTCATCCAGGTGCATCGCCTCGTCGTCACCCTGGGCCGCCAGCCGGGACTGGGCCGTGAGGCGGTCTCGCTGCACGACCGGGTCAATGAGCTCCGAGAAGGCGGTCGCCCGCTCGGTGCCCGCGATGATGAGATCCCAGGCCTCGATGAGCCTGGGATCGCTACGGTGCTGACGCGCCAGCGGTTGGGCCGCCGGCGGATAGTCGCAGACAAAAGTGGGCTGCACAATCTTCGGCTCGACGAGTTCACCGAACAACTCGAGGGCGATCTTCTGCCCGTCCCAGGACTGCTCGATCGGCACTTCATGCTCGGCCGCGAGGGCGGCCAACACACTAGTTTCAGTTTCAATTGATATCGGCAGGCCAAGCTCGGTGGAAAGCGCCTCATAGAACGGGAGCCAGGCCCACTCGCCATCGAGATCCACGACACCATGTGTGGTTTCAATCTGCCGCGTTCCCACGGCCGCATCTGCCGCAGCCTGGATCATCTGCCGGGTGAGGTCTGCCATGGTGTGTTGATC
Organism: Ornithinimicrobium ciconiae; assembly: GCF_007197575.1. Classification (NCBI taxonomy): domain Bacteria; kingdom Bacillati; phylum Actinomycetota; class Actinomycetes; order Micrococcales; family Ornithinimicrobiaceae; genus Ornithinimicrobium; species Ornithinimicrobium ciconiae. The sequence continues at coordinate 3,756,503 of NZ_CP041616.1, forward strand.
GCCGTAGGCCTGATAAGCCTCCAGCATCGTGAACTCGGGGCTATGGGTCGAGTCGATCCCCTCGTTGCGAAACACCCGACCGATCTCATAGACGCGCTCGACTCCGCCCACCACCGCTCTCTTGAGGTGGAGCTCCAGTGCGATGCGCATCGTCATGGGCAGGTGGAAAGCATTGAGTGTCGTGTGGAACGGCCGTGCCGTAGCCCCTCCGTGCACCGATTGCAGGACCGGCGTCTCGATCTCGATATAGCCATCGCCCTCGAGGATCTGTCGGATCGCGCGAATCACCGCGGACCGGGCGCGCACCATCTGGCGGGCTTCGTCCCGGACGATCAGATCGACATACCGACGCCGGACCCGAGCCTCCTCCGACATGTCCTTGTGCAGCACCGGGAGGGGACGCAGCGCCTTGCTGGCCATCTGCCAGGACTGGGCCATGACGGAGAGCTCGCCGCGACGGCTCGAGATCACCCGGCCCTGCACGAAGACATGATCGCCCAGGTCGACGAGGGACTTCCACGACGTCAGGGACTCCTCCCCGATCTCGGCCAGGCTGAGCATCACCTGCAACCGGGTGCCGTCGCCGGACTGGATCGTGGCAAAGCACAGCTTGCCGGTGTTGCGCACGAAGACCACGCGGCCCGCGACACCGACCTCGTCGGTCGTCTCCTCGCCGGTCTGCAGGTGACCCCACTGCCGGCGCACCGCGTCGATGGTGTGGGTGACCGGCACCTGCACGGGGTAGGGCTCGATCCCGGCCGCCAGCATCTGGGCTCGCTTGGCGGTGCGCACCCGGACCTGCTCGGGGACGTCGCTGGTGTGCTCGTCCGGCGTGGTCTCGGGGTCAGGGGCGGAGGGTGCAGTCACCCGTCCAGCCTACCTAGCGGGCCCGGCGCATCCCGACTCGGCGCTTGACCCTCAGGGGTGACGGCCACCCAGCACCCCGCGACCCCGCCCTACATCACCCCGCGACCCGACGCCCCTGGCGACGGTCCGTCACCAGAGCGAGAGCCCACCCACGCCTTCCTCCAGACCCAGCAGCCAGCGCTTGCGCTCGACACCACCGCCATAGCCAGTGAGCTTGCCCGTCGACCCCACCACGCGGTGGCAGGGCACGATGATCGAGAGCGGGTTGCGCCCGTTGGCGAGCCCGACGGCTCGCGAGGCGCCGGGGCTCCCCAGCTCAGCGGCGAGCTGACCATAGGAACGGGTCTGCCCATAGGGGATACGCAGCAGGCACTCCCAGACGCTCCGTTGGAAATCGGTGCCTCGCGGCGCCAACGGCAGGTCAAAATCGGTCAGTTCCCCCGCGAAGTAGGCCGCCAGCTGGCTCGCCGCGGCCCCCAACACCTGGGGCGTCGAGTCGGAGTCGAGGGCTGTCCACTCTCCCCAGCCGGAGCGGTCCGTGTGCCGGTGCACGGCCATGTAGACACCGGTGAGAGCCACGCCGTCACAGACCAGCGTGATCTCGTCGATCGGACTCTCGACGACCACGTGGTGGGTGTTGGGGCCGGCCGGCTCCCGCCAGCGTGCCGCAGGACCCCGGTCAGGGAGGGTCGTCATCTGTCCATGGTGCACCAGGATGCTGACACTGCGCGGTATCGGCATCGCCCGCGGCAACCGCACCTCCCCCAGAGCCGGCTCAGCCCGAACCAAACCTCTCCAAAACTGCGCGCGGCAGCAACGAAACCCCTCCAAAAATCCGTGGAACAGCAACAAAACCCCTCCAGAAATAGGTGAGACTGGGCCCGTGGGTTGGCGGCGGTGGGACGAGGCGTGGCAGGAGGCGCTCTACGGGCCGGGAGGGTTCTATCGCCGGGCCGCGCCGGCGGAGCACTTCGCGACCTCCGCGCAGGGTCTTGGTGCGACCGGGGCACTGCTGGCCGAGTCGCTCCTGCTGCTGGCTGAGCGGCACGGTCTCACCCGCATCGTCGAGATCGGTGCCGGGCGGGGTGAACTGCTCACCGCCCTGGCCGCGATGAGCCCCGACACTGAACTGGTCGGGGTCGACATCGTCGACCGCCCGGAGCCTCTCCCACCGGAGGTCAGCTGGATCCGCTCCCCTGGTGGAGCACCCCTGCCCGACGAGCTGACCGGCCTGACCGACACCCTCCTGGTGGCCCACGAGTGGCTCGACGTGGTGCCCTGCCCCGTCGCGGCGCGCGGGCCGGACGGGACCTGGCATGCCGTCCTGGTCGCCCCGGACGGCAGCGAGCAGCCTGGCCCACCGGTGGCCGGACCCGACCTGGACTGGCTCCGCGGGCACCTGCCCGCCGAGGTCGACCGGGCGGAGATCGGCCGCCCCCGTGACGCGGCCTTTGCCGATCTGAGCGCACGGGTGCGGACCGGACTGGTGCTGGTCGTCGACTACGGCCACCTGGCGGCAGACCGCCCGCTCCACGGCACGCTCACCGGCTATCGCGACGGGACCCAGGCGCCCCCGGTGCCGGACGGCTCCTGCGACCTGACGGCTCACGTGGCACTCGACTCCCTGGGCGCCGACCACGTGCGGAGCCAGCGTGAGGCGCTGCACGATCTGCTCGGTCGGGCCGAGCTTCCCTCCCACGACCTCTCCCGCACCGACCCGACGGGCTATCTGCGCCTGTTGACCCGTGCCAACGCCCTGGCGACGCTGACATCCCCCACTGGGCTGGGTGCCTTCTGGTGGGCCACGTCGCTCCGCAGCAGCCCTGACCTCGGATAGCGTGGGGAGGGTGCCGCACCGCAACGCCCCGAGGGAACTCGACGTCGAGTTGGGAACCGCCGGACTGACCACCACCGAGATGGTGCTCAATATCGGTCCCCAGCACCCCGCCACGCATGGCGTCCTGCGCCTGCGCATCACCGTGGACGGCGAGCGCATCGTGGCGGCCGAGCCGATCGTCGGCTACATGCACCGCGGTGCCGAAAAACTCTTCGAGGTGCGCGACTACCGCCAGATCATGGTGCTCGCCAACCGGCACGACTGGCTGTCCGCCTTCAGCAACGAGATCGGCGTCGCGCTGACCGTCGAGCACATGCTCGGCATGGAGGTGCCCGAGCGCGCCACCTGGACCCGCACCCTGCTCGCCGAGCTCAACCGGGTGCTCAACCACCTGATGTTCCTGGGCTCCTATCCCCTGGAGCTGGGCGCGATCACACCGATCTTCTATGCGTTCCGGGAGCGCGAGGAACTGCAGGCCGTGATGGAGGAGATCTCCGGCGGCCGGATGCACTACATGATTGCCCGCGTCGGCGGCCTCCGTGAGGACATCCCCGAGGGCTGGCTGGACCGGGTCGACACGGCCGTGGCTGCGGTGCGTTCACGGATGCCGGACCTGGAGTCGATGCTGATCGACAACCCAATCCTGCGCGGTCGGACAGTCGGCGTGGGGGTCCTCACCCCCGAGCAGGTCAGACAGTATGGCGTGTCCGGGCCGATCGCCCGAGCGTCCGGTCTGGACGTGGACCTGCGTCGCGACGAGCCCTACCTCGCCTACGCCGACCTGTTCGGGCCAGACGGTCCCGGCCGGGTGGTGACCCGCAGCGCGGGCGACTGCTATGCGCGCCTCGAAGTGCTGCTGGAGCAGGTGCAGGTCAGTCTCGACCTCGCCGAGCGGTGCACCGAGGTGCTGCGCGGGCTGCCCGACGGTCCGATCGACGTCAAACTGCCCAAGGTGCTGCGGGTGCCTGAGGGCGAGCACTACTTCGCGACCGAGAACCCGCTGGGCCTGAACGGCTACTACCTGGTGAGTCGGGGCGACAAGGTCCCCTGGCGCCTCAAGCTGCGCTCCGCCTCGTTCAACAACGTCCAGGTGCTGTCCGAGCTGCTGCCCGGTGCCCTGATCGGCGACATGGTCGCGATCCTGGGCTCCACCTTCTTCGTGGTCGGCGACATCGACAAGTAGGACGCCGCGTCGCCGGACCGCTCAGAAATCGTCACCGGCCCCTCAGATGTAGGAGACCCCGCGGGGCGGCTCGTCGTCCTCGTCATCGCTGTCACCCGGGGGCAGCCGACACCAGTGCTGGGCGACCAGGCCAGCCAGCCCCAGGACCACCGCGACGCCTGCGCAGACAGCAGCGCGCACGGCCTGATCCCGCACCGAGGACACGTCGGTGTTGGGCACCCGCAGCAGCACGATCGCGAGATACCACCCCACCAGCGCTCCCCCGCCCAGCGCCGCGGCCTGGGCGGCGACCAGCGTGCCTCGAGCACGCTGGGGCGAGACCCGCTGCGGAGCGCTGCCCCGTGAGCCCTGGCTGCGGAAGCGCGCATAGCGGCGCACCTGCCAGGCGCTGAACAGGACCAGCACGATGAGCAGGAGCAGCGGGGCGACAGCGATCCAAGGCACCTCCGGCACCCCGTTGCCCAGGGCCTGCCACCCTCGCAGCAGCAGCACACAGACCGCGGTCGAGGCGACCGCGACGAGGGCGACCGCCGACACCCGCACACCGGTGAGGTCATCCACGCGGCCGCACCCCCTGATCCGCCACGTCCGGGAGCAGGTCGGCCACCGGGGAGACGGCGTCACCGACGCGCAGCGCGGCGGAGGGGTCGACGCTGTGCCAGGGAGTGAGCACGAAGCCGCGCTGGTGGGCCCGCGGATGGGGAAGCAGGAGCTCAGGGTCGTCGCTGAGCACCTCTGAGGTCTCACCGGGCACCCCGACCTGGATCAGGTCGAGGTCCAGGGACCGGGCACCCCACCTGATCTCCCGGGTGCGCCCGAACTCGTGCTCGATGCCGTGCAGCGCGGCGAGCAGCCGCCAGGGTGCCAGTGAGGTGCGGGCCAGGGCCACCGCGTTGGTGTAGACCGGCTGCTCTGGGCCACCGACCGGGTCGGTCTCAAACAACGCGGAGAGCACCACGTCGCGCAGCCCGGGCAGCCCGCTCAACCGCTCGGCGGCACGGTTCAGGGTGTCCGCCGGGTCGTCGCCGAGGTTGGCGCCCAGCGCGATGACCACGGGCACGTCCCGCTCCCGGCGCACCTGCACGGTCACGTCGGTGAACGGGACCCCGACCGGTGCGTGCGGCTTGTGCAGGGTGACCTCGACGGCCTCGACCAGTGGACGGGTGAGGACCGCGTCCGCGATCTGCGCAGCGACGCCCTCGATGAGGTCCTGGCTCGGGCCCTGCAGGATCGTCACGACGTCCGCCGCGACCTCCGCATAGTTGACCGTGTGAGCCAGGTTGTCGCTCTCGCCTGCCCGGGACAGGTCCACTTCCAGGCACAGGTCGACGCCAAATTCCTGGCCGTCGGTCTTCTCACTGGCCAGGACCCCGTGATACCCGTATGCCGTGACACCGGTCAGGGTGATCCGGTCCGGGCTGCGCCTGGCTGAGTGGGTGTCAGTCATGGTCTGCCCCAGCTGCCCGCACGTGCTCCCAGACCGCCAGGGCGTCGCGGGTGCTGGGCACGTCGTGGACCCGCACTGCCCAGGCCCCCGCCTGCGCCGCCAGCAGGCTGGTCGCGGCTGTCGCGGCGTCCCGCTCGATGGGCGGGGACGGCTCGGCATCGGGACCGGCGGTCGGGTCGAGGCGGCCCAGGAAGCGCTTGCGAGAGGTGCCGACCAGCACCGGGTGGCCTAGCGCGACCACCTGACCGAGGCCGGCGAGTAGCTCCCAGTTGTGTCCGGCGTCCTTGCTGAATCCGAACCCGGGGTCCAGGATGATCGCCTCCGCGGCGACCCCCGCCTCGAGTAGTCCGGCGACCCGCTGCTCAAGCTCGGCGACCACCTCACCCAGGACATCGGCATACCGCGCCTCGAGGTCCATCTGCGCGGAGTGGGCACGCCAGTGCATGGCCACGAAAGGCACGCCTGCGGAGGCGACGAGCGGAGCCATCTGCGGGTCGGCCAGGCCACCGGAGACGTCATTGATCAGGCAGGCGCCGGCGTCGAGGGCCTCAGCGGCCACCCGGGCACGCATGGTGTCCACCGAGACCTTGGCGCCCTGGTCGGCGAGGGCACGAACGACCTCCAGAACCCGGTCGAGCTCCTCTCGCTCCGAGGGCCGAGCGGCTCCTGGTCGGGTGGACTCACCCCCGATGTCGAGCAGGTCAGCGCCCTGCTCGAGCAGCAGGGCACCGTGCTCGATGGCGGCCCGCGGCTCAAACCAGCGGCCCCCGTCGCTGAAGGAGTCGGGGGTCACGTTGACCACGCCCATGATCAGCGGCCGGCCGGGCGGGTGGCCGGGCGGACGCAGCGTCGCCAGCACCGTCGAGCTCACCGACCTCGGTCGGCGAGGATCAGACTCATCGCCTCAGCCCGGGTGGCCGGGTCTGTCAGCTGACCGCGGACGGCCGAGGTGATGGTCGTGGCGCCCGGCTTGCGGACCCCACGCATCGACATGCACAGGTGCTCGGCCTCGATGACCACGATCACGCCGCGGGGTTGCAGGTGCTCCTTGAGCGCCTCGGCGATCTGCGTGGTGAGTCGCTCCTGCACCTGGGGGCGCCGGGCAAAGACCTCCACCAGACGCGCGAGTTTGGACAGTCCGGTGACCCGTCCGTCCGCGCCGGGGATATAGCCGACGTGAGCCACCCCGTGGAAGGGCACGAGGTGGTGCTCGCAGGTGCTGTACATTGCGATGTCCTTGACCAGCACCATCTCGTCGTGCGCCACGTCGAAGGTCACGGACATCGCGGACTCGGGGTCCTGGTGCAGGCCAGCGAAGATCTCGGCGTAGGAGCGGGCCACTCGGGCCGGGGTGTCGCGCAGACCCTCACGATCGGGGTCCTCACCCACGGCGATCAGGATCTCCCGGACCGCAGCCTCGATCCGGCCGTGGTCCACCTCAGTACTCGCCACCGTCGACATATCCGCCGTCAGGGATCTCCACGACCGCGCTCGGCGGGTGCTCCCGCCCGTCGCCGTGCGGGTGGTGACCGTTGGCCAGCGCGCGCCGCTCGGCCTCGGTCATCACCGGACCGGAGGTGTGGACGCTGCGGTGATCACTGCTCAACCAGATCGGTCGCTCCGGGCGCTTGTGCACGTCAGCGAAGATCTCGGCGAGCGCGGGGGCGTTGAGCGTCTCCTTCTCGAGCAGCTCGAGCACCAGACGGTCCAGGATGTGCCGGTTGTCGTTCAGCGCGTGCCAGGCTTCGTCGTGGGCGGACTCGATGATGCGACGCACCTCCTGGTCGACGACGCCGGCCAGGTCCTCAGAGAAGTCGCGCCCGTGACCCATGTCGCGGCCCATGAAGACCTCACCGCTGCCCGCGCCGAGCTTGACCGCGCCGATGCGCTCGCTCATGCCGAACTCGGTGACCATCTTGCGGGCCAGGGCGGTGGCCTTCTCGATGTCGTTGGAGGCGCCGGTCGTCGGGTCATGGAAGACCATCTCCTCGGCGACGCGGCCGCCCAGGGCGTAGGCCAACTGGTCGAGCAGCTCGTTGCGCGTCGTGGAGTACCTGTCGTCCGTCGGCAGCACCATCGTGTAACCCAGTGCCCGTCCGCGCGGCAGGATCGTCACCTTGCTCACCGGGTCGGTGTTGCGCATCGCCGCGGCGACCAGCGCGTGCCCACCCTCGTGGTAGGCGGTGATCTTCTTTTCCTTCGCGCTCATCATGCGGGTCTTCTTCTGCGGCCCGGCCATGACACGGTCGATCGCCTCGTCGAGGTGGTGGTCCTCGATGACGGTCTCGTTGCGCCGGGCGGTCAGCAGCGCCGCCTCGTTGAGCACGTTGGCCAGGTCGGCACCGGAGAAGCCCGGGGTGCGACGCGCGACGGTCATCAGGTCCAGGTCAGCCCCCATCGGCTTGCCCTTGGAGTGCACCTGCAGGATGTGCAGACGGCCGAGCATGTCCGGTGCCTCGACGGCGATCTGCCGGTCAAAACGTCCGGGGCGCAGCAGCGCGGGGTCGAGGATGTCGGGCCGGTTGGTCGCCGCGATGAGGATGACGTTGGCGTGGCCGTCGAAGCCGTCCATCTCCACGAGCAGCTGGTTGAGCGTCTGCTCGCGCTCGTCGTGCCCGCCTCCCATGCCGGCGCCGCGGTGTCGGCCGACCGCGTCGATCTCGTCGACGAAGATGATGGCCGGGGCGTTTTCCTTGGCTTCCTTGAACAGGTCGCGCACGCGAGAGGCACCGACGCCGACGAACATTTCCACGAAGTCGGAGCCGGAGATCGTGTAGAACGGCACCCCGGCCTCACCGGCGACCGCCCGCGCGAGCAGGGTCTTGCCCGTGCCGGGCGGGCCATAGAGCAGGACGCCCTTGGGGATCTTGGCACCGACCTCGAGGAACTTGCGTGGCTCGGCCAGGAACTCCTTGATCTCGTGGAGCTCCTCCACCGCCTCGTCCGTGCCGGCGACATCGGCAAAGGTCACCTTGGGCATGTCCTTGGAGGCGAGCTTGGCCTTGGACTTGCCGAACTGCATGACCCCGCGTCCGCCACCCTGCATGCGGGTCATGAGGAACAGGAACAGACCCAGGATCAGCAGCAGCGGGATGACGGTCATCAGCAGCGAGGCAAGCCAGTTGGCCCGCGCCGGGTCGTCGGTGAAGGACTCGCTGGGCTGGTGCTCCTCGAACTCCTGGACCAACATGTCACCGCGGGAGGGGACATAGAAGGCCTGCACCCGGGTGGCGTCCTCCACCTCGTCGTTGCTGAAGGACTCCCCCTCCTTGAGCACCATGTCGACACGGTCCGGTGTCAGGGTGGCCTCGGCGACCTTGTCGCTGCGGATCAGCTCCAGTGCCTCGGAGGTGTCGATGCGCTCGTAGGGGCTGGGCATCATCAGGGTGTACCACAGGACGCCCAGACCGAGGATCATCAGGATCCACATCCAGGGGCCACGCGTGCGCTGTTTGGTCATTAACTGTCGAGGCGGTGGGCCCCGGTCCTCCTGCTCGGTTCACAACTGTGTCTGGTGCCGACAACGACCCAGATCATCCCAGTGTTCCAGACTAGACGGGACACGAGCACCGTCCTGCATCGAGCCATCCGCCAGGCACCCGCTCAGGGGTGGTGGCCTGTGCAGGAGTGATCAGGAGTAGACGTGGGGAGCCAGAGTGCCCACGACGCGCAGGTTGCGGTACTTCTCGGCGAAGTCCAGGCCGTAGCCGACGACGAAGGCGTTGGGGATGTCGAAGCCGACATAGCGCACGTCGATCTCCACCTTGGCAGCCTCCGGCTTGCGCAGCAGCGTGCAGATCTCGACCGACGCCGGGTGGCGGGAGTCAAGGTTGGAGCGGATCCAGCTCAACGTCAGCCCGGAGTCGATGATGTCCTCGACGATCAGGACGTGGCGACCGGTGATGTCGGTGTCCAGGTCCTTGAGGATCCGCACCACGCCGGAGGACTTTGTCCCCGAGCCGTAGGAGGAGACCGCCATCCAGTCCATCTCGGCGGTCCCGGGCAGGGCCCGCATCAGGTCGGCCATGACCACGACCGCACCCTTGAGCACACCGACCAACAACACATTCTTATCCTGGTAGTCGGCCCAGATATCGGCCGCCAGCTCCCCAAGTCGCGCTTGGATCTGCTCCTCGGAGAAGAGCACCTGCTCCAGGTCGGCACCCATGTCCTCGGCGTCCACGTCATCTCCTGTGCTCGGTCGGGGTGCTCTGGTTGAGCGTGCCCAGTCGGTCTGGCTGTCGGTCTGGCTGTCGGTCGTGACCCGTCGGTTGCGCTCGATCGGGCGTTCCCACCTTAGGGGGTCCGGTCCAGCAGCGACACCAGACCTGCGCGCCGGTGCACCCGCAGCCCGCCGGGCAGGTCGACCGGCCCCTGCCCCCGCCATCCGGTGACCAGGTCATCGACGGCGCGCAGGTGCTCGGCGCTCAACGCCCCGGAGGGGGAGCCGGCACCGAGCGCGAGCTCGCGCCAGACCCGGCGTCGCACCGCGACCGGCAGGTCCACCAGCCGGCTCACCGGCCAGGGAGGCTCGCCGAGCTGCTCGTATGCCGTGCGCGCCGCCGCGTCCAACGCATCGGCATCGTCGCGGAGCAGGTCGGCAGAGCGCGCCAGCGCTGCCGAGATGCCAGGACCGAGCGCACCCTCCAGCACCGGCAGCAGGGCGCGCGCTCGCACCCGCGCGAACCCCGGGTCGGTGTTGTGCGGGTCCGTCCAGGTGCTCAGTCCCAGCGCGCGACAGGCGCCCTCGGTCTGGGTGCGCGACACCGTCAGGAGGGGGCGGACGATCTGGATGACTGCCCCAGGTCCTGCAGGGCGCGCCACCGGCATACCGGCGAGCGAGCGCGCCCCGGATCCGCGCGCCAGGCCGAGGAGCACCTGCTCGGCCTGGTCGTCCCGGGTGTGACCGAGCAGGACGGCGGCGGCCCCGTGGGCCCTGGCTGCCTCCGTGAGCGCGGCGTATCGGGCGTCCCGGGCCGCCGACTCCGGGCCCTCCCCCGCGCGGGTGACCGTGACGGTCAGGACCTGCACCGGCGCCAGTCCCAGTTGCCGGCACTGCGCCGCGGCCTTCTCGGCCACCCGTGCCGACCCGGGCTGCAGCCCGTGGTCGACGACGACGGCTCCGACCGTGCCCCCCAGCCGGGGGACGACGAAGCCGGCGGCGGCGGCGAGCGCCAGGGAGTCTGCTCCCCCCGAGCAGCCCACCAGCAGGAACTGGCCCCCCAGGCCGAGGGACTGCACGGTCCGCCGGACCGCGACCCGGGCGGCGGCGACGTGCGGGTCGGGGCCGACCACTGCCGACTCAGCCGTGGACCCGAGCCACCCAGGCAGCAGGGTCGGCGATCTCCGCCGCCCGCGGCAGGGTCTCAGGTGACTCCCAGACGCGGTTGAACCCGTCACGGCCCACCTGGTCGGTGACGGTCCGGACAAAGACAGCGCCGTCGCGGTACTGCGCCATCTTGGCGTCCATGCCCAGCAGTCGGCGCAGGATCCGGTCGACCGAGCCGGAGCCCTTGCGCCGTTCCTGGAAGCGGGAGCGGATGGTGGCCACGCTGGGGATCACGGAGGGGCCGACGTCGTCCATGATCACGTCGGCGTGCCCCTCGAGCAGCGACATGATCGCCGTGACGGCGGCCAGCCGTTCGCGCTGTTCGGGGGTGGCCAGGACCTGGGTGATGTCAGTCTCGCCGCGGACCACGCCCGGCAGTGCCGAGACGATCTCCTGCACCCGTTGGCCGAGCTGGTCGGACTCGGGCACCAGCTGGGTGCCGAGCTCGCGCGCGGTGTCCAGGATGTGACCGCGCAGCCAGGGCACCGCGGTGAACTGCACCCGGTGGGTCTCCTCGTGCAGGCACACCCAGAGGCGGAAGTCGCTGGGATCCACGTCGAGGTCACGCTCGACGGTCAGGACATTGGGGGCGACCAGCAGGAGCCGGGGGGTGCTCTCGGGCGCGAGGTCGTACTGCCCCAGCACCTTGGTGCTCATCCAGGCCAGCATCCCGCCCACCTCGGCACCGGTGACCCGCCCACCGAGGCGTTGCGCCGTCGGCGAGGGGGCGCGTCCCTCCTTGGACCTGCTGGCGACGACGTGGTCGAGCACCGGGGCCAGCATCCCCTTCATCGAGACGGCGTTGGCCGCGATCCACCCTGCCCGGTCGACGACCAGCGGAGCGGGGGCACCCTCCGGCGCCCGCAGGCCACTGGTCTGCGCGACGGGCTCGACGGCCGCGGCAGCAGCACCACGCAGTTCGGCCACGAGCGTTGCGGCCTCCTGCCGGGAGACGCTGGGCCCGGCCGGAGCGAGCCGGCGCCCGGTGGACGCCGCGAAGTCCCAGTCGACATAGTCCGCACCCCGCGCGGACCTGCCCTCACCCCGGTCCCCGATCGGCCCGTCTGTCGTCGGGGAGTCGGGAGAGATCTGGTGATGGTTCGCGTCCGTCATACAGCCCAACCTAACTGCCGGTGACGACGGTGCCACCCTGCGGACGACGCCGTGCGGCAGCGGCTCACCGATGACGGTGCTCGGCGCCGGCCTGGGTCTCAGCAGCCGCAGGACGCAAGTTCGGCGACGACCGAGTCCAGGACCGAGCGTGCCTCCAGACCCGAGGTCCCGTCGCGCCCCACCCCGTCGGCGATGGCGGCGTAGGCGAGGAGTCGATCGTCCCGGGTGACGACCAGTCCCGCCAGGGAGGTGACCCCGGGCAGCGACCCGGTCTTGGCGCGAGCGACCCCGACGGCCGGCGCCTGGCTGTCCAGCGCGAAGCGGTCCCACAGAGTGCCGCTGTAGCCGGCGATGGGCAGGGCGCCCAGCACCTCCTGCAGTTCCGGATGGCTCCCGTCGGCGCCCAGGATGAGCAGGTCCGCGAGCACGCGCACGGGGATGCTCGACCCGTCGGACAGACCGGACACGTCGGCGAGTTTCACCCCGGTGGTGTCGATCCCGTAGTCGGCCACCTGCTGGAGCACCCAGTCCCGCACGGCCGCCGGGTCCGCCTGGGCGCCGTCGGCGATCGCGGCCTGCCGGGCCAACTGCTCCACCATCCCGTTGTCGCTGCTGGCCATCGCCTCGGCGAGCACGTCACGCGCCGGAGCCGACTCCACCTCCGCCAGCACCGTGGCGTCGGGGGGCGCGACCAGTCGCGGCACCTCCGTGGCGGGTCCGCCACCGACAACAACGCCACGGTCGGTCAGCTCGGCGCGGAAGCGTATCGCCGCCGCCTGGGCCGGGTCCCGCGGCGAGGGGTCGTAGGGAATCGCCCGGTGCTGCTGCATCCCGAGCATGGTGATGGGGCCGGCATACCCCTCGGAGAGCCAGAAGTCCGTCCACCCGGCCGGTGCGTTCGGCCCCTCGCCATAGGAGGTGTCCAGTCGCAGCCGGACGGGGTGGTCCGCGGTGCCCAGCCCCTCGGCGCCGAGCGAGGCGGCGGTCTGCTCGGCCAGATCGCCGAGTCCGGCATGCCCCTCCACGAGATCGGGGTCGCCGCGACCGCCGGCCAGCATCATGTCGCCACCTGCTGTGAGCACGATCTGATCTGGCTCGGGACCGGTGACCACCCGGGTCCGGAAGGGTTGGTCCATGGGCAGGGTCGAGACGATCGCGGCCGCCGCCAGCAGCTTTGTCGTCGAGGCAGGAGTGAGCGCGCTGTCGCTGTTGCGGTCGAGGACATGCTCCCCGGTGGCGACGTCCCGGATGGTGAGCCCGACACTGTCCCCCAGCCAGGCGTTGCTCAGTTCGCCCTCGATCTCCGTGGAGACCACTGCCGGATCGACGGTCAGACCCGCGCCGACCGAGCGCAGGACCGGCTCCGGGGAGGGGGCCACTGTCGGACGGACGGCAGCCTGCGCGGCCACGACGCTGCCCTCCTGCGTCGAACCCCCTGCCGCACCGTCGCCGGTGGAACCGGCATAGGCTGCAGCTGCAGAGGGCAGGACCAGGCTGACCGACAGCAGCGCGGCTGCGGCTCGGCGTGCGCGATCCATGGGTCCTGCTTTCCCGAAACGACGTTCGTGGGTGAAACTCTTTCCAGCAGAGTAAACGCCGAACCTTTGAACCGCCCCGACCAGGAAGGGTTGACCTCATGCATTTCGACGTGACCATCGAGATCCCACAGGGAAGCCGCAACAAGTACGAGGTGGACCACGCCACCGGTCGCATCCGGCTGGACCGGATGCTCTTCACTGCGACGCGGTACCCCGCCGACTACGGCTACATCGAGGACACGCTCGGCGAGGACAGCGACCCGCTGGACGCGCTCGTGCTGCTTGATGAGCCGACCTGGCCGGGATGCCTGGTCGCGGCGCGCCCCATCGGCATGTTCCACATGCGCGACGAGGCCGGTGGTGACGACAAGATCATCTGCGTGCCGGCCGATGACCCCCGCAAGTCCAACATCCGCGAGCTGGAGCACATCGGAGACCACACCCGCCTGGAGATCCAGCACTTCTTCGAGGTCTACAAGGACCTGGAGCCGGGCAAGTCCGTCGAGGGCGCGCACTGGGCCGGCCGGGCCGAGGCGGAGCAGACCTACCACGAGGCTGTCCAGCGCGCCAAGGACGCGGGGCTGAGCACTGCTCGTTGGGCAGGACCGGGCAACCAGGGTCACTGACCTCTCGTCCCTGACCTCGGCGCCACCAGCGCTAGGTCAGGGGCGCCCCGCGGAGGACATGAGGCCAGAGACGTAGTACATGCTGGTGATCTTCGTCCCGCTCCAGCCCGAGTCACGCAGGGAGTGGATCACCTGGCCGTCCCCGAGGTAGATCCCGACGTGATAGATGCCTGACTGGCTGCCGTTCGAGCTGTAGAAGAGCAGGTCGCCGCGTTGCGCCTGAGTCACCGGCACATGGGCCGTCTCCGCGTACTGGACCCGGCTGGAGTGCGTGAGGTTGACCCCCGCCTGCGCCCAGGACATCTTGGTGAGACCGGAGCAGTCATAGCCGGTCGGTCCCTCGCCACCCCAGATGTAGGGCTTGCCGATCTGCTGGTGGGCGTAGCTGATGGCCGTCTCGGCTCCTGGTGCCGGCGCCGGCGGAGCAGGCGGCGGCTCCGGGGCGGGAGGCGGCTCCGGGGCAGGTGGCGGAGTCGGCGTCGGGCTCGGCGTGGGGCTCGGCGTGGGAGTTGGCGCCGGGGGCTCCGGGGCGGGAGGCGGCTCCGGGGCAGGTGGCGGAGTCGGCGTCGGGGTCGGCGTGGGAGTGGGCGTTGGGGCCGGGGGCTCCGGGGCCGGAGGCGGCGTGGGAGTCGGGCTCGGCGTGGGAGTCGGGCTCGGCGTGGGAGTCGGCGGCGTGGGAGTCGGCGGCGTGGGAGTCGGGCTCGGCGTGGGAGTCGGCGGCGTCGGCCGTGAGCTCGGTCGCGGATCCTCAGGGGCCGGCCGCGGGGCCGGAGCAGCAGTGGGCGTCGGCGCGGCGGTGGGTGCCGGCGCCTGTGTCGCGCCGGGAGCCGGAGCCACGGGGGCTGGAGAGTCCGTCACCTGTGCATCCCGGGCGGCCTCCTCGGCTGCAGCCTGCGCCGCGAGCTCTTCCTCGACCCTGCGCTGCTCGGCCTCCGCTGCACGGCGGTCGGACTCGTCCTGCAGGTGCTGCTGGCGAGTGCGCTCGGTGTCCAGCGAGACCTGGCGTAGTCGGGACAGTTCCAGGATCGTGGCCTCTCGCTCGGCGGCAAGGCGCCGGCTCTGCTCCTCGGCCTCCTCAAGAGCCGCCTCGGCAGCGACCTGTGCGTCTTCGGCCCGGATCGCTGCGGCCTCGGCCTGCGCGGCGGCCAGGGCTGCCTCGCGCTCAAGCGCTTCTGCCGTGCCGGACGCGAGCGAGGCATCGCTGACGTCCCGCGCGCGGATCCGCCCCACGACCTCCAGGGAGCCCGCCCGGTCGAGCAGATCACCTGGCCCGGCCGACAGGAGCACCTCCAAGGTGGACAGCCCGCCGGACTTGTAGGCCTCCTTGGCGTGACGTCCCAGCACCGCAGTGGCCACCTCTGCCTCCGCGCTGGCGGCAGCCGAGAGCTCTGCAAGACGCTCGGCCTCCGCAGCGGCAGTCTCGGCCTCGTAGGCAGCCAGGGCCGAGTCCTCACCAGCAACCAGTGCCTGCTGCTCGGCCGCGCGCACCTGGGCGGTGTAACCCCGCATCAGGGCGTCGAGTTCACCGACCCGGCCCTCCGTGTCGACCACGACCTGCCGGGCCTGGGCCACCTCCTGCTCGCTGGGCACCTGGTCCTCTGCGCCGGCTGCCGGGACGGCCGGGAGGAGCAGGAGGCTGCTGGCAAGGAGCGCGCCATAGCGCGTACGGCGTCCGGGGCGGATCACAGCAACTCACTTCCGTGTGACAGGTGGCCGCCGAGGGCAAAAGGAGACGCGACCGCCCATGACGGTATGCCCAAATCACCCCACGCGAAACTCCAGCCACACGCATTTCTGCAGGTCACAACCGTCACAGCCGTCACACTGCACTCCGGCTGCCGATCTGTTCGAAATCACACTCATGTCTTTCAGCAGGTCACTTATGCGCCCGCCGAAATCGCCATCGTCTTCGATCACCCGGTCACGATTCGATAACGAAAAATGTATGCACGGTATCCTGGGAAGCATTCGAACCGTCC
This sequence comes from Ornithinimicrobium ciconiae, assembly GCF_007197575.1. NCBI lineage: Bacteria > Bacillati > Actinomycetota > Actinomycetes > Micrococcales > Ornithinimicrobiaceae > Ornithinimicrobium > Ornithinimicrobium ciconiae. The sequence goes on from NZ_CP041616.1 coordinate 3,772,422, forward strand.
CACGGCTGCCGTGAGCCGATCGGTGAGACCTCGACACGATCCCAAGGGGGAACCATGACTGCACCACCTGCCGGCGCTTTCGATCCATCCCAGAGCGCCTCCTATACCTACGAGCCGCCCCAGCAGGGCAGCAAGAGCCGACCGGCTCTGCTGGTCGCCCTGGCAGTGGTGGCAGCCCTGGTCATCGGCGGAGGTGCCTTCGCCGTGACGCGCGCCCTCGGTGGCGGCGGCGACCAGCCGGCGAGCGCCCTCCCGGCTGACACCGCGGCCTACCTGCGACTGGACATCGACCCGAAGGTCGGCCAGAAGATCGCTGCGGTGCGCTTCTTCGACGCGCTCGACGACGATGCCCTCGAGACACTGCGCAGCGAGGACATCCGCAAGGAGTTCTTCGACTGGATGGCTGAGGAGGAGGAGGCCTTCGCCTCCATCGACTACGCCGAGGACATCGAGCCCTGGCTGGGCGATCGGATGGGCCTGGGGATCGTGCCCAACGGCAGCGACGAGCCCTTCTTCGGCATCGCGCTGCAGGTCAAGGACGAGGACGCTGCCAACGAGGGACTGACCAAGCTGCAGGAGGCGACCAACAGCACCAGCGACGACGGCCTGGACTGGTACTTCCACGGCGACTACGCCGTCCTGACCACCACCGACGCGGTCGGCTCGCTGCAGGACCTCGTGGAGGAAGGCACCCTCGCTGACAAGGACACCTTCACGCAGGACATGGCTGCCCTGGGCGATGAGGGTGTCGTCTCCGGCTGGGTCGATGTGGAGCCGTTGGCAGCACTCGTCGACAGCCCGCTGGCGCAGGAGACCCTGGATGACGCCAGCGCACTGGACGCCACCGGCGCCCTAGGCAGCATGGCCGGCACGAGCCAGCTGGCCAGCGAGGCTGCGACCGGCCGCTACGCCGCCGCCGTGCGCTTCTCCGAGAACAACATCGAGGTCCACGGCGTGACCCGTGGCCTCGAGGCCACCGGCATCGAGGGCGGGGACAGCGCTCAGCTGATCCTGGACCTGCCGGAGGACACCGTCGGGGCCTTCGGGCTGGAGCACGGTGACCAGCTGGTCGCCAACGCCTACGCCGCCTTCCAGGAGCAGTTCCCGCAGGAGGTCACCGAGGCCGAGCAGTCCGCGGCAGAGGCTGGCTTCACCCTGCCCGACGACATCCAGACCCTGGTCGGCAGCAGCCTCGTGCTGTCGGCGGGCCCGGGCCTCCTGGAGCTCGAGGACCTGGACGACATGCAGCTGTGGGAGGTCGCCTACCGCAGCGAGACTGACACCGACGCCGCACAGGATCTGCTGACCCGCGCCTTCGGCGCCGCCGGGACCCCAGAGGCAGACGATTTCCTGATCCAGCGCACCGACGATGGCGCCCTGACCCTCGGCGTCTCCCAGTCCTACGTCGACGCCGTCGCCGAGGGCGGAACCCTGGGTGACACCGACCTCTTCAAGAGCGCAGTGCCCAACGCTGGCGACGCTGACTCCGTGTTCTACGTCAACATCAACAGCCTGGAGCACCTCTACCTCAACGAGGTCGAGGACGCTGAGGCGAAGAACGCTCTGGAGCAGCTGGCAGCCGTGGGCTTCAGCGCTGCCGCGGACAACGAGGGCAACGGCGAGTTCACCCTCCGCTTCGTGGCCGACGAGTGACGCACTGGGGACGGGAGTGATCCACCCCGGTCCCTGAGTCGCGCAACGCAAGAGGCCCACCCGGTCTGACCGGGTGGGCCTCTTGCAGCCCACCTCAGGGTTGCGTGCCGCATAGACCGCAGCAAGGCCGACATGGTCGAAGGGGCCTCGTCGAAGCCGAGTGAGTGTCGGCTGGCCGGGGATTACCGGTACGCCCGTTGAGGTACATCCCAGACGATCCACCCCGGTGGCAGCGTCGGCGCGCCACCAGGGTCCGGCTCTGCGACCGGCCAGTGGTCGCAATGTGCCCGCAAACGCAAGTGCAGGCCAGGCCGTGAACCTTCCGGAACACGGTCTGGCCTGCACTGGTTCTGAGCCGCCTATCGGAATCGAACCGATGACCTATTCATTACGAGTGAATCGCTCTAGCCGACTGAGCTAAGGCGGCACACGCCCCGCAGAGGGCGCCAAGGGAGGATAACCGATCGTGAGACGCCAGAGCGAATCGCCCGCCCGGTCACGAACGCTGCCAGCAGGGCAGCGCGCCGTCCATCCCGATCCCTGTCAGCAGGACAGTCCGTCCTCGGGCACGGTGCCCTCGGTCAGGAAGGCGTCGATGGCGTCGTCGACGCAGTCGTTGGACCGTCCGTAGGCCGTGTGCCCGTCCCCGTCAAAGGAGACCAGCACACCCGAGTCGAGCATGTCGGCCAGCGCGACCGCCTGCTCGTAGGGAGTGGCCGGGTCCCGGGTGGTCCCGATGACCACGATGGGCGCGGCGCCCTCAGCGGTGTACTCGGTCAGCGGCGGCCCGTCGATGGCCACCGGCCAGTCCTCACAGGTCGACTTGTCCATCGTCGCGAAATGACGACCCCACGTCGGCGAGGCCTCGACGTAGCGGCGCAGAGCCTCCTCGTCATCCACCTCCGGTGCGTCATTGTTAGAGCTGTCGAGGCACTGGACGGCATAGAAGGCCTGGGACGAGTTGCTGTTGTGCGTGCCGTCCGTGCCGCGGTCGAAGTAGAGGTTGGCCAGGAACATCAGCATCGTCCCATCGCCGTCCTGCGCGGACCGGATCGCCTGCGTGAGGATGGGCCAGCCCGCCTGGTCATACATCGCGACGACGATCCCATACATCGCCCACCCCTCCGTGAGCTCCCCCGCGGGGTCGCTGTCGAGGGGGATCGGCTCGGCATCCAGTTGTGCGAGCAGGTCCGGGATCGCCTGCATCGCCGAGTCCACGTCGCCGCCCAGGGGGCAGTCCCCCTGTGCCACGCAGTCCTCGACATAGGCCCTGGTCGCCCGCTCGAAACCCTCGGTCTGGGCCACGGCCGAGTCGATGCCCACCATCGTGGGATCCACCGCACCGTCGAGCACGAAGCGACCGACATTGGCCGGGAAGAGCTCGGCATAGGTCGCTCCGAGCACCGTGCCGTAGGAGGCGCCGAAGTAGTCCAGCTGCTCCTGTCCCAGGGCCGAGCGCAGGACGTCCATGTCACGCACGACCTCAACGGTCGAGACGTGACCGAGCAGTTCACCGCTGTTCTCCTCGCACGCGGCCGCGAAGTCCCGGCCCTGCTGCAGTGCCGCCTCCTCCTCCGCCGCGTCGTCCGGCGTCGGGTCAAAGCCGATCCACTCATCCATCCGGGCGTCGTCGAAGCAGGTGATCGGCGCCGACTGGCCCACACCGCGAGGGTCGAACCCGACGATGTCGTAGTGCTCTCGCACGGTGTCCGAATAGACCATGCCCGCGCTCCGGGCATAGTCAACGCCGGAACCACCGGGGCCACCGGGATTGAGCACCAGCGAGCCCTGACTGCTGTCCCCGGCGGGCACCCGGAGCAGGGCCAGCTCGATGGTGGACCCGTCCGGCTCGTCGTAGTCGATCGGGACGGTCAGGGTCGCGCACTCACCGCCGTCACAGCTCTCCCAGGCGATGTCCTGTCCGTAGAACTCCTCCAGACCCTCCGGCACGGCGCCTGCACCCCCCGTGGCGGGTCCGGTGCCTCCGCCCGTGCCCTGCCCGGCGTCACCAGTGGCCTCACCAGTGTCTCCCGTGCCCTGCCCCTTGTCGGAGCCCGTGCTGCTCTGCTGGCCCGGCTCGACACGCTCGGTCGAGGGTGCACCCGTGCACCCCGCCGCGACGAGGCCCAGCAGGGCCCCGCCCACAGCGAGACTGCTGAGCCGCCCCCGCACGCTCCCATTGGTCCTCACACTCGGTCCTCTCCTCGACTGTGGTGTCCCCACCCGGTTGATCGTCATCCGTGCTGGCCCGCCCTCGGCAGGATCAACGCAATCATCATCGCCTCCAGCACCAGCAATGGCGAACCGTTGGCGATGAGTCGCTGTCGGGCCAGTCCGATCGTGTCGAGCGCCTGGAGCAGCTGCACCGGGGTGAAGGCACGCGCCACCTCCTGCAGCGCCGCGACCTCCGTGGAGTTGATCGGGGCCACACCGGTCTTGAGCACCAGGGCATCGCGATAGACCGTGGTGAGGTCCGTGAGCGCGGCATCGATCGTGTCGTGCTGCTGGCGTCTGGCCAGCCGCTTCTGCCGCTCGTCAAACTCTTTGAGGTGAGTCCGTATGGCGGGGGGCTGGGTCCGCGCCGACGGATCCGCCCCGAGCTGACGCAGCAGGTCGGCGCGCGCCTCGTCGGCCTCGGCACCGGCTGTCCCGGCGGAGCCCTCGACCGCTGTGGCGTGCAGGTTCTCCGCGGCGTCGAGCGCGGCACCCAGGGTGGTCAGAGTCAGCGGGATGGCCGTCACCTGGTGCCGTCTGGTGCGGGCGTCCTCGTTGCGTGCCAACCGGCGGGCGATCCCGATGTGGGACTGCGCCGCCCGCGCGGCGTAGTGGGCCATGGCCGGGTCGATGCCGTCCCGGTGCTGCAGCAGCTCGGCGACGTCATCCACGGGTGGGGTGCGCAGCCGCAGGTGCCGGCAGCGCGAGCGGACCGTCACCAGGATGTCTTCCAGGGAGGGGGCGCACAGCATCCACACCGTGCGCGGCGGCGGCTCCTCCAGAGACTTCAGCAGGGCGTCGGCCGCCTGGTCGTTGAGGCGGTCGGCGTCCTCGATGATCAGCACCCGCCATCGTCCGACTCCAGGCCGGGACCCGGCCGCCAGGGCCAGTTCCCTGGCCCGTCCCACCCGGATGAAGGTCTCGGAGGTCGCTTCGACGATGAGGTCGGCATGACTACCGGCCAGGACGGTCCGGCAGGCCTGACACTGCCCGCACCCGGGCGCACCGGGACCCTCGCACTGCAGGGCGGCCGCGAAGGCCCGGGCCGCCTTGGAACGGCCCGAGCCCGGGGGCCCGGTGAAGAGCCAGGCGTGAGTCATCGCACCCGGCGTGCTGACGGCCGTCCGCAGCTGCTCGATGAGCGGGGCCTGGCCGACCAGCTCGTCGAAGACGCTCACCGCACCACGTCCTGGTGACTCACCGGGACCAGCATCCTGAGGTCCGGGCTGCGGCCGGCCAGAGCTCGGCACACCGCCCGGTGCAGGTCCATCGGGTCACGCCCGGCGTCGAGGACCAGGTAGCGAGCCGGATCCCGCTCGGCGAGCTGGCGATATCCCTGTCGCACGGCCTCGTGGAAGGCGTCGTCCTCACGCTCGAGCCGGTCGTGCACTCCCCCGCGACGCGCTCGCCCCTCCGCCGCCGTGACGTCGAGGAGCACCGTGAGCTCGGGCAGCAAGTCCTCCACGGCCCAGCGAGAGATGTCACGCACGTCGTCGTGGCTGAGTGCCCGTGCGACGCCCTGATAGGCGATGGAGGAGTCCATATAACGGTCGGTGAGCACAACGGCTCGGCGCTCCAGCGCCGGGCGCACCACGGTCGCGACGTGGTGGGCCCGGTCTGCGGCAAACAGCAGCGCCTCGGCTCGAGGTGCGACATGGTCACCGTGCAACAGCACCTGTCGGATCTGCGCGCCGAGCTCGGTGCCGCCTGGCTCTCGCGTCAGCACCACCTCGCGACCGATCGCCTCGAGCGCCGCGCCGAGCAGTCGCGACTGGGTCGACTTGCCCGCGCCGTCACCGCCCTCGAACGCGACAAAGAGGCCGGAGGGCTCCGGCGTCGGCGAGGTGGGTTCCTGCGGCACAGGCTGAGCCTAGGCGACATCGCTGACAGGAGGGTGAGAGCACCCACAGGCACGCTTTCACCAGGGCTCTTGCGTGAAGAGGCCTCACTCTCTGCCACTTGCGCGAGGAACCCTCACGCCTCGAGGCCGCTGAGCGTCGCCTCTCCCTTGAGCATGTCGAAGATCAGCGCGGTCTCGGCGTGCAGGACACCGGGCCGGTTGGTGAGGTGATCGAGCACGAAGTCGCGCAGGGCGTCGGCCGACTCACACGCCACGTGCACGAAGTAGTCGGTGGCCCCGCTGACGTGATAGGCCGACAGGACTCCCGGGAGCTTGGGCACCTCCTGCCGGAACTGCTCGAAGTGGCTGCGCCGGTGCCCCCCGAAGCGGACCGCGATCATCGCCTGCACGGGACGGCCGACCAGCGCGGGGTCGATGTCCGCATGGATCCCCCGGATCACTCCTGCCTCGCGCAGCGCACGCACCCGCACCAGGCAGGTCGACTCGGCGACGCCGACCTCGCGCGCCAGGGTGGCGTTCGAGGTCCGACCGTCCTTCTCCAGCAGGGCCACCAGATGCTGATCGATCCGGTCGAGGACCACACCGCCGTCGGACTGCACCATCTTCGCCATGTCGCGATCATAGCGCCGATGCGTCACAGAAACCACGCTCGGACTCACCTGACACCGCAGACAGTGAGGCATCCTGGCATTTTTCCCGCAGATCAGCCAGAATAGTGTCCTGGGTGGACCGAGGGTGATCACCCACGATCAGAGCCGGTCGGCGACGGTGCCGCCGGTGGAGCAGAGGAGTGAACAACAATGTCGTTCGACACCGTGGCCGTGCACGCCGCACGCGAGGATCTGACCGCTCTGGGTGTGCACGTGCCGCCCATCGACCTGTCCTCGACCTATCCGCTGCCGAGCATCGAGGCCGGCGGTCAGGCCTATGACCGCATGGCGGAGGGGCACAGCCGGGAGGAGGGCCAGACGCCGGTCTATCAGCGGCTCTGGAGCCCTGGGGTGGCTCGCTTCGAGGAGGCGCTCGCGCGACTGGAGGGCGCAGAGGCCGGGATCGGCTTCGCCTCCGGGATGGCTGCGCTGACCGCCACCCTGCTGAGCTGCGTCGCCGCCGGGACACCCCACGTGGTCGCCGTCCGGCCCCTGTATGGCGGCAGCGACCACCTGCTCGAGACCGGACTGCTCGGCACCCGCGTCACCTGGGCCGACCCCCATGAGGTCGCAGCTGCGATCCAGGCCGACACCGGGCTGGTGATCGTCGAGACCCCCGCCAACCCCACCCTGGAGCTGGTGGACCTGCGGGCGCTCGTCGCCCAGGCCGGGACGGTCCCCGTCCTCGTGGACAACACCTTCGCGACACCGGTGCTGCAGCGCCCGTTGGAGCAGGGCGCCAGCATCGTCCTGCACTCGGTCACCAAGTTTCTCGCCGGCCACGGCGACGTCCTCGGCGGGATCGTGGCGACCTCCGAGGAGCTCGCCTCCCGCATCCGCCCGGTCCGGGCACTCACCGGCGCGACCATGCACCCGCTGGCGGCCTACCTGGCCCATCGGGGACTCCAGACCCTGCCGGTGCGGGTGCGGGCCCAGCAGGACACCGCCCAGGTGGTGGCGCACTGGCTGGTCAACCACACCGATGTCCAGCACGTGCACTACCCGGGGCTGGGCGGCTCAGACCCGGCGGGGCTGGTCGGGGACCAGATGTCCGGGCCCGGTGCAATCCTCGCCATGGACCTGGGGTCCTTCGAACGGGCTCGGCAGGTTGCTGAGCGGGTGTCCCTGATCGGCCACGCCGTCTCGCTCGGTGGGGTCGACTCGCTGATCCAGCACCCGGCCGCCCTGACGCACCGGGTGGTCACTCCGGAGGCCCGACCCGGCGCTGGCATCCTGCGGCTGTCCGTGGGCCTCGAGGCTGCCGAGGACCTGATCGCCGATCTCGAGCAGGCGCTCGCGACGGCGGTTAGCTCGACTTCTGAGCCGCACCTCCGGCAGCTGATTTCTTCGTAGCCGCCTTCTTGGCGGTCGTCTTCTTGGCAGCCGCCTTCTTCGTGGTCTTCTTGGCCGTCCGCTTGCGGGTGGTCGGTCCCTTGGCCCGCTTGTCGGCGAGCAGTTCAAAGCCACGCTCGGGGGTCACCGTCGCGGGGTCGTCGTCCTTGCGAAGGGTCGCATTGGTCTCACCGTCGGTGACGTAGGGACCGAAGCGACCCTCCTTGACCACGACGGGCTTGCCGCTGACCGGGTCGTTGCCGAGCTCCTTCAGGGGCGGTGCGGCGGCCCGGCCACGCTGCTTGGGCTGGGCATAGATCGCCAGCGCCTCCTCGAGCGTGATGTCGAACAGCTGGCTCTCGGTCGTCAGCGACCGGGAGTCGGTGCCCTTCTTCAGGTAGGGGCCGTAGCGACCGTTCTGGGCGGTGATGTCCTCACCGCTCTCCGGGTCGGCACCGACCACCCGCGGCAGGCTCAGCAACCGCAGCGCTGTGTCGAGCTCGATGGTGGCCAGATCCATGTCCTCGAAGAGGCTTGCCGTGCGCGGCTTGACCTTCGCCGCCTTCTTTGTCGCCTTCTTTGCAGGAGCCTTCTTGGCCGGCGTGGCCGGGGAGCCTGGCCCGCCCTCCGGAGTGGCGGTCGCCGCGGCCCCGGGCTCGGGGTCCTCCGGCAGCACCTCGGTGACATATGGCCCGTAGCGGCCGGCCCTGGCGACGATGTCGCGGCCCGTGGCGGGGTCCTGCCCCAGGACGCGTCCGTCGTCGGCGGCAGCCTCGAGCAGCTCGCGGCCCTTCTCCGGGGTCATCTCGTCGGGGGCGATCTCGTCGGAGATCGTGGCGCGCCGGGGCGGGTCGTCGGTGGAGTTCGTGTCCTCGACATAGGGGCCGTAGCGACCGACCCGCACGACTATGCCGTCGCCGATGTCGATGGTGGACACTCCCCGGGCGTCGATGTCGCCCAGGTCGGCAACGAGGTCCTGCAGACCCTCCGCATCGGTGGCCTGGTCTCCGAAGTAGAACCTCTTCAACCAGGAGACGCGCTGCTCGTCACCGGCCTCGATGCGGTCCAGGCCCTCCTCCATCGATGCCGTGAAGTCATAGTCCACCAGGCGCTCGAAGTGCTCCTCCAGCAGGCGGGTGACCGCGAACGCCAGCCAGGTGGGGATGAGTGCAGATCCTCTGGTGCGCACGTAGCCCCGGTCCTGGATGGTGCCGACGGTGGAGGCATAGGTCGAGGGACGTCCGATCCCCTTCTCCTCCAGCGCCTTCACCAGGGTGGCCTCGGTGTAGCGGGCCGGCGGGGAGGTCCGGTGACCCTGCGCCTCAGTGTCGAGGACGTCCAGCGCCACCCCCTCGGACAGCCGCGGCAACCGCCGCTCCTGCTCCTCGGTGGGACGCGCGTGACGGTCCTCGTCCCGTCCCTCCTCATAGGCGGCCAGGAACCCACGGAAGGTGATGACCGTGCCGGAGGCGCTGAACTCGACCTCCCGGGCGTCGTGGCCGGAGGGCAGCGTCGCGGCCAGCTTGACGCTGGCGGTCGAGCCCTTGGCGTCGGCCATCTGCGAGGCGACGGTGCGCTTCCAGATCAGCTCATAGAGTGCATACTCCTGGCCGCGGAGCGCTCCGGCCACCTGCGCGGGGGTGCGGAAGGAGTCTCCCGCGGGACGGATCGCCTCGTGCGCCTCCTGGGCGTTCTTGCTCTTCTTGCCGTAACGGCGGGGCGCGTCGGGCACGAACTCCGCGCCATACAGGTCACGGGCCTGCGCCCGGGCCGCACTGACCGCCGACTCGGAGATCGTGGTCGAGTCGGTGCGCATGTAGGTGATGTAGCCGTTCTCGTAGAGCCGCTGCGCGGTCCGCATCGTCGACTGCGCGTTCAACCGGAGCTTGCGGCTCGCCTCCTGCTGCAGGGTGGAGGTGGTGAAGGGTGCGGAGGGACGGCGGGTGTAGGGCTTCTCCGAGACCTGGCGGACGACGACCTGCGCCTCGCGGGTGCCCTCGGCGATGCTAGTGGCGAGCGCGGCCTCGAGGTGGACCAGTCCGGAGCTCTTCAGCGCCCCGCGGTCATCGAAGTCGCGGCCGGTGGCGACCCGCTTGCCGTCGACCCCGGTCAACCGGGCCAGGAACGCCTGCCCACCGCTCCCCTCGGGGGCGAACTCGCCCTCGACGTCCCAGTAGGACGCGGAGCGGAACGCCATGCGCTCGCGCTCCCGCTCGACCACCATGCGCGTGGCCACCGACTGCACCCGACCGGCGGAGAGTCCCTGCCGCACCTTGCGCCACAGGACGGGGCTGACCTCGTAGCCGTAGAGCCGGTCTAGGACCCGACGGGTCTCCTGGGCGTCGACCCGGTCCATGTTGAGGTCCCGGGTCTCGTTGACGGCGCGCTGGATCGCCTCGCGGGTGATCTCGTGAAAGACCATGCGCTTGACCGGCACCTTGGGCTGCAGGACCTCCAGCAGGTGCCAGGCGATCGCCTCGCCCTCGCGGTCCTCATCCGTGGCGAGATAGAGCTCGTCGGCATTCTTGAGGTGCCGCTTGAGTTCGTTGACCTTCTTCTTCTTGTCGGCGTCGACCACGTAGTAGGGGTCGAAGTCGTCCTCGACGTTGATCGCAAACTTGCCGAACGGCCCCTTTTTCATCTCGACCGGGAGCTCGCTGGGATTGGGCAGATCCCGGATGTGCCCAATGCTGGCGTCGACCACATAGTCAGGACCGAGGTACTCCCCGATGCTCTTGACCTTGCCTGGTGACTCGACGATAACTAGCTTGCGACCGCTCACGGGACCTTCCATTTCTCCCCCCGAGCGTGTCGCGGATTCGTCGCGACCTCGACGCCTAGGAGGAACGGCGCTCACGCTAGCCCATCCCCCAGAGCGTCAGCACACAGGTTCCCGGACAGCATCCCACCGCTGTCACTCACCACCTCGCTGCACGGCTAGCGCGAGAGGAGGGCATCGGGCGCCTCGAGCAGCTGCGCGACGGTGTGCTCGGCGATGGCCGTGAACTGCGGGCTGTCGGCCGACAGCGCGAGGGAGTTGACGGCATACAGCACGGCCCAGCCCCGCGCCCGCTGCCAGAGCGCCTCGTCCCGACCCGCCAGCTGGGAGTAGCGCACCACGAAGGCCGCGCGCCCCTCCCAGGAGAAGGTCTGCCAGGCCGTGGCCAGGTCGGAGGCAGGGTCGCCCTGGGTCAGGTCTCCGAAGTCGATGACGGCGGCGAGGCTGCCCCGGCGCACCACCATGTTGAGCGGGTGCGGGTCGCCATGCACCCACCGTGGCGGGCCGTCATAGACCGGCGCGGCCAGGGCCCGCTCCCACTGGGCCAGCAGGTCATCGCCTCGGGGATGACCGACGCTGCTGAGCCGCTCCCGGAGGGTCGCGTCGCGCAGGGCCAGCGGCACACCGCGGACCAGGCTCTGGGGCGCGTCGCTGGGCGCGGGTTGGTGCAGCTGGGCAGCGAACCGGGCGAGCACCCCGGCCCAGTGCGCCCTGGCAGCGACCGGGCTCTCGGCCGCAGGCCGGCCCTCGATCCACCGGGTGATCGACCAGGACCAGGGGAAGTATGCCGTGGGGTGGCCGTGCCGCACCGGCGCCGGGACGGGCAGGTCGACCAGGCGCGCGACCTCGGGGAGCCACCGGTGCTCGTGGGCCACCAGCCCAGCGGCCGCCTGCCGTCGCGGCAGCCGGACCAGATAGTGCTGGCCCAGCCGGAAGATCGCGTTGTCCCACCCCTCACCGAGCGGACTCAGCGGACGGTCTGCCAGGTCGGGATGCTGGTCGGCGAGCAGCGTGCGGACCAGCTCGAGATCGATGGCGACCTCGGCCGGTGGACCGGAACTCATCGCCTCAGGCTACCCATCCGGCATCCTGTTCGTCGCGATCTTCCTCGCCTCGGGCATCGGCCACCTGAAGGCCACCGACGCCATGGCCGGATACGCCGAGTACACGAAGGTGCGGGCCGCTCGCCTCAGCGTCATCGTCTCCGGCGTGCTGATGATCGTCGGTGCCCTGTCCGTGCTGCTGGGCGTCTGGGGCGACCTGGGCTCGCTGCTGCTGAGGGTCAGGTCGTGGTCTGCAGTTCCTCGTCGATGTCGACCGCCGAGCCGGCGAACTGCGACTGGTAGAGACGGGCGTAGGCGCCGTCGCTGGCCAACAGGTCCTCGTGCGTGCCCTTCTCGACGATCGCGCCGGCCTCCATCACCAGGATCAGGTCCGCGTCCCGGATCGTGGAGAGCCGGTGCGCGATGACAAAGCTGGTGCGGTCACTGCGCAGCGCGTTCATCGCGTGCTGGAGCAACAGCTCGGTGCGGGTGTCCACCGAGGAGGTCGCCTCGTCCAGGATCAGCAGGGCCGGGTCCGACAGGAAGGCACGCGCGATCGTGATCAGCTGCTTCTCCCCCGCGCTGACATTGCTGCCCTCGGAGTTGAGCACGGTGTCATAGCCCTCCGGGAGGGTGCGCACGAAGCGGTCGACATAGGTGGCCTCGGCCGCCTCGATGATCTCGGCCTCGGTGGCCTCCGGGCGTCCGTAGGCGATGTTCTCCCTGATGGTGCCCTCGAACAGCCAGGTGTCCTGCAGCACCATCCCGATGCGCGAGCGCAGGCCCTTGCGGGTCAGGTCGGTGATGTCCTCACCGTCCAGGGTGATCCGGCCGCCGTCCAGCTCATAGAAGCGCATCAGCAGGTTGACCAGCGTCGTCTTACCCGCGCCGGTCGGCCCGACGATCGCCACGGTCTGCCCGGGCTCGACCGTCAGGTCCAGGTCGTGGATGAGCGGACGCTCGGGGTCGTAGGAGAAGGCGACGCCCTCAAAGGTGACCCGTCCGTGCGGGTCGTCGAGGGTGGCCGGGCTGGCGGACTCCGGGTCCTGCTCGTCCGCGTCGAGGACCTCAAAGACCCGCTCGGCGGAGGCCACCCCGGACTGCATCAGGTTGGCCATCGAGGCGACCTGGGTCAGCGGCTGGGTGAACTGGCGCGAGTACTGGATGAAGGCCTGGACCTCACCCAGGCTCATCGTGCCCGAGGCGACGCGCAGCCCGCCCAGGACGGCGATGACGACATAGTTGAGGTTTCCGACGAACATCATCGTCGGCATGATGATGCCGGAGATGAACTGTGCGCCGAAGCCCGCTTCATACAGGTCGTTGTTGGCCTTGTCGAAGGTCCGCCGGCTCTCGGCCTGACGTCCGAAGACCTTGATGAGCTCGTGCCCGGTGAAGGTCTCCTCGACGATGGCGTTGACCTCGCCGGTGTGCTTCCACTGCCGCTTGAACTGCTTCTGTGCCCGGCTGCCGATCACTCCGGTGATGACGACCGAGACGGGGATGGTGATCAGCGCGACCAGCGCCAGGGTCGGGGAGATCACAAACATCATCACGACCATCGCGACCACGGTCAGCAGTGAGTTGAGCAGCTGACTGAGCGTCTGCTGCAGGCTCTGCGAGACATTGTCGATGTCATTGGTGACCCGGCTCAGGACCTCACCGCGCGGCTGCCGGTCGAAGTAGGGCAGCGGCAGCCGGTTGAGCTTGTCCTCCACGTCGCGGCGCAGGTTGTAGATGGTGCGGTTGACCACGACCACCAGCAGCCTCGCCTGGACCCAGGACAGGAGGGAGGCGACCAGATAGATGCCCATCACCAGCACCAGGACCTCACCGAGCGCGCCGAAGTCGACGCCGCGCCCCACCTCCAGGTGGTCCATGACGGCGATCATGTCGGCGAAGGTGTCCTCACCAGAGGCGCGCAACCCCTCTGCCACCTGCTCCTGCGGTGTCCCTGGCGGGACGCCCTGCTCGGCGAGGACCCGGCCGAAGAAGCCAGCAAAGATAATGTCGGTGGCCCGCGCCAGGATGTAGGGGCCGATCGCGTTGAGGACCACGGCGACCGCCGTCAGCACGACCACCAGGGAGACTGCTGCCCGGTCGGGGCGCAGCAGCCCGATCAGCCGCTTGGCGCTGTCGCCGAAGTTGGCGGCCTTCTCGGCCGGGACTCCCAGCCCACCACCGGGTGACCCGTGGCCGGCGCGCGGTCCGCGGCGGGACTCCGCCGCCTTCTCCTCCTCGGACTTGATGCCCTCGCTCATCAGGCCACCTCCGCCACGGCCTGGGACTGCACGATCTCTTGGTATGTCGTGCAGTCAGCCAGGAGGTCGTCGTGCGTGCCGACCCCGACCACCCGTCCGTCCTCGAGGACGACGATCTGGTCGGCGCCGATGATCGTGGACACCCGCTGGGCCACCACGATGACGGTCGCCTCGCCGGTCTCGGGCTCCAGGGCCGCTCGCAGCCGGCGGTCGGTCATCAGGTCCAGGGCCGAGAAGGAGTCGTCAAACAGATAGACGTCGGGGCGGCGCACCAGGGCCCGGGCGATCGCGAGCCGCTGGCGCTGGCCGCCCGAGACGTTGCCACCACCCTGGGCGATGGCCGAGTCCAGCCTCTCCGGCATGGCCTGCACGAAGTCCGTGCCCTGGGCGATCCGCAGGGCCTCCCACAGGTCCTCCTCGCTGGCCTCAGGGTCGCCATAGCGCAGGTTGTCGGCGACCGAACCGGTGAACAGGTAGGGCTTCTGCGGGACCAGTCCGACCCGGCGCCACACGTCGGACAGCTCGGCGTCCCTGACATCGACCCCGCCCATCAGCACCGCCCCCGAGCTCACGTCATACAGCCTGGGGATCAGGTTGACCAGCGTGGTCTTGCCCGCTCCGGTGGATCCGATGATCGCGGTGGTCTGCCCCGGTCGGGCGGTGAAGCTCACGCCCTGCAGGACCGGCACCTCGGCACCGGGATAGGCGAACTCCACGTCGCGGAACTCGATCTCGACCGGGCCGTGCGGGATCTGCACCGGGTTGGTCGCCTCCACCACCGTGGAGTCGGTGTCGAGCACCTCGACGATGCGACCGGCGGAGACCTCCGCCCGCGGGATCATGGTGGCCATGAAGGTCGCCATCATGACCGACATCAACACAAAGATCAGATAGGCCAGGAAGGCGGTGAGCGCGCCGATCTCCATGTTGCCGCTGTCGATCCGGTGCGCGCCGAACCACATCACCGCGATCGTCGAGGCATTGAAGATCAGCATGACCAGCGGGAACACCAGGGCCATCAGCTTGCCGACCGCCAGGGCCGTCCCGGTGTACTGCGTGTTGGCCGCGGCGAAGCGGGCTCGCTCATCGTCCTCGCGGACAAAGGCCCGCACCACGCGGATGCCGGTGATCTGCTCACGCAGCACCCGGTTGACCCAGTCAACCGACTTCTGCATCAGGGAGAACTGCGGGACCATCCGGCGGATGATCAGCCCGACGACCAGCGCCAGCAGCGGCACGGCGACCGCCATGAGCCAGGAGAGACCGACGTCCTCGCGTAGCGCCATGATGATGCCGCCGACCATCATGATCGGCACGCCGACCATCAACGTCAGACCCATGAAGGTGACGGTCTGCACCTGCGTCACGTCGTTGGTCGAGCGGGAGATCAGCGTCGGAGCACCGAAGCGTCCGACCTCCTGGGCGCTGAAGACGGCGACCCTGTCGAAGACGGACCCGCGCACATCCCGCCCCACGGACGCGGAGGTGCGGGAGGCGAGATAGGTCGCCCCGATCGTGACGGTGATCTGCACCAGGGAGACGGCGAGCATGATCGCACCCAGTCGCAGGATCGGCCCGGTCTGGCCGACGGCGACACCCTCGTCGATGATCCGGCCGTTGAGGCTGGGCAGATAGAGCGAGGCGATGGTGCTCGCCAGTTGCAGGACCAGCAGGATCACCACGAGCCAGCGATACGGGCCCAGGTGGGCGCGCAGGAGACGGATCAGCATTCAGTCGACCTTCCGGGTGCCGTCCAGCAGCACGGAGACGATGGTGGCGGGAGCGAGGGAGCGCCCCTGGTTCAGGGTGGGGTGGCTGCTGGCGAAGGTCAGCAGGCCGACCAAATCGACGAGCTCGGCGACCGGCACCCGCAGCAGGTCGGCGTCCGGCTCCAGCAGCAAGGTCAACGCCTCACCGATCGGCTGGCGCCAGGGGCGTGGCCGATGGCGCGAGTCCGGCTCGGCCGTCGTCGAGGGCTCGTGGTCTGCCGTGGTTCCGGCACGGGCCTGCCCGGCCCGGGGAGGTTCCGGAGGGTGCACGATCCCCATGGCGTGCATCAGTCCGATGACTTCCTGATAACGGCCCTGCAGGATGGTCACGGCAGCGACCATCCGCTCGCGCAGCGGCAGGGACAGGTCAACGTCATCCAGCAGCCCCAGCACCGGTGCGGGGTCGAAGGCCTGGTCCAGAGCGGCGCAGACAAGCTCCTCCTTGGTGGCGAAGGCCCGGAACAGGGTCCCCTCGGCCACCCCTGCCGCTTCGGCGATCGTGCGGGTGGTGGCGCTCTGACCCTCGTCCTGGAGCACCGTGACCGCCGCACTGAGGATCGCGGCGCGGCGTTGGTCCGGAGGCAGCGCCCGGGCGCGTGGTGGCATGCCCCGAAGCGTAAGCGGAGTGAGCGCTCACTCACAATCTGATTTTTCTCCCAGGCTCGGTGGCTACGCTGCCCCGGTTGTCCTGTCCCCGCCAGGAGGCCCGCTCGTGACCCTGTCCGTCCGCTCCCCCGTTGTCCTGCTGGTGCTGGTCGCTGGCCTGCTGACAGCCTGCACCGGGTCACCAGAGGGTGAGCCGACGGTGGACGGCGGCGTCCACGCGACCACCGGCGCTGAGACCACGGGTCCCGGCCAGGACGCGTCGACAACCGATGCCGGGGAGGCCGCGCCGACGACCGATCCCACCGACGCTGGGGCGAGCACGGGCCCCGATGCGGGCACGCCGGACAGCACGGACGGGGACGGGGCGCGGCCCGAGATGCCCGGGGAGGTCAGCGCCCAGCTCCAGTCGGACGGGTCGATCCTGGTCGATGGCGGCCAGGCCTCCTTCCTGATGCCCTCCCAGAACGTCGCCTGTCTGGTGCGGACCGACAATGTCGTCTGCCAGATCGACGGCAAGGAGTATGACGCTCGCTCGGCTGACATCGACCCGGCCGCCTTCGCGGGATGCACCCCCGCAGCGGCAGACGCGATGACGGTCGGTGGTGGGGTGGACCCTCGCTGGTCGTGCCTGCCCTATGACCTGCGCGCCGACACCGACGTCACGGGCGGAGGCGCCTGGACCGGGCCCGGCCTCGGGGCCACCGCGACCCTCGACGGCGCCACGGTCGCCGTGCTGCCCTACGGCACGACACTGCGGCTGGGGAACATCTCCTGCACCAGTGACCGCCAGGGCGTCGCCTGCACGGACCTGACCACGGGTCACGGCTTTCAGCTGGCCAGTCAGCGTTACGCCATCCACTAAAACGGGTGCACCCCGGGGATTTTCTGTGCGGCGTGCGACACAACTGCGACACAAGAGCGGGAGGCTGCGCGCGGGTGACCGTGACCTCCCGTGAACTTACCCCCGCACGGCGTGATCCGCCGTGGTTTCCTGAGTCACGAACGCCCTTCATTCACGGCCCCCCCGGGGCCCGATCGAAGGAGTTCAGATGCACCACACCAGGACCTCCCGGCTTCGTGCCGGGCTCGCCGCCAGCAGCGTCCTGCCGCTGCTCGCGGTGGCCGTTGCCACATCGGCGGGCATGGCATCCGCGGACGACGCGACCACTGACCGTGAGCAGCACCAGGCGACCGCGAGCAGCACAGCTGACGTCGGCCTGACGGCGATCACCCCGACGTCGGCACTCGCTGTCGCCCAGGCGATGGCCAGCCCGAGCTTCAACGTCACCGCGGCCAACTTTGTCGCCGTACCACCCGGCGGGGACAGTGCGGGCGTGGGGGACTCTGCGGTCGCGGGCTTCCCGACGCAGGGCTCGACCTTCGGCGTGCTGTCCAGCGGCTATGTGTCCACCATCGAGGCCCCTGGCACCTTCTCCAGCTCCGACCTGGGCGGTGGCAACGTCCGGGGAGATACCGACCTGGACGTGACCGTGCTCAAGGTCGACTTCGCCGTGCCGACGGGGTCCAACTGTCTGTCCTTCGACTTCCGGTTCCTGTCCGAGGAGTACCCGGTCTATGTCGGGAGCAGCGTCAACGACGCCTTCGTCGCCGAACTGGACACCTCGACCTGGACCACTGACGACAGCCTCATCAGTGCGCCGGACAACTTCGCGTTCGATGCCGCCGGCGAGGTGGTCAGCATCAACTCCACCGGCGTGGGCGGCATGAGCGGCACCAATGGCCTCGGCACCGCCTTCGACGGGACGGCCGGCAGCGGGGACAGCAACGGGGGCGCCACCGTGCGACTGTCCGCCTCCACCCAGGTCACGCCGGGCAACCACTCGGTCTACTTCTCCATCTTCGACCAGGCAGACCACATCTTTGACTCCGCGGTCTTCCTCGACAACCTGATCGTCGGCTACACCCCTGACCCCGAGGTCGACTGCGCCCCAGGCGCCGAGATCGTCACCCACGACCTTGACCTGGAGCCCAACACCGGCACCGCGCCGGTCGGCACGGAGCACACGGTCACGGCCACCCTCACCGACGACGCCGGCGACCCGGTGGCCGACACCTCGGTCGAGTTCGCGGTCAGCGGCACCCACAGCACCACCGGCTCGGCGACCACGGACGCCAGCGGGCAGGCCACCTTCTCCTACACCGGCACCTCGGCCGGCAGCGACACCATCAGCGGGTGCTCTCGCCCCGAAACCGGGGAGCCGTGCAGCGCCACGGACAGCGTCAGCTTCGTCTGGACCGACTCCGAGGGACCCGCCGTCGAGCGCATCTCGGGCTCCGACCGTTACGGGACCGCAACGGCAATCTCCGGCAACTGGGCACCTGGTGTCGACGTGGTCTACATCGCCAGTGGTCTGGACTACCCGGACGCGATGCCCGCTGGAGCCCTGGGCGGCACCCACGACGCCCCGGTGCTGCTCACCAAGCCGGGGAGTCTGCCCAGCGTCACGACGGCCGAGCTGACACGCTTGCAGCCCGACAAGATCGTGGTCATGGGTGGCAGCACCGCCATCTCGGAGTCCGTGGTCACCACTCTGGGTGACTACGCCCTGGCCGACACCCCCGACGAGGTCACCCGCATCGCCGGCCCTGACCGCTACGCGACGGCGGCGGAGGCCGGCCTGACCTACCCGGCAGGCGTGCAGGTCGCCTATATCGCCAAGGGCAGCGACTTCCCCGACGCCCTGGCCGCGGCCGCCCGCGGCGGACAGCTCGACAGCCCGGTCCTGCTCACCAGGACCGACCACCTGCCGGCTGCCACCCGCACGGCCCTGGAGCACCTCGATCCCGACCAAATCATCGTCCTGGGCGGCACCGGAGCCGTCGAGGACGAGATCCTGGCCGACCTTGCCGCCTATACCGACGGCACCGTCACCCGCGCCGCGGGCGACAACCGCTACGGCACCGCCGCCGCGATCTCCGGGGACCACGCTCCCGGCGTGGACGCCGTGTTCGTGGCCACCGGTGAGATCTATGCCGACTCGATGACCGGCGCACCCCTGACCGCGTCGATCCTCGGCCCGGTCGTGCTGACCCAGCCCAACAACCTGCCCGCCGAGACGATCGCCGAGCTCGAGCGGCTGGACCCGCAGCGCATCATCATCCTGGGCGGCACCCAGGCTGTGTCTGCGCAGATCCAGGTGGACCTGGCCGCCTACTTCGGTTAGCCAACCCCCACCGCGGCCCGGTCGTCCCATCCCTGGGGCGGCCGGGTCGTCCCATCCCTGGGGCGGCCGGGTCGTCCGTGCCCGGGACCTACTGCAGCAACCCGTCGGCCACCAGGGCCCGCAGGGTCGGAACCACCTGGGCCTCGAGGTCACTCACCTCGTGCTCGGTGAGCACGGCGATGCCCCGCACGATCTGCGTCGCAGTCAGCTCCCCGTCACTGGCGCCGACCAGTCCCGCGCTGACCGTGTCCAGCCGCACGGTCCGGCGCAGTCCACCACCCTGTCGGAGCTGGATCACCATCGGGTCCGATCCACCCGGTCGCCCGATCCGCTCCTCTGTGACATCTGCGGCCGTGGACCAGCGGGTCTCGAGCAGGTCGGTGTCCGTGTGCTCAGCCAGCCAGGTGCGAGCCCGCAGCCCCGCCAGGATCGCCGGCCCGGCTGGCTGTGCCACTGGACCGTGCAGGTCGTCCAGGTCACGGAAGGGGTCGCGATCCGTGAGCGGGCGCTGCAGCGTGATCACCCCGAACCCGATGCGCTCGATGCCGCGGGCGGCAAAGTCGTCCAGCCACGCGGCATACAGTGCCTCGAAGTCCGCCGTCCCGGGTCGGTGACCGCCATCGCGCGCCCAGGTCTCGGCATACTCCGCGACGTCCTGGACCTCGCGCTGGATCACCCACGCGTCGAGCGTGCTGTCGCTGAGCCATCCGCCGACCCGGTCGGTCCACTCCTCACCGCGCCGCAGCTCCCAGTTGCCCAGCAGCTGGGCGATGCCACCGGGTGCCAGCACCGTCTCGAGGTCAGCGACCAGTCCGGCCACGATCGCGTCTCCGGGAGCGCCACCGTCGCGGTACTCGTAGAGCGGGACGTTGGGGTGCCGGGGCGTGATCACAAAGGGTGGGTTGGAGACGACGAGATCGAAGTGCTCCCCCGCGAGCGGTTGGAGCAGCGAGCCGGCACGCAGGTCGAGGTCGACACCGTTGAGCAGGGCGGTGAAGCGGGCATAGCCCAGGGCACGCTCGGACAGGTCCGTGGCGATGATCCGGTCGGCGTGCGTCGACAGGTGCAGGGCCTGGACGCCGCAGCCGGTGCCGAGGTCGAGGGCCCGGGCCACGTGCGGTCGCGGGGCCCAGGAGGCCAACGTGGTCGATGCCCCGCCCACACCCAGGACGTGGTCGGTGGGCAGCGCGCCTCCGAGCACCAGCTCCGAGAGGTCGGAGGCGACCCACCAGTCGTGCCGCTCGTCGCCGTAGGGTCGCAGGTCGCAGGTGCCGCGCAGCACAGATCCGTCCGGGGACTCCTCGGACGTGACGGCCAGGCCCATCGTCAGGAGGCCGGCCGAGCCGGTGCGCGGCAGAGCCCTGTCCAGTTCGACCACAGGCACGTCCTCCCCCAGCACCCACAGCCGCACGAGGACCCCCACCGGGTCGGCACAACTCGCCAGGGCACGTCGCGCCGGCAGCGCCTGCTCGCGGTGCAGGGCGCCGGAGGCCACCGACCCGAGCACGTCGGCCAGATGATCGGCGGTGTAGTCCGCCGCGGACAGGTCTGAGCGCAGGGCCTCGATCTGTGCTGCATCCGCCGTCGGCACCTGACGTCCGGCTATCTCTGTCACGCGCACCGCTCCATTGTCACTCTCACCAGTCCCACTCGAAGCCGACCGAACAGTCCTGTGCCGGGGTGAGGAACCGGTGGACCGCGCGATCGGGAGCCAGCACGACCGGTTCGGTGAGCAGATCCGGTGGGACGGTGGCACTGAGCTCGGTCCACCGCACCCGCTGCGGCACGGCAGCGGCGTCGAAGCGCACCTCCAGTGACACTCCGCCCGCTGTTGCCCGCAGGCTGCGCCGAAAGTGGTCCAGTCTCGGCCCGCCAGCTGGAAAGGCGGCGATGGTCTCCAACGCTGCGGTCTGTCCGGGCGCCAGGGGAGACGGCAGGGCGATCTTGACTCGGAACCGGCCGGTCGGGTCGGGCACGGGTCGTCCGGCCGTGCCTCCCCGGACCACCTCGATCTCCACGTCGGAGGTGTCGAACAGATAGGACAACTGCTCCAGGTGGGTCTCTGCACGCACGATGTGCATGAGGGTGTGCCGTGCACGGGACCGGTCGGGGCCGACCTCGCACGTCTCGATCAGGGACTGGGTGCGATAGCTGGTCCGCGTGTGATCCAGGTGTGGATCCGCCGGTGCCGTGGCGACGGTCGTCCGGCTCGTGACCCGGTGGGGATCTCCCGAGCGGAGATCAGCCTCAAGCAGCTCCCACAGCCGCTGCACGTCGGTCTCGGTCATCGCGAAGGCACCGACAAACCAGTTCAGCGTCTGGTGGGAGAGGTTGCGTCCGGCCATGGCTCGGGCCACGAGGTCCTTGAGCCGCCGTGGCAGGTCGGTGTCGGACTCGGCGACCTCGCCGATCTCCCACAAGTGTTGGGCCAGCACCTGCGCGACCGCACTCTGGTGCGGGTCGCTGGGCGAGACCCGGCGCACCTCCGAGCGCCATCTGCGACGGTAGGGACCGTCCTGACTCAGCAGGAGCCGCAGCAGCTCGGAGGTGACCGTGGCACGGGTCGGGGCCTCACGAACGGATCCGGCGGTCTGAGCTCCGCCGGCCGTCGTGGGCCCCGCGCCGTGCTCAGCCGAGCTGGGCTTGCTCGGCTGGTGAGTCATCACCGATGGCGGTGCCGCGGCGCTTGGTGATCACCACGGCCACGACGATGAGTGCCACCGCAACCAGCGCGATGCCCCAGCGGATCAGGTCGTTGGCGGAGTCGCCATAGCTCAGCGCCACGATCGCCGGGGCGATCAGCAGGGCGACCAGGTTCATCACCTTGATCAGCGGGTTGATGGCCGGGCCGGCAGTGTCCTTGAACGGGTCACCGACGGTGTCGCCGATGACCGTGGCGGCGTGGGCCTCAGAGCCCTTGCCGCCGTGGTGGCCGTCCTCGACGAGCTTCTTGGCGTTGTCCCACGCCCCGCCGGAGTTGGCGAGGAAGACAGCCATGAGGACACCGGTCCCGATGGCGCCCGCGAGATAGCCCGCCAGTGCCCCCACGCCGAGGCCGAAGCCGACAGCGATCGGAGCCAGGATCGCCAGCAGTCCGGGGGTGGCCAGCTCGCGCAGCGAGTCCTTCGTGCAGATGTCGACGACCCGGGCGTAGTCGGGCTTCTCGGTGTAGTTCATGATGCCCGGCTTCTCGCGGAACTGGCGACGCACCTCGAAGACGATGGCACCCGCGGCGCGGGTCACAGCGTCAATCGCCAGACCGGAGAACATGAAGACCACGCAGCCACCGATGATGATGCCGACCAGGGCGCGCGGGTCATAGACGAGCAGCGACCCGCCCATCAGGAAGCCGGCCTCGGCCAACGCCTCGGCGTCGCCCTCCAGGCTGAGCATGGCCTCCATGATGGCGTCGTAGTAGGACCCGAACAGCGCGGTGGCCGCGAGCACGGCGGTGGCGATTGCGATGCCCTTGGTGACGGCCTTGGTGGTGTTGCCGACGGCGTCGAGCTCGGTCAGGATCTGGGCACCCTCGCCGTCGACGTCACCGGACATCTCCGCGATGCCCTGCGCGTTGTCGGAGACCGGACCGAAGGTGTCCATCGCCACGATCATGCCCACGGTGGTGAGCAGGCCACAGCCGGCCATGGCCACCAGGAACAGCGAGAAGATGAGGGAGCCGCCGCCCAGGGTAAACAGGATGTAGACCGCACCGGCGATGGTCGCCGCGGTGTAGACCGCAGACTCGAAGCCCACGCCGATGCCGGAGAGGATCACGGTGGCCGGTCCGGTCAAAGACGTCTTGGCCACGTTCTTGGTGGGCTCGGACTCGGTGCCGGTAAAGTAGCCGGTCAGCCACAGAATGAAGGCCGCCAGGATGATGCCGACGATGACCGCGGCGGCGACCCGCACGCTCGGGTCGAGCGTGTGCGCGCCAAGGCTCTCCGGCACGCCCGTCAGCAGCGAGCTCGGCAGCGAGTCCGGCAGGAAGACGATGGCGGCGACCGCCGAGACACCCGCCGCGATCAGCGCGGAGATGTAGAAACCGCGATTGATGGTGACCAGGGCACTCTCGCCGCTGCGGCCCTTGGTCAGGTAGACGCCAGCGATGGCGGTCAGCGCACCGATGGCGGGGATGATCAGCGGGAAGGTCAGACCGTCAGTCCCCAAGGCCGCGGAGCCGAGGATGAGGGCGGCGACCAGGGTGACGGCATACGACTCGAAGAGGTCGGCCGCCATGCCGGCGCAGTCGCCGACGTTGTCACCGACGTTGTCGGCGATGGTGGCGGCGTTGCGGGGGTCGTCCTCGGGGATGCCCGCCTCGACCTTGCCGACCAGGTCGGCGCCCACGTCCGCGGCCTTGGTGAAGATGCCACCGCCCACGCGCATGAACATCGCGAGCAGAGCGGCACCGAAGCCGAAGCCCTCCAGCACCTTGGCGGCGTTCTCCTGGTAAAAGAGCACCACGAGGGCCGCGCCGAGCAGGCCCAGACCGACTGTCGCCATGCCGACGGTGCCGCCGGTGCGGAAGGCGATCTGCATGCCCTTGTCACGGTCACCGTTGCGCGCTGCCTCGGCCACGCGCATGTTGGCTGCGGTGGCCAGGTTCATGCCGAGATAGCCGATGCCGGCCGAGAAGACCGCACCGAAGACGAAGAAGACTGATCGTCCGATTCGCACCGCGGTGTCGTCCGCGGGGAGGGCGAAGAGCAGCAGGAAGGCGATCACCACGAAGATGCCGAGGGTCCTGAACTGGCGTTGCAGGTAGGCCTGGGCCCCCTCCTGGACGGCCTGCCCGATCTCCTGCATGCTCGGCGTTCCCGCCGGGTTGGCCAGCACCTCCTGGCGAAACTTCAGGCCCATCACCAGCGCGGCCAGCGCGATGAGAGCCACGACGGCCACGATGGCGTACTCGCCACCTCCGAAGTCAACGGTCATGACAGCAGCTCCGAGGGGTGCGGGCGGTTAGGCATAGATCCTCCTGGAAAACGCCGGTCGGCATCGACCGGGTGCGCCGGTGTAGGTGGTGCGCGTGTGGCGCCACTGTAACGGGGGCCACGCTACGTCACGGCTGTGATTTCCCCCACACCGACCCGAGGTGTTCGCGCCGGACGGTGGGAGACATACCGTTGCCAGCGATGACCCGTGCACCTTTCGACCCTCGCGAGACCCTCGCCCACCTGGCCCGGGGGGCCCGCGGCGAGCGCCTTGCCCACGTGCGCCACCTGCCGCGCCGGGAGGCAGTCCGCGTCCCCTGGCCGGAGTGGACCGACCCGGGGGTGTATGCCGCGTGGTCCGGCGCGGGGGTCACCCACCTGTGGTCCCACCAGGGCGAGCTGGCTGAGCTGGCCCGGCAGGGACGGCATACGGTCTGCGCGACGGGGACCGCCTCGGGCAAGTCGCTCGGGTTCCTGCTCCCGGTCCTGACGGCGTTGGCCGAGGGCTCGCACGCCCCGACCGGGCGGGGCGCGACGGCGCTCTATCTGGCACCGACCAAGGCCCTGGCGGGTGACCAGTTGGCTCGGCTGGCGGCGATGGCGGTCCCGGGGGTGCGTGCTGCGGTCTATGACGGGGACACCCCGACCGAGGAGCGGCGCTGGATCCGCGACCACGCGCACTATGTCCTGTCCAACCCTGACCTGTTGCACCACTCGCTGCTGCCCGGTCACCGCCAGTGGGCACCCTTCCTGCGGGCGTTGCGCTATGTCGTGGTGGACGAGTGCCACGTCTATCGCGGCGTGTTCGGGGCGCACGTCTCGGCGGTGCTGCGCCGACTGCTGCGGGTCGCGGCCCGCTACGAGTCCCGGCCCACCGTGCTGTTCGCCTCCGCCACGGTTGCCGAGCCGGCGGCGCTGGCCTCAGCGCTGATCGGTCAGGACGTCACCGCCGTCACCCGGGACGGCTCCCCGCGCGAAGCCACCACCTTCGCGCTGTGGGAGCCGCCACTGGCCAGCGAGGGCACCCGGCGCAGTGCCGTCTCGGAGTCGGCGAGCCTGCTGGCCGACCTGGTCCTGCGCGACGTGCAGACGGTGGCCTTCGCCCGCTCCCGGGTCGGCGTCGAGGCGGTGGCCGCAGCAGCTCGCCGTGACC
Organism: Ornithinimicrobium ciconiae; assembly: GCF_007197575.1. NCBI lineage: Bacteria > Bacillati > Actinomycetota > Actinomycetes > Micrococcales > Ornithinimicrobiaceae > Ornithinimicrobium > Ornithinimicrobium ciconiae. Next base: position 3,797,862 of record NZ_CP041616.1, read on the forward strand.
TGGCGGACGTTGATCCGGCCCTGGCGCCACGGGTCGCGGCCTACCGCGGCGGCTACCTGCCCGAGGAACGTCGCGACCTCGAAGCTGCCCTGCGAGGGCGGGAACTGCTGGGCCTGGCGGCCACCAACGCCCTGGAGCTGGGCATCGACATCGCCGGGCTGGACGCCGTCCTCATCGCCGGCTGGCCGGGAACCCGCGCCTCGCTCTGGCAGCAGGCCGGGCGCGCCGGCCGGACCGGCTCCGAGTCCCTCGCCGTGCTCGTGGCCGCCGATGACCCGCTCGACACCTATCTCGTGCACCACCCGGAGTCGGTCTTTGAGGCGCCGGTGGAGGCCAGTGTCTTCGACCCGGCCAACCCGCACGTGCTGTCGGCGCACCTGGCGGCCGCCGCGGCCGAGCTGCCGCTCACCCCGGCGGACACCGAGTGGTTCGGACCGAGCGTCCCGGCCCTGGCGGAGGCTCTCGTGGCGGGCGGTGTCCTGCGTGCCCGCCCGGCCGGCTGGTACTGGGCGCGGGCTGACCGCCCGAGCGACCACGTGGAGCTGCGCGGCATCGGCCAGACCGTGCGGATCGTGGAAACCCGCACCGGCCGGGTGCTGGGCACGGTGGATGAGGCACGTGCTCACTCCGCGGTGCACACCGGGGCGGTCTATCTGCACCAGGGGCAGCAGCACGTGGTCACCGAGCTGGACCTGGCTGACGCCGCCGCCCACGTGGTCGTCGGTGACCCCGGGTGGAGCACCCAGGCCCGCTCGGTGAGCGAGTTCCGCATCCTCTCCACGACCCGGGAGCAGCAGTGGGGGCCCGCCCGGCTCTGTCTCGGCGCTGTCGAGGTGACCAGCCAGGTGACCTCTTTCCTGAGGCGGCTGCCCACCGGCGAGGTGATCGGCGAGCACCCGCTCGACCTGCCGCGCCGCAGCCTGACGACGGTGGCGGTCTGGTGGACGCTGCCGGAGGAGGAGCTGGCCCTGGCTGGCATCGGTGAGGCGGACATCCCAGGGGCACTGCATGCTGCTGAGCACGCCTCGATCGGGTTGCTACCCCTGATCGCCACCTGCGACCGGTGGGACATCGGCGGAGTCTCGACAGCCCTGCACCCGGACACCGGCCTGCCCACCGTCCTGGTCTATGACGGGCACCCGGGTGGGGCCGGCTTTGCCGAGCACGGCTTCCGGCACGCCCGGCAGTGGTTGGACGCCACCCTCCAGACGGTGCGAGCGTGCGAGTGCCCCGCCGGCTGTCCCTCGTGCGTGCAGTCCCCCAAGTGCGGCAACGGCAACGATCCGCTGAGCAAGACCGGGGCTGTGCAGGCGTTGGCTCATCTGCTCTCCGGGCACTGATCCACAGGAGGCCAGGTGACGCGTGGGCGGGCGCCGTTGACCGTTCGTCGGTAGTGTCGTGCGACGTCCGGTCGACCCAACCTGCGTGAGGTGGTCCCATGCTCATCCTCGGCATCTTGCTGATCGCCGCGGCCCTTGTGGTCTTCGGCTACATGTTCTTCGGCACCAGTGACCTTGCTCCGATGGACATCGATCTGGGCATCTTCACAGTGCAGCTGACTCCGCTGCATCTCTATCTCCTCGGCGCAGCGACGTTGGTCGTGCTGACCCTTGGCCTGCTCACACTGGTCGCCGGGCTGCGCGCCTCGCGCCGTCGACGCCGCGAGGTCAAGGAGCTGCGCAAGGCCGTGCACGACGGCGGGACGGGCGAGGACCGCGACCTCCGCGAGACGACTGGCTATGAGCGCGAGATCGCGACCCCGGTCGACTCCCGGACGGGCCGCACTCGCGACGACGCCAGGGTCGACGAGCGGCTGTCCACCTCGCCTCCGGGGGCCGGGCCCCGCGCCGACATCGGCGAACCCGCACCCACCGATCGTTCCCCGGACGACGCCCACATCGCCCTGCCCAGCGACTATCCGTCAGACGCCCCGCCCCCTGACGGTCCGCGCCGGTCCTGACGGTCACGTGCTGGGGGCGGGCACTGCTCCCGCTCGCGCCACGGCCCGTGCCTCGGCACCGCCGAGGGCTGGCACCGTGACCTCCACACGGAGGACGGCGCTGACGGTCTCGCTCTCACCACCGGCTGAGCACCCCGTGAGCGTTGCGTTGTTGGCGCGTGCGAGCTCCCCTGCCGCTGCACAGGCTGACTCAGCGGTGCCGCCCTCGAGGAGCACTGCGGCGCCGGCCAGGGCCGCGGAGTCGGCACCAGCGCGGGCCTGCAGGCTCGCGCGGAGTGCGACCCCCAGCACGAGCAGCGCCGCCAGCAGGGTCACCAGGACCAGGATGACTCCGAGGCCCAACACGGTCGCTGAGCCCCGCTCCCGATCCCGATCCCGCTCCCGGGACGTCATGGCGATCCCATACGCGCAGCGGGCTCAAGGGCCGCCTCGACGCGCGCGTGGCCGCGCGGCAGCCCGGGTAGGTATCGGGTCCGGCCCGGTGCTGTCACGGCGACGACCGCCCTGTCCTCGTCGACGCTCACCTCGACGTCCGCACCTGGGGGCGCGGCCTGGCGGGCGATCTGCTCGACGATGCCTGAAGGCTCCCCACGTGCTGCGGCACGCACCGCGATCCGCGCCGCATCGACGCACCGCATCTGGTCAACAGCCAGACCGAGACCGCTCAGGCACAGCGCGAGCACCGCCACCAGGGCTGGGATGACGATGGCCAGCTCGGCGGTCACCATGCCGTCCTCGTGGCGGCGCCCGCACCCGCTCACAGCGAGACCGAGAGTGCTGCCTTGATGACCTTGGTCACCAGCGACTCGATCCCGCCGGACTGCACGATCGCCAGCATCACGGCGGCAAACGCGCAGGCTGCAATCGTCCCACGCGAACTGCGTACTCAGCAGCGAGGCACCCACCACAGCCCGATGTGGCGTCAGCTGGCACACCCCAGATGACGTTGTTCGAACGCCCAGAGACGAACAGGCGACCTGTACCGAACCGTGGTGGCACAGGGCTCCCGTGAAGAAGAAGACACAAGACCACAACTGCCCTGTAATCGATCGCCATCCGAGGTACAGGCATGTCACCGTCCAGGCCCGCAGCACGGCAGACACAGGACAGCTCCAGCGTGTGGCCGCCCTCGTCACCACCGCCCGCGGGACGAGGCGGGCGTCGTGAGGGTCGTAACGTACGCCCGGGTCTCGACGCAGGAGCAGGTCGAGCACGGCACCTCGCTGGAGGACCAGCGCAAACGTCTCGCGGCACGGGCAGTCGCGGACGGCCACCAGCACGTCCAGCACTTCGAGGACGGTGGCCTGAGCGGAGGGTCGATGAATCGCCCCGGACTGACGGAGTTGCGGTCACTCGTCGCCAGGGGTGGGGTCGACGCAGTACTCGCCACCAAGATGGACCGAGTGGCGAGGAGCGTCCGCGACCTCGTGAACCTGCTCGAGGAACTCGCCGGGAACGGCTGCGCGGTAGCGTTCATCGACGAGGGCATCGACACATCGACCGCGGCCGGAACGATGCACTCACAAATCCTGTCCGCGGTCGCGCAGTTCGAACGGAACCGTATCTCCGAGCGAACACGGTCAGGTCGACGTGCTGCGGCGGAGGCAGGCCGGTTCGTCGGGTCGACGCCGCCGTACGGCTACCGGGTCACGGGCGGTCACGGTGACCGGCACCTGGTAGTCGAGGAAACCCAGGCGCGGGCCATCCGACTCATCTACCGACGCCTGGTCGTCGAGCGGGTGCAGGCCAAGCACGTGGCCGCCGAGCTGAACGAGTCCCGGCTGCCCCCCGCGCTGAAGGACACATGGGACGCGGCCACATTGCGCCGTTGGGCGAAGGACGAGGGCCACATCCGCAACGCCGCCGGAACGTGGACGTTCGATGGTGTCGACGTTCCGATTCCCCCCATCCTCACACCCACCGAGGCGGCTGTGTGGCGGGCCTGGTCCTCCGAGTCTCGCTCGAACTTCCCCGCCCGCGCTCCCCAGACGTACCTCCTGAGCGACTTCGTCCGGATGCCGTGTGGCCGGCGTGCGATGGGGCGGACCGTCACGGGGCAGGAGCCGACGTACAGCTGCAGGGACCGGCTGACCGCAGGCGTGCCGGGCCACCTCGACTGCAAAAATCTGCACGCACCGACACTGGAAAGCACCGTCATCCACGAGGTGCGAGCACGCCTGCTCCAGCCTGCGGTTCTGCGAGCTGCGGTCTCCGGGGCCAGCCGTGGCGTCTCAGCCGGTACCCAGCTGGTGCAGCTGCAACAAGAGCTGGACTCGCTCGACGACAGCATTGCGGAGGAGATGGCTCTCCTGCGCGAGTCGGGTCTGCGTCGGGAGTCGGTGGCTCGTGTCCTCAGACCGCTCAAGGACCAGCAAGAGGGGCTGCAAGCCAAGGCGCGTGCCCTGAGACGCCGTCTGGCGGAGGAGGCTGCGGGCCCGGGGCCGAGGCAGATTCGCGAAGCGGTAGACCAGTTGAGTGCGGGCCTCGCCACTGACGAGCCGGCCCTCTGGCGTCAGGTACTCGACACGTTGAACGTCGTCGTCCACATCGTGGAGCACGTCGAGTGCGACGAGTGCGGCGGCAGCGGCTACCTGGCGCTGCCTCCAGGACAGGGACGCCGCTGGGCACAACGGTGTCCCGGTTGTCTCCGGGGGAAGGTGCCGGTACTGGAGATTGAGATGGACGACGTCGTGGCCCTGGCGGTCGCTGACGGGCTGCAGGAGGTCGGCTAGTGGTGTCGCAAACCCCACGGGACACGGTGGTCCGTTGGACCCAGACACTCGTCGAACCACTCCTCCCCCTCGAGCAGAGAACCCAGCTCGAACACAAGATGCGGAGGATCTGCGCGGCCCACCCGGCCTGGGCGGCCATCACCATCGGCGGCACCATCGCCGACATCATGCAGTCCCTGCCGGACGACGACCCGTGGCGCAACTGCTCCGCCCGGATCGGCAAGATGACCACCGGCAGCCGGCCACCGGTGCGGGACGGCGCCAGGCTGCCGGCCGGTGGACGACTGGGCACCTGGTCCAGCTTCGTCGACACCCTCGGCCGGCCCAGTGAGGAGGACATCACCCTCGACCCGGCCTACATCCCGATAGCCACCAACCTGACCCCGGTCGCCGAGGCAGTCCTCGCCTTCGGGGCCGTCGGCTGGGAGGAGGCCAGCGCCGCCGTCGCCGCCACCACCGAACGCGGCGAGATCACCAGCGCCGTCGACGACCTGGCCAACCTGCCCGGCACCGCCACGCTGGTTCACGCCCCCGTCTACACCTACGGGGTGCCGGCGCTGAGGTGGGCGTCCTACCGCAGGCGCTCCTACGGCACCAGCCCGGACGACCCGTGGCTGGCCGAGGCGCTCTACCGGTGGTCCTGGCGGGCCGGGCGGATCCTCGGTGGGATGTCCTGGGACGAGAACATGGTCAGCGTCCGGATCGAGGCCGAGCGGCTCGACCCGATCCCCGACGAGCACTTCTGAGCACTGAACCGAAACCCCTGGGTGGCTGGTCCCAGGGGTTTCGAGTCGGTGGGCTCACTCCGCGTGGCGCAGGTACATGAGACGGATCGCGGTGTCCTTCTCGACAGCCTCGTCCACCTCTTCGAGGCTCAGTCCGGACACGCGGGACACCTCCTCGCGGGACACGGGCTGCCAATACCCCGGGTACTGCCCCCGCGGGTCTACCGGTTGCGGCTTCAGTGCCCCAGCTACCGCCACCTGCAGACGGACCGGGTCCTTAGTGCGTACTGCACGGAGGATCGACCGGATCTCCTGGGCCCTTGGGAACTCCCTTTCCTCCAGCGCCGCCGCGATCATCGGGTCCATCAGTCCTCCTCCTTCGGTCGTAGCTGTGCGATGCGGGCGCTGGTCAGGCCCGTGGCCCTGGCGAGCTGAGCCGGGGGGACGCCCGCAGCTCGCAGCTCGGTCAGCAGGGCGAGACGCCGTGCGGTGAGCTTCTTGCGTCGGGCCTCTGTGACCCGCAGGCCCTCGGCAACCTCCCGCAGCTCAGCCAGCCCGGCGCGACGGTCGATGCTCATGCCGCAGCCAGACGGGCGATGTAGGCCGACCCCTCAAGACGCCGGGCCCGGTCACGGAGGCGGTCATGCTCATCCATCCGGTACTCCGCGTGACGCCTCCACTCGCGGGCGGCGGGGACCCGGCCGTGGGCCTCCTCCCAGTTGGCGCGGCGGTAAGCGAACTCGGCGCGGGCCAGCACGGTCTCAGCCTGCTGGTAGAACTCCAGGGCGGTCCGCTCAGCCTGATCAGCGATTCCGAAAGTTTGTGCCATCAGCCCTTCTCCTTCCCCGGGCACCTCAGCCTCGGGTCGTGCGGCAGGGGGGGATGCTCCTGCTCTGCGTGCCCGCCCCAGGCGATGCTCCCGGGGCGCCGGCGTGGATACCGGACGGGCGGTGGTGGTCAGTCCTCGGTGGACTCGGACTGGGCCAGTTGGGCCAGCCCCACGACGGCGTCCCAGTCGGACTGACCCACCGAGATCCACTCCTCGCCGAGGATGTCCCACCCGCCGCCGCGCGCACTGAGGACGATGGTCACCTGGTAGTTGGTGTAGGACCCGTCCATCGCCCAGCTGTCCCCGCGCACCATGGCCGTCGCGCGACGGTCGTAGCGGCGGGCGATGCGGGCTGCGACGTAGCCCAGCAGGTCGTAGGCGTCGGACTCGTCGCCCTCGATGGGACGACCCTCCGCGACGGCCTGCACGATCTGGACCGCCTGCTTCCGCGTGATGCGGACACCCTCGACGGTGACGGTCTTGATGGTCTTGATGGTCTTGGTGGTCTTGGTGGTCTTGGTGGTCTTGTTCTTGCTCATCTTCGTTCTCGCTCTCTCCGGGCGGCTACCCGGTTCAACAGGTCCGGCTAACTGCCTGACCTCTTGACTACTATACTAAGTACCCTAAGCTCTCTATGCAACTCTATCAGGAAGTTTTTAGGTCACAGTTTGGTAACGGTCTCCTGGGCGGCCGGCTCGGTGGTGTCAGTCTCGTCGGCCACGTCCCGCTGCAGCAGGGCGTCCAGCAGGATCGCCGTGCCGCTCACCGAGACCCCACCCGCCATGACCCGCTGCTGACCCTTGTTCGGCGTCCAGGCGTCAGAGCACAGCCCCTCGTCCCGGGCAGCCCGGAGGGAGTCCGGGAGCCGGGTGCCGTGGGGCAGGTGCCCGCCGTCGCGCAGCAGGACGGACGCCCCAGCCGTGTGATAGATCAGGACGCACCACCTGCGGCCACCCTCCGGCTCGCGCACCAGGCAGCCGACCGTCCTGCCGCGCGGAAGGGCAGCCTCGGGACGAAGGAAGGTTGGCTTGCCGGTCTCGTCCTTCTTGGCGGCCTCGTCCTTCTCGTCCTTCTTGGCGGTCTCGTCGTCCCGGTAGATATCCGCCTCGATAGCCGGGAGGTGCCAGCCCAGGGCCTGCCCCAGGGCGCCGTCACCCTCGGTGATGGACGGGCGCTCACCCGAGCCGGGCACCGCGATGTGGCACAGTCCGGCCGCCAGGTCAGCCCGCAGGGCAGTCAGTAGGGCCTGTCCGGGCGCCAGGTCACGGCTCGCCTCCATCTGCTTGAGCACCAGCGTGGCAAGAGCCTGCCGCCACTTGTAGATCCGCGACTCGTAGACCTCAGGGTCCAGGCCGACGTGGGCACACAGCTCGGCCAGCAGCTCCAGACCCACCAGTAGGTCCCCCGCCTTCTCAGCGGCACGCCGGACCTCGTTCTCGCTGGCGCCGGCCCGGATCATCCCCTTCTCGACCCACTCGACCTCCTGGGCACGCCGCCACCGCCAGACCTCAGTGACCTCGGCCCACGTCTCCGGTCCGACCTCGCCGAGGACCATCTGGACGGCTGCGGTGAAAACGCGTGCCGGCGCCAGGCTGTCCGCGATCATGGCGTTCATCCGCTCCACCCCGGGTTTGCGCAGCTCGCCCTTGCCGTACGTCAGGGTCACGCAGCGGTCGAGGACGGATGAGACGCGCATGGTGTTCTCCATGGTCACCATGAGGACGGCGCGCGGGGGGTTCTCGGCGTAGCCCGTGCCGATACCACGGCGCCTGGCTGCCCTGTTGTGCACCGCCCGGATCACGTCTCCCAGCTTGGCCTCCGTGCCGTCACTGGCCTTCTTGTCCGTGGTGGGCGCCGCGTCGTCAGCCACCCAGAACGGGTGCAGGCTCACGTTCTGCTCGAGCCTCAGCGGGGTGTCGGAGGCGCCGCCCGTCAGGTGCTCACCGGCCCACACACCCAGGCCGGACCGGAAGAACTGGCTGGCGGCACGGGCACTGTAGGACTTGCCCGACCGCCGCGCACCGACGTGGTTGACCACCGAGTTGGTCTCCACCGGGACCGCGGGGCGCAAGGGTGACGCCACCGTCACCGCAGCCTTGGCGGGGTCGGTCCACACCGAGTCGTAGACCTCAAGGACCTCGGTCAGGTCGGCGCGGATCTGGTCCTTGTCGATGCCGCCGGTCGGGCTGGTCGTCGGGTGCAGACCGAACTCGGCGGCCGCGGAGTCGAGCTCCGGGACGCCCGCACCGACCTTGTCCGTGAATCCGCCAGCTCCGACCACGCTATTACCCATGACGTAAGCCATGGAACCGTCCGGGCACGGCACATACCCGCTCTGCATATACGTGGGAAGGTCCAGCCGGTCCTCAGGTCGGTGAGCCTTGGCGGCGCGGATGACCTCCGGCGGCGGCGGCCAGTGGTCGACCGACGAAGCCTCCAGGTCAGCCGGGAGACCACGGGCGGCGTTCACGAACCGTGGCCCCTGCTCGGACAGCATGGAAATCGGCCCGTCGAACGTCGCCTCCCGTACCTGCCCGTCACGGGAGGACCGCCACGTGACGCCCATCCGGATGCCCGACTGGTACTGGCTCGTCGGCTTCGGCATGGTCGCCGACGCCACCTCAGCGTCGGTCGCCGTGTACCGGTCCCTCGTCTCGGCGATCCGCAGGGCGTAGGTCGAGTACTCCTCCCACCGGCCCGGGTGACCCTCGGCGGCCTTGTAGACCTCGGTGATGCCCTGCTCCGGGCAGACCCTCAGGTCGCCGTCACGGGCAGGCGGGGCAGGCGGGGCAGGCAGGGTCTCGACGCACGTGTTGAGCAGAGCGTCCAGGCTCATCCCGGTCGCTGCCAGCATGTCGTCGGCACCGGCTTTCGGGTCGCCGTCCACGCAGGGCCGCAACAGAGCCACCCGGGCCCTCTTGTGCTCGAGCATGGACCAGAGCCCCGCTGCCTGACGGTGCACCTGGGCGTTCGTCGTGACGTCGGCGTCGAGGCAGATGTAGACGGCGCGGTCCCGCAGGTCGAGCCCGTTCCACTCGGAGTTGTGGTGCCAGTTCCCGACCCCGACGACACCCAGCACCAGGACACGCTGTCCGGTCGGCACGGACTCCATCAGGCCGTGCAGCCGGGCAGAGACGGTGCGGACAGCGGCACGGCGACCCTCGGCGGTCGGGGCGGCCAGGGCGTCACGCTCGGCGTCGGTCAGCAGCAGCGCCTCGCGCCCGTGGTAGCCATACAGGCAGGCCGTCAGGATGGACAGCGCCTTCATCATCCCCTCGGCGATGATGACGTCGCAGTCACCATCCAGCCAGGACGTCGGGGTGGACGGGTGCGCCGCGATGGGGGAGGTCCCGCCGGCCAGGCTGTCGTACTTCCTGGTCTTGCCGTCGATCACGATGGGCTCTGACGGCCGCGCCTGGTGCATCTGTGCTGGCACCGGGTACCCGGGCGTCTTGCGGCTAGTCTCGGCCACCCGGGTCAGGGACGGCCACGGGAGGTACAGAGCGTCACCTGTGGCGGCGTTGCGTGCCAGGAAGCTCGTGCCCTTCGACCTGCTGTCACCCAGGGTCAGTGCCGGGACGGTCTGGGCGATCTCCTTCCGGTCACCATTCCGGACGGTCACCAGGCCCCCGGCGACAGCGACGATGGGGGCGACGGCGCTGGACGCGCACTTGGCGGCCCCGCTACCGGTGATGCTCGGTCCGTACTCGGTCGACTCCCAGCCCGGCGTGGCTTCCACCACGGACAGGGCGGGCGTCGTACTCTCGGTGTGTGCAGTGGTCATGCTGTTTACTCACTCTCCCGGCTCGGCCGGTTCTCGGGTCCCAGGCCGGCTAGCCCGGGGAGGCCCAGTACGGGCCTTCAGCGTCTTGCACTGTGCGGGGGTCGCGAGTTCTTCCCACGGGATCTGGCCAAATCTGCCGATCTGGCCGCATCGTTACCTAACCGTTATAAACGGCCCGCCAGGCCCAGCCGGTGAGTGAGCCAGTGACAGCCCGTCCGGTAGGCTGTGCACAGGCACCTCGCCTCCGCGTGATGACCCCCGGCCAGCCGGCTAGCTACCCGGGGAGAGCGCACCGAAGCCCGCCCGCTGTGACTCACTCTCCGGCGCGGCGGGCTTCGGCGTGCGGGGGCAGGGTTGAGAACCGGCCAGGCAGGGTTGAGAGTGTTGAGAACGGGTTGAGAACACCTCTTCTCAAATGGTCCGGAGACAAAACCGCAGGTCAGAGGCCTACTACTACTACTACTTACTACTTTTGAGAAGGTTGAGAGTAGTAGTAGTAGTACCCCCTAGGGAGCCGAGGGTATATATACATGCGAGGTCTGTGTATGTATATGTCCTGGGGTATAGGGGGGGTGTCTCCCAGATCGCTCTCAAACGACTCAACACTCTCAAATGGCCCTCTGACCTGCGGTTTTCGTCTCCAATCGGGTTCTCAACCCTGTTCTCAAATGGGTGCGGATCTTCTCAACTCGGGCTCTCAGACCGTTCGAGGACAGCCTCTACCCCCTCCCCCGCGCCGTCAGCGGCCACAGGCACCGGCACCGGCACCGGCACCGAGTAGCCTCACGTCATGACGGTCGAGGACCTGATCGAGGGCGGCAGGCTACTCCGCGTCGAGCCGGACCGGAGGCTGGTGGACGAGCTACTGGCCACCGCCCGGACCCACACACGCTCCGCGGAGGTATTGCAGGCAAAGGATCCCTGGGCGTCGGTGGTCGTAGCGACAGCGGCTGTCCGTGGGTGCCTGCTCGCGGTCCTACAGACCCGGGGGCTAGCCGTGGCCCCTGCCGCCGACGGTGGGGATACCCTGCTGGCGGCGCTGGCTGAGCTGGGCGATGTGCCGGTGGATCTGCCAGCCGTGACCGCGCTTCTGAGCCAGCACCGTCACGGCGTGAGCACCACAGTGACAGCCACCGAGGTAGAGGACGCGCTTCGGCTCGCGGACGCCACTCTGTCCCGGGTCGCAGCGGCCAGCCCCGGCGAAGAGTGAGACCCCGCCCGACCGCGTGATGCAGCCAGACGGGGCCTCAGGGGTGGTTCAGGACGCCAGCAGCTCGCGCCCTCTCCGCTCGCAGCTCGGCCAGATCACGGCGCACACCCAGACACTCGGTGCACTCGATTGGGTATGCGTCACGGTCGACCAGCCACTGCCGTGCGCCGGTCAGGTGCTCCGAGCACCATGTGATGTAATCCCGTAGGTCGGTCCACCGCTGCTCGTCCCAGGTGGCCCCGCAGGTCGTGCAGCTGGCCACCCACACCCGGTCCGCAGCCCGGTCCGCGAGCCCATCGACCACTACAACCAAGCGAGCCGGCCTTCAGCCGCCACCCCCGGCGCCATCTGCCAGCCAGACGAGCGCCCCAGCATCGTCGGCGTCTCGCTCGGTCGCTACGTGGTGCGAGGCCAGCTGGAGCAGGCCCGCCCTGGCGAGCAAGTTGCCTTCGTGGAGGACGCCGGTATCCATCCCCACCTCACCTTCAGCGGCCCAGGTCAGCACCCAGGCCGTGGGTGGACCGCCGATCATGTCCTCCAGGATGAGGGTGATCTGCTCGTGGGCCTGCTCGAACGTCAAGGACGCCTCTGCATCGGTCATGCCACACCATAGATCGGATCGGATGCCGGCACGCCCCTACAGGCGTTGCGCCTTGACCTGCACACTCACGACGAGGATTCTCCGTCACCGGTTCTTACACGCTGGAGGGCCAGTTGGATCCCCCGGCGGGAGAGTCCGGCCAGTTCCATGGCCTCCACCCAGGTCCCGCCGTTCTGCAGGAACTCGGCCAGCGCGGCATCGTGCCTACTCCGCGCCGCGAGTCGTTGCTCCTCCAGGGCGGCGAGGCGTCGTGTGGCGGCGCGGAGCTCCTTGGCAGAGGCGATCTCATGTGCTGGCACGGCTGCAGTCTATCTAGTGATCTACATGGTAGACTTAATCTACCTAGTAGATCATGCGGTCTTGGGTCCAAGAGGCAAGGAGAGGGGCCATGAGGATCACACCGTTCATTCCGGGGGCGGCCGCCCTGGCAGTCATCGCGGTCGCCGTCCTGGGCGGCTGTGTGCCGGACGAGCCGGACACTCGGGACGTCACTGTCACCACCGACACCACCGCCTGCCGTGAGGGCACCGAGGTCGAGCTGTCGGCCGGTGACGTCATCCGCATCAACGAGGCCATGACCCCAACGGACCACACCCCGTGGATGTGGCCTGGCGTGCTGGTCGTCGACGGCAAGGAAGCCGACACCGTCACCTTCCCCGCGTGGTCACTCGACGCGGACTTCGAGGCCGACCCGGAGGACTACCACATCGCCTGCGAGGAGCTGGACCGATGACCATTGCAGCACTGACCCTGGCCGCGGCCGTCCTGTTCACCGGGGCCGTCGCGGACACCACCGAGCCTGCCCCGGTCGCCACCGGTCAGGCCATCCCCGACGAGCTGGCCGGTGTCCTCATCGAGGGTTCGGCCGTTGACAAGCACACCGGTCTGACCGTCCTCGAAGGGCGGCGTGTCACCTGCCCCGGCGAGCACGACCCCGCACCGACCGAGCTGCAGGAGTTGGTGGTCACCTACAGCATCGTGGCTCAGCCGGCATGGGCAGATCACACGGCGCCCAGCGTGCCGTTCAGCCGGGGCGAGGTGCTGCCCGGGCTGCTCTGCAACGACGTGCAGCGAACGTCCATGTTGTGGAAGGACGAGACCCCGTATACCCGGGTCTCGGCAGTCCTGTCCATCACCGAATCAGACACTCGCGCGCTGGCTGAGGTCACCGGCATCACCGGCACCACGACCACCGCCCCGACCAGTATCGGCGGAACCGAAATCGTCCTGTACTCCGCACCGGGCGACCGAGGCGAGGTCCTGGCCAAGCTCCCGGTCGGGGCGAAGCTTGCAGCAGTCGGCCACCCCGTCCAGGGCATCGGAGACAGCAGCCTGTGGGGGTCTGGGTCGTCCTACGTGCCGGTCGTGACGTCGAACCGCGGACTGGTCGGCTGGCTCGACTCCCGAGCCATCATCACCGCCAACCTGGACCCGGACAGTCTGTGGGGCGAGCTGGAGACAGTCACCCTCACAGCTCAGCGGCCCGTGCCCACCGCCGTGCCCAACCTCAGGATCGACCCGGCCGCAGTCACCCCGCCCTACAACGGTGTCGGCACGCTGTCCGGTGGGGAGATTGAGACGGGCACCGAGGTCGTCGTATCCGTTGACCGTTGGGCCGTCAACAGGCTGGGTTGGGCGGCCCTGGCATCCAGTCCGAGGTTCGGCACGCCGCCGCCCAGCCTGGAGCACATGAAGGACCTCACTCTCATCGTCGAGTGCCCCAGCCGTCCCGGCATCCTCTGCTGGGCACCGGCCTGGGCTTTCGAGGAGAGCGCGGCACAGCAGACCGTCGACGACGAGGCCGAGCGGACCGAGGCGCTGACCACGGAGGACGAGACGGTCCCAACGGTCACCGAGCCGGGCGTGGCGACCGGGCCGGGCCGGGAAGTCTGCAACATGGACGGCGTCTGCTTTGAGACCGCCGAGCAGACCGACGCCGAGCCGGGCGCGACGGCCACAGACAAGCCGCGCATCCGGGACCGGGTCAAGGATTGGTTGGACCCGAAGGTGGACGAACTGGCCGAAACTTCCGACCGGTTCGCCGAGGCCGCACCGGGCAAGGGCGAAGAGTTGGCAGACCGACTCGAAGGCAGACTGAGTGACTCACCGGTCGGCAAGTTCGCCCGGGCCGTGGCATGGGGTATCACCCTGGTTCTGCTGGTGCCTGGGGTGGCCCTGCTGTGGAAATCTCACGGCCGGGCACGGGCACGGCTGAACGGGCCGACAACGACCGGTCGGGTGCTCGGTGCGGCCAGCCGGTTGACCCCGCTCGAACTGCTCGGGCTGGTGCCGGGACTGCCGGTCGGAACAGTGCTGGTGGCGGCCGCTGCGAGCGTCACGCCGGGAGGCTGGCGCTGGGCTGTGGCGGTGGCCGGCGGGCTGCTCGCGGCCTACGTGGCCGGGGTGTCAGCAGCAGCGGCCAAGGGGTTTGAAGTCTCTCTGCTGAGGCCGTTGCGTGAGCACGTCGCTGTCGGACTGGTCAGCGGTACGGCCATCGCCCTGCTGGTCGGGTTCACGACCACCTGGCCTGCCGCGTACGTGGTCGGGGTCGCCGTCACCACCGGAGTGGCCTGCTGGATGGCTGCCCGGAACGGTGCCGCCACGGTCCAGCACACGGAACTCGACAGGGACCAGGAGGTGACCAGTCATGACCAGCAGCTCAACGCTGACGGACACGATGACGGGGTCTGACCAGGACAGCACATTTTCGTCCCCCACATCATCCCCACCTGACTTCGTCAGTGGGTTGATGGGAGACGGAAACGTTGACATGTCGACCACGCTCCGTGCACGTCACGGGATGCGGGCAGACGCGTACGTCCTGGCCGGTCTGGTCCGGGGTCTGTCCATGGGTCTCGACGCGTTCACGATCCGTAAACAACTCGTCCGTCACGGGAACCGAGACGTGCACAACCTGCTGTCGAACCGGGCCACCATGCAAGCCCTCACCGACAAGGCCCGCCTGCACATCACACGCTCCCAAGCGGGGGTGAGCGACCGGGTCAGAGCGGCGCGTGCCCTGGTCGGGGTGGTCCTCGGGCCGGGTCGGTTGGGCGTGACGGACCGGGCTGTCCTAGCGCACCTGGCGCTGGCTTCGATGACGTCTGGCTGGGCGACGATCCAGACGTCTCGGGACACCGTGGCCTACGAGCTGGGCCTGCCTGTTCCGACGGTGCGGGACTCGCTGCGGAGGCTGGTCGAGCGGGGCTATGTCCGGGTGCACGCGCAGCGACAGGGTCACGCTCACGTCTACAAACTGGGACTGCTCAGGAGTGCAGGCGACCGGGCGACAGCACTGCTTCTGGACGAGGTCGTGACGGCCCTGGTTGACGGTGACGACAGCAACCGGGTCGCCAAGATCCTGCGGTCGGTGGACAGTCCCCGGTGGGGCTACTCGGCGGTTCAGGGCCACGCCAGCTGGCTATACCTGGCGACGGATGCAGCCGGGCAGGAATGGCCGCTCGGACCGCGGTCGAAGCGCCGGGCGACCGAGTCTGTGGGCGCCCCGGTGGCATCCGTCATCAACGACGCCATCAACCGGAAAGCGGCGGCTCGGGAGGAACTGGCCAACAGGCAGCAGGGCCGTATGGAAGGGGTCGAGCAGGCCCGTCTCAATAGGACCGAGGCCCTCGCCACGGTCGACTGGCTGGTGGACCGGACCGGCAACCCGAAGCTGCTCATTGAACCCGGTGAGCGGATGCAGTGGGTGAGGGCGGCGAGGGCACAGCTCGGGTCCGGCGGCGGCTGGGACCGTGGGCAGGTCAGGGCAACCCTGGCCCGCCGGCTGGCCATGTGCGGCTGGCCGGAGAAGGCAGCACGTTCAGCAGCTCAGGCAGTGACGAAGGAGCAGTAATGAGGGTCAGGGGAGTGGGACGACGGACCCGTGGAATGGCGGTCCGGCTGGCTATCGCAGCGGTCGTTGTGGCTCGACTGGCGTGGGCTGGTTGGGGTGTCCTGGCGCAGGCGCTGGACCCGGTCGCGGAGCTGGGGCGAGCCCGGCTGGTGGCTGGCATCCTGACCGGTCTGTGGCTGGCTGCGACGGTGGTTTCCTGGCGCCGCACGCTCGAGACACTGGCGCACGAAGCACACCACCATGGGAGTGCCGCCGGGACACGCGCGATGAGCCAGATTCTGAGGGTCGGGACCGTCGGCCAGTACGCCGCCGTGACGGCAACGAAGCTGGCGGCACGGGTCCTGGCGGGTCTGTCCCCGGTCGTCGCCGTCGGTCTGGCATCGCTGGTCTGGGCGTGGGTCGGGCTGGCTGGTTTCGGGCTGGCCGGGTGGGTGGCAGCGGCTGTCGTGTCGGCCGTCGCGGGCTGGACCCTGGCGCGGACTGTCGCGTCCTGGCAGGGGGTGGCCCTACGGTCGCTCACCGGGGCCGGGGTGCTGGCCGGCCTGGCCGGTGGGCTGGCTGTCGCGGTCGTGCCGCTGCTGGTCGGTGTGCCGATGAACGACCACGCCTGGGTGGGGACGAGCCTGGCCGGTGCGGTCCTGGTTGCCGGTCTGGTGAGCGGTCACGGACAGGGAGTGGTGCAGCGCCGGAAGCGTGCCGTAGCCGGTGAGCTGGCTGCTGTCCTCGGTGTCGCACAGAGCACTCTTGAGGACCCGGCTAAGGCACGGTGGAGCGTCAGCAAGGCTGGCACCGTTAATGTCCATCCTCCGCTGCCAGCCGACGTGGTGAAGAACCTGCCGGGTCTGGCCGAGCGGGTCGTGCTCCACCTCCCCAGCCATGAGGTGGAGTACGCCGACCCGCACGACGGCGTGGTCCTGGTGCAGGTTCGTGAGGAGACCGCGCAGACCCGGGCACTGCTCGCTCAGACAGGCGGGCTGCTGACCTCACTGGCCGAGCACGACACCCCCACCCCGACCGTCACGATCACCGCCGAAGACCTGGAGACCAGTCATGTCTGAGCTGACAATTCCACTGCCTGAGGCCTACCACCCGCGTGAGCACAGGGACCGGGTCGCAGGACTCATCGCCTGTCGCGCACCCGGCTACGTGACCACCCGGGTGGACGCCGAGTCACGGACGGCGTGGGCGTCACCGACCCTGCCGGGGAAAGTCGACGGCACCCTGTCTGAGAACTGTCGGGTGCAGGACCTGGACACCCTGGCGGTGCGTGTTGCTGACCAGGGCCTGGTGCTGTCGGGCGCCGACGTGCCAGCGCGGTCGGTCACTCTCGCACGGCTCACCCCGGCGCAGCAGACAATCCGGTCACGCATCGCTACGCGCCTGCGCTGCCAGCCGTGGGAGGTTGAGCTGGCGATCGGCGCGCGCGGCACTGGCGAGGTCACCGATGTGGTCGTGACGCGCTGGCCGGATGCTGGTATGCCTGCCGCGAAAGCCCAGGAGCTCTGGCTGGAGGTCGCCCGGCAGGTGGTGGGCCACCCCGGCTGGACCCGGCGGATCGTTGGTCAGCGGGTCGAGATGCACTCCGAGCCGCGGCCGACGTGGCCCAATATCCCAGTCCCGTGGGATGAGATCAGGGCCGCACCGTGGCACCGGCTGTTCCTGGGCCATGATGAGAAGCAGCGTCCGGTGTGGGGCGACCTCACAGCGACGCCGCAGGCCATGGTGACCGGGCGGACTGGCAGCGGCAAGAGCGTGATGCTGGAGCTGATGCTGTGCGGGATGCTGCTGCGCGGTTGGGACCTGCGGGTGTGCGAACCAGTGAAGTCAGGCTTGGACTTCCGTCACCTGAGGCCGTTCTGCTCCCGCTGGGCCACCACCCGTGTCGAGGTCGCCGAGGTGATGACCGAGCTGGCAGCCGAGATTGACCGGCGCCTGGCGGTCATGCTTGAGCACGGCGCGCCCCGCTGGGATGAGCTGCCCGAAGCGGTTCGCGAGACTGAGGGAATCCACCCGATCTGTGTTGTGCACGACGAACTGGAATCGGCCGCCCAGGAGATCCAGACAGCGGGGTTGCGCGGCGCCGAGCTGATGCGGGCACAGACAGACGCTGAGGCCGTCATGACTACCCGCGCCCTCTACTCCCGGCTGCTGCGGGAGGCCCGGTATGTCGGTATCCACCTGGTCCTGAGCACCCAGCGCTGGACGAATGAAGCTCTGGGCTCGGCGGCGTCGGGCTGGCGGGCCAACGCCGGTCTGCGGATCGCGATGGGCCGGATGAACTTGACCACCTTGTCCACCTCGATCCTGGAGGTTGACGCCTGCCAGGTGGCCTACGAGCGGGCGTTCGGTGCTCTCGGGTCCGACGGTGACGAGCCAGACGATGACCCGGTGCCGATCAAGGGCCGGGGCATCGTGGAGCTCGATTACGCGGACCCGGTGAGCTTCCAGACCCCGTGGCCCGGGACCCACGCAGAGCAGGCGGCGATGCTGCGGTCTCACGGTGTTCCTGAGCGGGAGCAGATGACGCTGGTCCCGCAGTTCGGTCCGCCGCCCGGGTTCGGTCAGGACGCCGTGAAGGACCTGGGCACCTTGGATGACCTCGACCTCGACCTTGCGGACCTGGAGGGGTGAGATCGCCACCACCCATCCCCAACTTCATCGCTGCACCCGGCGGTCAGTTGGACTTCCGCATGGATGGGTACGCACCTCGCTTCCCTCAGGTGGCGCCGGCGACCGTGCTCCGATAGGCCGGACCTCATCTCGGATGTCTGCGAGCGGGGTGCCAGCGGTCGCCGGAACTCGGCGGGGGCCTCACGGGACAGCCCATGGCTCACATCCGTGACAGTGCGGCGGGCACCCTGGGACACTGGCCTGATGACCCGCCTCGCTGTTCTCGTCGAGGCCCTTGGTGAGACAGCCGTCGCCTTCCTCGCCGGGGCTAACCGCCGCGCCACACCTGCCCTGTGGTTGTCTGGCACCGAGCCAATTCCAGAGCTGTCACAGCTCCGGCTGGATATGGCGTACCAGGTCTGGGAGGTGCTGACAGCCGAGCACAACCCGGACGTGGCGAGGCGGTGGCTGACCGGGACGAAACCACGGCTTGATCACCGGAGCCCGCTTGAAGGACTCCGCGCTGGCGACCTTAACACCGCCTTTGCCGCCGCTCAGGCATTCGCTGACGGGACCGACGGCTGACTCAATCCCCGGCCCTCGCTGCCAAAGCCTGGCAAGAGTTCTCACGGCCAGTCGCGAGCCACGACCGCCGTCGGGCGCGCCGATCTGAGGCGCTCCCAAGCCACCCGAGCGTCCCATAGACGGCATCACCACGGCAGCCAGCCCCATGCCAGCCGCCCGCGGCCACTTACCCGGGCTCGCTCTCTTCGATCTGCGGGGCACCGGGCCCTCGCAACGGCACCCTAGCCTGAGCCAGCGCCCGCCTGACCGCGGTCTGCGACCTCCCGGTCTCCGCCGCGATCACTCTCAAACTCGCCCTGTCCTCGCTATACCGCCGAGCGCAGTGCTCGATGAGCCGCGCACGCATCTCTGGGGTCTGCGATCGAGCACCAGCCGTCCCCTCGAACTCCGGCAAGACCTTCGGATAGGGCCGCCCAGGATACGCCATGAATGACACCCTGCCACTTCAGCCACCGCATCCGCACGATCCTGCGATGCCGACCTGGCCCACGCCCACGGGAACCGGAATGACCTCGTGAGGCCAGGACGCCGAGCGAATCCGTGAACCGCCCAGAAGCGCCGCGCCAACAGCGAACGGGTCACCGACCAGGGTGCCGGCGACGACGCATGGCCTCATCAGTTGACCACAGCCACTGATCACAAGCCGGAGTGTCAGACTCAGGTCATGGACGAACTACTGATCGAGTTGGACAGCCCCAGTGATGCAATGGCCATGCACGACGTGCTGAATACGGCAGCACCTGACGCATGGAGGAAGGCTGAGAAGGACGGGCACGACAGGGACTGGATCTTGGCGTGCGGCGGAGGAAGCCTGTACCAGGCCATCTACTTCGTCGTGACCGGGGTCGACGAGCAGACAATCCGCGATCGGGCACACCATCTGTCGCTCCAAACCAACTGGCCTGAAGGCAGTCCGCATTGGTCCGTGCTCGGCAGCAGACCGCGGCAGACGTACCCGGCATGAGCACTACCCCCGGGGCGCGTTCGTCAGCCGACTCACCAACCCTTGACTGACACCCGCGCCCTGAGCGATCAGCCCACCGGGAACTCCCGCCCGGACAGCTGCACGGACCGCCTGATCGCGCCGCTCCCGGGCCGCGTTGGCCTCCGCTTCCGTCCGCTCCAGCTCGGCCGCTGCAGCACTGACGCGCTCGAGCAGTTGGCGTTCGTGGCGGTCCGAGGCCGTGATGCCATCCATGCAGCTGAGAGTAGCGAGTCCGGTCAACGCCTCGACGGCTCCCACCCAGCTTCTGCTGCGGCAGCGAACCACACAGCGAACTCGACGTCGTTCATTACAGCAGCGTAACGAGGGGGCGGACACGCAACCCCACCGTCGCGGGAACCGTCACGTTCTGATCTAGTAGCCACCAACGGGTCAGCACGGGGCTGACTCGAGGATGCTCGGAGGACTCACACGTGTCTCAGTTGGCCAATTTTGTCTGGGGCATCGCTGACCAGTTGCGTGGGGTGTACAAGCCGAATTCGTACGGCGACGTGATCCTGCCGATGACGATCTTGCGGCGGATGGAGTGCGTGATGGAACCGCACCGCGCAACCATCACCCAGTTGGCGAAGGTCGGGCGTCCGGACACCCTCGAGCTCCTGGTTCGTGACCAGACCGGTTTGACGTTCTACAACACCTCCCCCTATTCGCTGGCCACGATCCTGGAAGAGCCCGAGAACCTGGCCGGCAACCTGAACGCCTACCTGGACGGGTTCTCAGGCAACGTTGCCGACCTCTTCGCGGCCTACAAGTTCGACCGTGAGATCGAGACTCTGGACAACAGCGACCGGCTGTACCTGGTTCTGGACAAGTTCTCCCGTGTGGACCTTGGCCCGGATGCTCTGACGAACGCCCAGATGGGCACCATGTTTGAGGACCTGATCCGCCGGTTTGCTGCCGCGTCGAACGAGACTGCTGGTGAGCACTTCACGCCTCGTGACGCGGTCCGACTGCTGGTCGACCTTCTTGTCGAACCGGACGGGGACGTGCTGACCGGGTCTGTGGTCCGCACCGTGTATGACCCGACGGCCGGCACTGGTGGGATGCTCTCGGTCCTGGACGAGCGGCTCACGGAGATGAACGACAGGGCCCAGGTGGTGATGTACGGCCAGGAGCTGAACGCCCAGTCCTATGCCATCTGCAAGTCCGAGCTGATCGGTAAAGGCCAGGACGCGGACAACATCGCTCTTGGAGACACGCTGGCCAACCCTCAGCACTACGACCAGCGGTTCGACTACGTCCTGTCCAATCCTCCCTACGGCGGCGACTGGAAAGCCTCCCAGGCGCAGGTGCTCGCCGAGGTCGACAAGCTCGGTGACAACTCTCGCTTCCCGGGTGGCACTCCGGCGATCAGTGACGGCCAGATGTTGTTCTTGCAGCTGGTCGCCACCAAACTGCGCCCGGCCTCTGAGGGTGGAGGGCGTGCCGGGATTGTCCTGAACGGCTCCCCGCTGTTCACCGGCGGCGCCGAGTCCGGACCGTCAAACATCCGCCGCTGGTTACTCGAGTCCGACCTGGTCGACGCAATCGTGGCCCTACCGACCGACATGTTCTACAACACCGGCATCGCCACCTACATGTGGGTGCTGGACAGCGCCAAGGCCGACGAGCGTAAGGGCAAGGTCCAGCTGATCGACGCCCGTGAGTTCTTCACCAAGCTGCGCCGCAACCTCGGTTCCAAGAACAAGGAGATCGGGGACTCTGACCGGGCCCGCATCTTGCGGATCTACAGCAACTTCGACGAGCAGACCGAGGACGATCAGCGGTACTCGAAGGTGCTCGAACCGGCCGACTTTGGGTACCACGAGATCACCGTCGAGCAGCCTCTCCAGCTGCGGTTCGAGGTCACCGACGACGCCCTGGCCGCGGTGACCGCCACCAAACAGGTCGACAAGCTGTCCGAAGAGAACCGTGCCGCGCTCTTGGCCGGGCTGGAGACCCTGCGTGGTCAGACCTGGATGGACCGATCGAGCTTCGTCACCGCGCTGCGCAAGGCCAGCAAGGACGCCGGGTTCACCCTGCCGACGCCGCTGGTCAAGGTGCTCTGGTCCAAGATCGGTGTGCACGACGACGACGCCGTCATCTGCCGCGACAAGCACGGCGACCCCGAACCGGACACCGACCTGCGCGACACCGAAATCGTCCCCTTCGACCGCGACATCACCGACTACTTCGACACCGAGGTCAAGCCGCACGTCCCCCTCGCCTGGATCGACCACGCCAAGACCAAGGTCGGCTACGAGATCCCCTTCACCCGGATCTTCTACAAGTACGTACCGCCCCGCCCGCTCGAGCAGATCGACGCCGAACTCGACGAACTGGCCACCGAGATCGTCCAGCTCCTGCGGAAGGTTGAGGCGTGACATTCCCCGCAGTTCAAGTGCGACGTATGGCACGGGTGACGCTGGGGAAGATGCTCCAACCGCAGCCGGGGTCCGAGCTAGACGTCGAGCGTCCCTACTTGCGTGCTGCACACGTTCAGCCGGACGGACTGGTCGTGCATCTCGACGACGACCAGGTCATGTGGTTCCGCCCAGGCGAGCTACGGGCCCTCGACCTGCAGCCCAACGACGTGGTCATCGTGGAGGGTGGCGCCGGATACGGACGAAGCGGGTTGATCCGCGACGGACACTCCGGGTGGGGTTTCCAGAACTCGATCGTCCGAGTTCGACCGTTCCCGGATCTCAGCCACGGACCCTTCGTGGACTACGCCCTCCAGTCAGCATTGGCGGAAGGTCGCATCGCACTCGTCGCCAGCACTGCTACGATTCCCCACTTCACCGCCGAGAAGGTGGCTGCCTTCCCCATCCCCCGCCCTCCTCTCGTCGACCAGCGGGCAATAGCCGACTATCTGGACCGCGAGACCGCGGAGATCGACCTGCTCATCGAGAAGCAGACCGCGCTGATCGACCGGTTGCGGGAGCGGCGGAGGGCCATGATCTCGTCAATGGTTGTCGGGGGGTCGTCGACCGTGGGCGGCAGTCAAGAACGGCCAGTGGCCCTAGACCAGCAGCTCAGCGCGCTCCCGTCCGGATGGGGTCGTGTTCGGTTGTCAAGGCTGGCGACCTCGCCTGTCACCGCAGGAGTGGACTTCTCGGCCGCCATGTTGTCCGAAGGTCACATCCGCTACGTCCGTACTACTGACATCGCCACCCTGGCATCACTCACAAGCGCCGATAAGGCTGTGGGCATCACTTACGAAATGGCGGGGACGTCTCTGGTGCGGCGCGACGATCTCCTATTCACAAGGTCAGGGTCGCTGGGCACGTCCTACCTGCACCAGTCCGATGAAGTGATGGCGTACGCGGGCTATCTCGTGCGCCTGCGGCCAGACACCGGTCGGTGCTTGCCCAGGTTCCTGGGATGGTGGTCGCAGAGCGATGACCACTTAGACCAGATTGCGGTGGGAGCGACGCGCTCGACCATCGAAAACTTCAGCGCAAGCAGGTTCTCGGCCATGCGCGTGCCGCTGCCACCTCTTGAGGAGCAACAACGCATCGTGAACCACCTGGACCACGAGACTGCCACGAACGACGAGGTGATCGCCAAGACGGCGCGCTTCATCGAGCTGACGAAGGAGCGTCGGTCGGCGTTGATCACAGCAGCAGTGACCGGGCAAGTCGACGTGACGGGCAGAGGGGCGGCGTGATGGCACAGCACAACGAGAAGCCGTTCGAGGACGAACTGTGCGCCTATCTGGCCGCGCGTGGGTGGTTGTACTCGCCGAACGATGACGGGTATGACCGGGGGCGGGCGCTGTTCCCGGAGGATCTGTTGGGCTGGTTGGAGGACACCCAGCCTGTGACGTACGCGGGCATTGTGAAGCCGTCGATGTCGGAGAAGGAGGCCCGCGGCGCGCAGGACAAGATCCTGGACCGGGTCGTGAAGGTGCTGGACACCCCGTTGACCTCAGACGGTGGGACGTTGAACCTGTTGCGGGGCGGGTTCAAGGTCGGCACGTCGAAGCGGTTGGACATGTCGTATCCCCGGCCGGCGACATCGTTGAACCCGAAGGCTGCCGAGCTGTACGGCAGGACCCGGGTTCGGGTGATGCGGCAGGTTCACTTCGCCACGGCCGGGAACCACACGGTCGACATGGTGCTGTTCATCAATGGGCTCCCGGTGGCGACGGTGGAGCTGAAGACTGACTTCACCCAGAGCGTCGACGAGGCGATGGCCCAGTACCGGCGACGAGACCCGCGGTCCTCTCCTCTGTTCGGATGGGGTACTCGTGCGGTGGTGCACTTCGCGGTGTCGAACGCCGAGGTGTGGATGACCACCAAGCTCGCAGGCCCTGACACCCGGTTCCTGCCGTTCAACCGTGGTGATGACGGCCATGCCGGGAACCCGCGCCACCCGGGCGGTTCAGACACGGCCTACCTGTGGGAGCGAGTGTGGGACAAGGACACCTGGCTGGACATCATCCTGCGATTCGCACACGTTGAGACGTCGACCCACCTGGACGCCAACGCCCGACCGGTGAAGTCCTCGACGTTGATCTTCCCGCGATTCCACCAGTGGGAGGCAGTCACCGAGGTCCTGGCCGATGCCCGGACCAACGGTGCCGGCCAGTCGTACCTGATCGAGCACTCGGCCGGGTCCGGCAAGACGCGCACGATCGCCTGGACCGCGCACCGGTTGCTGTCTCTGCACGACGAAGCCGATCAGAAGATCTTTGACTCGGTGATCGTGGTGACCGACCGGACCGTGCTGGATGACCAGTTGCAGGCCGCGGTTAAGCAGATCGAGCGGACCACCGGCACGGTCCTGGCGATCGACCGCAAGGCCTTGGGCGCACACGGTGCCACGTCCAAGTCCCAGTTGCTGCAGCATGGCCTGCTGGGTGGCCGCAAGATCATCGTCGTCACGCTGCAGACTTTCCCGGCCGTCCTAGAGCTCCTGAACGACGACAGCACGTTGGCCGGGCGCCGGTACGCAGTCATCGCCGACGAAGCCCACTCCTCCCAAACAGGTTCCGCGGCAACGAAGCTGAAGAAGGTTCTGACACCCAGCGAGCAAGCCGACCTGGATGACGGCGGCGAGGTAGACACCGAAACCCTGCTGGCCGCCGAGATGGAGGGACGGGCACGACCGGAGCACATCAGTTTCCTGGCGTTCACCGCGACCCCGAAAGGCAAGACGCTGCAGCTGTTCGGCCGGCCCGGTGAGGACGTCGACGAGCGAGGCAACCCGATCCCCGTCTCGTTCCACCTGTACCCGATGCAGCAGGCCATCGAAGAGGACTTCATCCTCGACGTGTTGCGGAACTTCACGAACTACGACACCGCGTTTCAACTGGCCATCAAGGTCGAACAAGGCGACATGGTCCTGACCGGTCACGACCCGGACGACGACACCGTGTTGGTCGATCAGCACGCCGCCACAAAGGGCCTCATCCGGTGGGTGAAGCTGCACCCGACGAACATCGCTCAGAAGGTCCAGATCATCGTCGAGCACTACAGGGCCAACATCGCCCACCTGCTCGATGGCAAGGCCAAGGCCATGGTGGTGACCGACTCCCGCAAGGCCGCCGTCCGCTACAAGACCGCGATGGACGCCTACATCACCAAGATGGGCTACAAAGGCCTGTCCACGCTCGTCGCCTTCTCGGGTGACGTCGACGACCCGGAGACCGGACCGAACCCGTTCACCGAAGCCAACATGAACCCTGGGGTCACAGGCAACCTGGCCGCCGCGTTCGCCACCGACGGCTTCCAGGTGATGATCGTCGCGAACAAGTACCAGACCGGGTTCGACCAGCCCCTGTTGTGCGCCATGTACGTGGACCGGCAGCTCTCTGGGGTGACCGCGGTGCAAACCCTGTCCCGGCTCAACCGGACCTTTCCAGGCAAGTCCGACACCTACGTGCTGGACTTCGTCAACAGCGAGGAAGAGATCCTGGAGGCGTTCAAGCCCTACTACGCCGGCGCCGAACTGGCCGCGGTCACCGATCCAGACCTGATCCACGACTTGCAGGGCAAACTCGACGCCTCTGGCATGTACACGACCGAGGAGGTGGACGCGGTCGTCGACGCCTGGGTGCGCCAGAAGGGCAACAACGCGATCACCGGTGCGCTGGGCCCGATCGTGCACCGCTTCCGGTCCGACTATCAGACCGCCATGCAACGCGAGGACAAGGCCCGCCTGGACGAGCTGGACCTGTTCCGCAAGGACCTGCGCAGCTTCATCAACCTGTACGACTTCCTGTCCCAGATCGTCGAGTTCGGCGACACCGAGCCGTTCCGCCGCTCGATCGCCTACCGACTGCTCGAGCCGCTCATCCACGTCCGCAACCACAGCGAGATCACCGACCTGTCTGGCGTGGATCTGGTCGCCATCACCCAGAAGCACAAGAGCACCTCTGACCTGGTCATCGAGGAGACCAAACCAGTCCGCCCCGTTACTGCGGCTGGTTCGGGCACCGTCCGGGAGATCAAGAAGGGCCCGTTGGCGGAGGTCATCGAGCGGCTCAACGAGATCTTCGGCGGCGAGGACTTCAGCACCGACCAGCAGGAGACCTGGCTGGAAGGACTCATCCGGTCTCTCATGAGTGACGAGCAGGTCCGCGAACAGGCTGAGCACAACAGCAAGGGCCAGTTCCTGGCAAGCCCCACCCTGCGCACCAAGGTCCTCCTCGCCGTCTTCAAGAACCAAGCCGCGCACGAGAAGATGAGCCAGATCATCCACCAAGGCGGCCAACCCGAAAAGGTCCTGGTCGAGATGCTCGGCGAACTGATCCACCACCTGGTACGCGAAGAGTAGGACGACGTCGATGGCTGAAGGAGTCGAGGTCCCATCTGGAGAGGTGCTTCCAATGCGTCATGTGTTGGGCCGCGGCCTGCCAGAGGGGTTCCCTGCCCCAGTGTTGGGCGAACAACCGCATGGGCTCGACGTCCGTCATGTTGACCCCGAGGGTTGGACCGGCGACGGGCCGATCGAGGACCGCGCGGTAGCGCCACCTTTGGAGTGGACCGAGGCACACCGCATCCTGATCCTCGACGCCTACAACCGAAAGTGGGCTCGCTACCTCGAGGACGGCCAAAGCCACGAGATTGAATGGCCGCCGACGGCCTACCTATGGACGCCAGGACACGCGATCGAGCCAATCCTCTACACCTGCAACGAACACGACGAGGCAGACTGCGAAATCTGTGAGCTTGAGCCAATCCCACCTGATGAGGTGTACCCGGCAGAGTGGCGGTGGCGAGTCCAGATCGAGGTCTACCGCTGGGAAGGGACTTCCGGTGTCCGTGAAGAGGTCGAAACATTCGAGTTCATGACCACCCTCATGGACCCGCGCGAGGTCGACTACACCTGACATCGTCCCAACAAGCGAGGCATGGTTCGAAACCGGGCGCCAGTGAGCGAGCTGGCGTTCGAACTCGCCCTCCCCGAGCTATGAATCCAGCAGGTGATGACGGCCCCTGTCTGAGACCTGGCGATCGACACCGCCCAGGTGCTCGGGCAGTCCATCGCGGTGATGGCCAGGCCAGGGACTGCTGTTCCCAGCTCACTTGGACGGGTGGCCCTAGGCTCCCACCCAGACAGTGCGGCCGAGGAGGAAGATCATGAGCGATGCCGAGGAACCCGACTGGTTGGACGCGCTGAGAGACCAGTTCGCCGGCATGGTGACGGTCACCCACTCAGCAGAGCAGCGAGGGCCTCGACTTCGATTCGCCCTGCCGGGGGGCCGGCATGGTGGAGCGGAGATCTCGTTGAGCGCGGTCGTCGACGAGCCGTACATAACAGTCGACGTGACCCCGCTCGAGCACTGCACCATCCGCGACACACCACTCAACCTCACCCTCCGTGTCGTCGGTGGAGGTCACGGCCACCTACTGGACCTAACGTTGGCAAGCTCAGTTCACGGCCCGGTCCAACTCGATGGTGCTGCCGATGGGATTCGCCTAACCGTTGAGAGTGGCGCGGAGACAGACATTGCTGTTGCTAGGGGCTTCGTCCGACCACGCAAGGACGAGACGTTCAGCTGCCCTCTGACATTGGCCGGTGGTGAACTGGGCAGTGGCACCTACGGCGTTGTGCGCGCAGGTGGTTCGGCTGCATTCAGTACCGAGCGGTTGATGCTGACGATCGACACCCTTGAACTGCTAGGAGACTCGACCTTCGAACTTCCTCAGTCTGGCGCAACGATCGACATCTCGCGGCTCCACTCCCAGTCAACAGGACACTCGCTGACGGTGACCCACGCGGGCGCAAGCAAGAAGAAGCCGCCAAACCCCAATATCCGCCTGAGCCTCAGCACCGTGGAGTCAGTCAGGGTGGCAGGCGGCGCCGAGGTGCAGGTGACGCTCAAGGGTCCGCTCACGGAAGCGACTTTCGCGGGGCAGCTGGAGGTGACTGTTCCCGTCCGGACAGCGATTGACGGTCCGGCCTTTGAGAAGCACGGCGGCAAGTTGCCACGGCTGGTAGCTCAACCCAGATCGGTCGTCAGAGGTATCAGTGGGGGTGTGGTGATCCGGGCTGCCCAACAAGCCACTCTTGAAGGGGCCGGCACAGGTTTTCGGATCGACAAACTGGAAGCCCCCACGCGACGCGGTGCTGGCGGCGAGTACTTCAAGGATGCCTACCTCCGGAACTTCCGCGTATCACCTGGGCTCCCGGGCCACTCCCTCTTAGTACAGATGGATGAAGCGCACCAGGTCGAGCCGTCCACCGCGGACCTGCCCGGCTGGGACCTTCGCTTCCCGCGCCGTAGCCGCAAGACGGGCGAAGTCGACCGACGCAATGCCGAGTTCATGCGCAAACTGTCCGAGCTCGCCGACACGAAGGGCGCATCGGGGTCGGTGCGGACCAAAGTTGGGTGGTGTGCACAGCGCCTCCGACACGAGACCACAAACGGCTGGGTCGAACGAGGTGCCCTCACCGGCTACCGGTGCTTGGGCTATGGGGAGCGACCGGGCCCGCCACTGCTGAGTTGGTTGGCGCTCTCGCTAGCCTTCACCTTCCTGCTCTGGGGACTCGGGCTTGCCTCGGTCAGCAGTTGGGGCGACTTCTTCACCGCCTGGGCAGACCGCGCCGCCAGCCCGATAGGGGCCATCGTCGGGACGGGCACAGCTGGTGAGGCGAACGCATGGCTGTACCTTGTTCGGGCCATCGTGGCCGTGCCTCTGGTAGTCGCGGCGCTCTGCCTTCGGAAGTACGTCCGCGCCGGAAAGTAGTGGAGCTCCCCGACCCACGTGCATTTACGCCTGCCTGGGGCGTTTGGTCAGCACGTCGTCCGACAGCGCGATCTCGACCCCATCGCCTCTCGTCACCCTTGCTTGAAAGAAGTCACGGTCGAAGGCCCCCACATCGAGGCCCGCGTCGTAGAGCCGGCGCGCTGCCTCCAGCAAGGTCCACACGATATGAGCGTCACGGGCCGCGGCGATACATCCGCGCTCGTTTGTGGTTACCTGGAGCACCGACATCCCGTCCTGTCGAGGGAACTGCGAAAGTGCGTGGGCCACCTCTTCGTCCAGGTAGGTAGCGGAGGAACTCAGGTCACTCAAGGCGCGGGGGACGGCCAGCTCGACCACCGTCCTGAACATGTTGGCGCGGTCCGGGCCGAAGAACGTCCTGTTCGGATCCATTCCTCCTTCGTTGATAAGGGCCTCCATCCGCTGCTCAATCTTGGAGGCTAATCGCTGTAGATCGCCCTGATTCCAGGGGTCAAGCTTGTACCCCAACGCCGCGGCTGCCGTCTGATAAGGGTCCAGCAGTCCAGGACCAGGGGTCAGAAGCACCTGGAAAGTTTGGCGATGGAACTCGTATGTGGACCGACGACGGCGCCTCGCGGGCAGCTCGACGATCAGCCAGTGGAAGATCGTTGCGCCGATCAGTGCGTAGGTCACGTTTCGAGTGACCTCTCCAACCGCCGCAGCACCAGGCAGGACCTCAGGGAAACGCCGGGCCAGTTCGATGGCGAAGACCGAACCCAGGAGCACCGCCAAGGTGAGAGCCGGTCTACGCAGAGGCAGGACAGCAAGTGCTCTGAGTCGTTGTTCCCACATGCCCGAAGTATGCGTGGGTCTGAGGCATCCCGTCCGCCGGGGTACAGGACGCGCGGACGGCTTGTGCATCGAAGGCGGCTTTAGCTGGCTGACCGTCCTCCAGTCAGGGCGATCAGCGACATCCACGGTCCTGCCAGGTGTCAGGCGCTAACGCCCACCGCGGGTCAACTGGTGGAGACCACTCTGCGCCATTCCCTGCATGGCGGTATAGTGCTCCGCACCAAAGACTGCCCGGTGTTCGGCGTCAGGCCGCGCGGCCAACGCCTGCCTGTACGTATGGACATGGACGAGGACGATCCTGGAGACTGCCTCGTCGATGTCGCGGCCGACCACGTGGAGGGGTGCGGGCGGAGGCCCCCCGGGAATCGGGTTGCCGTTGGAATCAAGTAGGAAACTCCACGCGTACCAGAACCCGTCGATGACCATGTAAAGGGTCTCGGTTATTCCGGGGTACGTGTGGACGACGACCGCTCGGTCGCGCTGCATATCGACTAGGCCGACGTCCCAGAACGAACAGAGAGGTCCCAACTTCTCGACGAGTCGCTTGAGCTGCCTCTCTGAACTTCCGAACATGGGAAGCAGACTACTTGGCCCTCCCGGGAGTCTTCCACGACGGTGTCTGTCCGTTGGGGTACACCCGGCCGATCCACACCGACCGCCAGTGTCACCACCGTCCAATAGGGTCCGGTCAGAGCCAATGAGACACATCTGATCGGGAGGTCTAGACATGACGGGGCAGATTGTCGCGTACGTCCGGGTGAGCAGCACCGACCAGCGGACTGACCGCCAGGACGTCGGGCAGGTTGGGCGGCTCTTCGAGGATCACGTGTCCGGCGGCAGCACTGACCGGCCGGCGTTCCTCGAGATGATGGGCTACCTGCGGGACGGCGACACCCTCCGGGTCTGGTCCATGGATCGCCTGGCCCGCTCACTGCTCGACCTGGTGACCACTGTGCAGGACCTGGTCGGACGTGGCGTCACCGTCGAGTTCATCTCCGAGCGGCTGATCTTCAAACCCGGTGCGGACGACCCCTACGCCACGTTCCAGCTCCAACTACTCGGATCTGTCGCTGAGCTCGAGCGGGCACTGATCCGGCAGCGGCAACGCGAAGGCATCGAGAAGGCCAAGGCGCGCGGGGTCTACCGGGGACGGGCACCGAAGCTGGCCGCCGAGCAGGTTGCCAAGGCGCAGGCCCGAGTCGCCGCTGGGGTCCCGAAGGCCCGTGTGGCGAGGGAGCTGGGGTGCGGCCGGGCGACGCTGTACCGCGCGCTGGAGTCCGCGGGTGTCTGACGAGCCTCTAATCGGTATGCCCACACCGCTCTCCGACGAAGAAATAGACGGCGTAGACGCGCAGTGCCGTCGCGCCATGGCCTACTGGTCGCACCTTGGCATCCCGCCGCTCGCTCCCCTTGCACTCCAGGCCGCGCCGGGGAGCTCTACCGCGGCTCACCTTGCCGACATGCACCTTGAGGGGACCCTGAGAACGCTGAACCCCGCGGTGCTCGCGTGGCGCTCCCTCGGCAGCGCGGGCGAACATGCAGGTCTCGCTGAGCATGTGCACTGGGCAACGTCGGGCGGGGTGGTGCATCGCCCGCAGATGTCCCTGGCTCGGACTACCATGTTGGGTGCAGCCAGGGCCATCTACGTGCTGGAGCCGGAGAGCCTGGATGAGCAACGCGTGCGGGCTGCGCAACTGGCGAACCAGGAGGCTCGGGACGCACAGAAGATTCTCGACCAGTGGAGTGACACCCCCTACGTTCGGGAGAGAGTCTTCGCCACGTTGGCTGACCAGCTCGTCGGACTGGCCGATGGAGCGGCCGAGATACTGCGACAGGCCGGCCGCCCCCCGGGCAGCCACGTTTCCGAGAGCGAGCTGCTTCGCAAGGTGCAGCACACGGTGAAGGACAGACTCGCGTGGCCGGACTCAGCCGTCCTGAGTTTCTGGTCCCTCGCCTCAGGTACCTCCCACGCCCGTTCCTGGGTGTGGGAGAGCGAGCTCCAGTCACCCGCCGAACATTTTGTTGGTGTGTGGTCAATCCCCGTGGCCTTCATGGAGCAGGCGTGGACACTGTGGAACAAACGGCGTGGGCTGGACATCCCGCCGCCTACCCCACCCGAAGACTGGGAGCCTGATCGGTCCTCTTGGGGTCCACTGCCAGGCAGGAGTCTCTGGCTTGGGGCACCGGGAACGGACGATCTGGGAGATCTTGACGCAGACCCTCCACCATGTAGCCCGAGCCCTAGATCCTGACACCCGCGTGAATCGCCATTATCGAGCGTGTCGGCCCGAAAAACCCTCTTCACTCGCTAGCGTTCGGCCATGTCCACCCACCGCCGGCTCACTGGTCGCACGCTTGGCGCATTGGCCGCTTCCCTGCTTCTCATCGGCTGCTCAGGCGGTGACGACGATCCCAGCACGCCTGGCGAGGACGTTGCCGGTGCCATGCCGCCCGCCGTTGGCCCGGCGTACGACGACGCCGCGGAGGTTCTCGACATCCTCAGAGATGCCGGCCTGCACGACCCAGAGTATGAGCACCAGTGCAGCGAGGAGATGTCCGTCAACATGGCCGGCTTTGGCACGGCCAGGTGCATCGTCAGGGAGGAAGACATGGCCGTTGGCGTTTCCAGCAACATAATCGAAGTGCACGTCTATGCCGATGAGGAGCACGCGCGAGAGTTCATGGTCGGCCAGAGTGTCCCGTACTGGCATGGGAACGGATACTTCATCACGGCGCCAAGCGAGGACCTCCTGGAGCGGGCCGAAGAGGTGATCCTCGCCCACCACGCCACTGGCTAGAGGGCAGGACAGTTCGGCAAGGCAGAACAAGGGCCGGCGGCGGTCAGGATGAGCCGCCGCAGCGCGCCCGGCCAAGGAGCCGCCAAGCACCGCGCTACAGGTCGGGTATCAGCGCACCGCCCGGTAGACCGTCGCGCGGCTCACTGCCAGGATCGCAGCGACCTCGCTCACTGGCTGGCCCTTCTCGATCCGTGTCTTGGCGTCAGCGACCTGCTTGGCGGTCAGGGCACGGGGACGACCACCACGCTGGCCCGGTCCTCGAGCAGCCAGAGCCTCCTGGGTGCGGGCAGCGATCAGTGCAGCCTCCATTTCAGCGAAAACCCCGCCCACCTGCAGCATGGCTCGGCCCATCGGGGTGCTGGTGTCGATGCCGTGGTCCAGCACCCGCAGTGACGCCCCGACCTGCTCTGTGGCCTCCATGACCTGCACCAGCCCACTGAGCCGTCGGGCGATCCGGTCAACGCGCGTGGTGACCAAAACGTCACCCTCCCGCAGCGTCCTGATCGCCTGCTCGAGCTGCGGACGAGGCTTCTTGCCGGACACCTTCTCGGTGTAGATGTGCCGGTCTTCGACGCCCGCCCCACGGAGGGCCAGGACCTGCGTGCTGAGGTCCTGACCCTCCGTGGACACCCTCGCGTATCCGATAAGCGTCATCGGGGCTCAAACCACCGGAACGTCAGGTTGACCCGGGGCTCACTGACCCGGGCCCGCTTCGGAACGCTGTGCTGCCAAGCGGACTGGCTGTCGTCTCGCATCACGACCAGGGACCCGTGCTCCAACGGGACGGACTGCTTGACGGTCTTGCCGTCCTTCCGGCGCAACACGAAGTCACGGACACTGCCTAGCGAGATAGACGCGATAGTCGGCGTTGGTCCCAGCTCCGGCTCGTCATCGCTGTGCCATGCGATGCTGTCCTGCCCGCCGCGGTACAGGTTGAGCAGCACCGAGTTGTAGCGAGCCCCGGTGTCGGCCGCCAGTCGGTCACGCAGGTCGGCCAGCTCGGGCGTCCAGGGCTGTGCCTCCTGGGTCGAGCCGGAGAAGACGTAGTTGGCGTCGCCCACCCAGCAGATCAGTCGAGGCATCGGGTTGGTGCGCCCCATGATGGTGATGGTCTTGGTCTGCCACGGTGTCGTCTGGGTCAGGTGGTCCAGCAGCCGGTCAGCCTCGTCGGTGCCCAGGTAGCCGGGCATGTAGTCGATCGGTGCGGTGATGGTCGCAGTCATTGGTCTCCCCTTCCAGTGGAGCCAGGACCCGGGGCGAGTTCTCACCCGCCCCGGGTCTGTGTTGGCTGGGTCAGGCGGCGACCAGGCCGTCGAACTTGAGGCTGGCCATCTCGTTCGTCACTGCGGACCGCCACTCGTCGGAGTCGCAGCTGACCTGACGCGCCGTCTCCTGCCAGCACGTTCCGTCAGGCTCCACCTCATCCGCGCAGCCGTGGGGGCTGAGGCTGCAGCTGGCGCTCATCCAGTCGTCGTACTCCGTGCGGGCGGCGTTCTCGTATGAGCTGGCGACGAAGATGGTTGCGTGACGGTTGGTTCGCTCACCCAGCCGCTTGTGCTCACGCTGGACGGCTTCGACCCACCGCGGGTCGTCGGCGGTGACCTCGATGCGAGTCACACCAGCTTCGTAGCAGCCGTCTCCGTATGCCTCATCGAAGTCGGTCTCCACGAAGCTGGTCTCGCCGGTCGGGGCGTACTGCCAGAGAGTCGAAAGGTACATCTGGTTCTCCTAGTTCGTTGGGTGTACTTGCTGGTCGTCGGGCTGTGCGTTGCGTGTCATCTGCGGTTTCGTGTCTATCGCCCTATGCTGAATTCAGTGTAGCAGAACTCAGTGAGTTGTGAGAAATCAAAGGCTTACCCGTATCGGACGTCTCAAAACTCGGCGGTTCCCTATACCTGTGCCACCTGTTTCCGGGCCAGGTCCACGTCGCCCAACCGACCGGTTCTGGACAGGGTGCAATCACCGTCCCCGGGACACTGCACCTACGCGTAACGGGGCTAGCGCCTTGACGTCAGCTGGCGATAGAGTCGCGCGCACGAGCGCTGCTCCCACCCCCAGGGTCCTAGGACCCGACCGAACTGTCTCCAGCATGTCGACGTCGCTACCTCGTCAGGTAACCCGTCCCTACTGAGAGACTGAAAGGGGTGAGCGTTATGGACGGTTCACTGGCACTGCTGGCTGTAGTCATCCTGCTCATCGCGGTCGTTCTCCGGTCGTGAAAACGGGCGCAGCGCTCGAGGGGTCCCCGGAGAGGTCCGGGGACCCCGATTCAGCGCGGCGAACCGCCCAACAGAGTCCAGGCAGCCACTCCGAAGTCGTAGGCACAGGGGGCACGGAGCCCAGTCACATGCCGCCCGTCCCCGTAACCGCTTCGATGATCTAATACGCCCATGACACAGCCCCACACGCCCCGAGACCCGAGGCTTCAGGGCGTCCTGTTCGTGCCGCTCGTCGTCTCGGTGCTGATCGCCCTGGCTCTCGGCGCTGGGGTCATCGTTGGCGCCTACTGGCTCGTCAAGCAGTACCTGGGGATCGACGACGAGCCCTTCTCGCGGGCTCAGGCGGCAACCGCGGCGTTCGCGACAGCAACCGCTGCGGGCGCCGTTGTGGCCCTCGTCGTAGGTGTGCGCAAGCAGGGGTTATCGGAACAGGTCGCACGCCGGGAGCTCACATCAGCCTTCACCGAGCGATTCCGGGCAGCGGCATCCCAGCTTGGCGGCGACCCCCCGGCAGAGAGAATCGCCGGCGTCTACGCGATGGCGGCGTTGGCCGACGACTACCCCACCCGAGCTCAGCAGTGCGTGGATGTCCTCTGTGGGTATCTGCGGTTGCCGTTCGATCCAGAGAGCAACACCCTGGCGAGCGGGTCTATCGACACGACCCACACCTTCGCTGACGGCAAAACCGTGGCGATCCACCGAGGGATCGCTGCACGGCCCTTTGATCAGCAGGTCCGCGAGACGATCGTGACCGTCATCCGCAGCCACCTCGGCATGTCCCCGGTGCAGGAGAGCCTGGTTGGACGCATCACGGGGAAGATTCGCAGTGACAGCATGGGTGCGTGGGCAGATCTCGACTTCGACTTCGCCGGCGCACACCTTCACAACGCAAAATTCACTGCCATGGCCTTCCCCGGACACATCAACTTTAGCGGAACAATCTTCTCCGGAAGGACCGACTTCGGCCTCGCAACCTTCTCCGGACACACCAACTTCGACCTTGCAACCTTCTCCGGACACACCAACTTCGGCCTCGCACGCTTCTCCGGAGACACCGACTTCAAGGAGGCAACCTTCTCCGGAGGCACCGACTTCAAGGAGGCAACCTTCTCCGGACACACCAACTTCGGCCTCGCACGCTTCTCCGGAGACACAAACTTCGACCTTGCAACCTTCTCCGGACAAACGGACTTCGGAGGGGCAACCTTCTCCGGACACACCTACGTCGTCGACGCGACCTTTTCCGGGCGCACCAACTTCGATCAGGCGAGGTTCAGCGATGTGAGAGTTCACTTCGATAGCCCGCATCCGGCAGAGGGTGCACGGATCACGGGACTCAGGGAACCAATCCTGGTGGGGTCAGCGTCCATCACGAGCGACGGCAAGCCGTTCCGCGGTTGGCCGCCTGAGGATCCTGAGGACTCGCCCACAGACGTTGAGTGAACCGAGCGGGGCAGTAGTCAGCGGCGTGTACTCATAGTCGATGTCCAGGTGCCCGAGCAGATGACCGAGCTGGGCACCACCACGATCGGCCAGTGGGCTGCCAAGTCAGCCAGCGGCACCGTCGCGGTACTGTCGCGGTCGTGACCTGGTTCTCGATGCCGGATGGACCGGCACACGTCCTGCAGACTGCGCCACGACCCGCGAGCTGGAATCGCTCGACCCATCCCGACCAGCTCAGGTTGCGCCGTTACCTGGATGACACGCGCGAGGTCCTGGTCGGCCGCATCCCCAGTCAGCCGTGGGCTCTTCATCTCAACGTCGCTATCAGCCCACCCCAGCAGCTCACGCACAGTGCCGACCTGGACAACTATCTGCTCCCGATCGCTGGCGCTCTCGACAACGGGCAGCTCGTCAGCGTTTGGGGCACCAAGCACGAAGGCGGCTCGTCGACCATCACCGTCGCGCCTGCAGCGCCCACACCCGCGCCCGACTGGCAGGTCTGGTCCGGATCCACGACTGCCTCGGCCGACACGGTTGCCTACAAGGTCCAGGTCCGGGAGTTCGTGGCCGACGCCGAACTGCTGCCCCCAGGTCCCGTCGCGCTGCAGATCGTCTTCACCGTTGGGCCTCGGCGCAACTGGATGAACCTGTGGAAGCCGACGATCGACGCCCTGGACCCGCTCCTCGGCCGCGTTGATGCTCACCGGGCCTGGCACCCACAGGACGGGCGGATCACCGAGCTTGGGCTCCACAAGGTTGTGGATCCCGAACTGCGCCACGATGTCCGCTTGCAGATCGCCGCCCGCTCGATCGGCAACTGACCAGCCGCGCAGTCGCAGGCAGGATGCAGTCTGCGGGTCAGTTACGCTTCCGCAGGAGTCCAGTGATGCCAGCCACGAAGAGAACCGCCAACAGCCAGCTTGCCGTCTTCAACAAGGTGAGAACGACCTGTATCCAAACCGCAGCCGGCGCCCACACGTTGTTGGTCGCCGTGGCAGCCCCAGGAAGCATCGTCTCAAGCGCCACCACCAGAGGGTTGGGACCCGTGGCTCCCGCCACCGCCGCTGGGTCGACCGTAAGGATGAAGGCGCTGTCCGGGGCAATGAGCGTTACCACGTAGGCCGCAATACCTACACCGAACAGCCAAGCCAACGCCCAGAACGGGTGGTAGCCGTACCGGACGGTCCCTCCGTAGAAGACTTGACGCAGCCACCGTGCCGGGGCCTTCAACCTCTTCGTTGCCCGCTTTTCCATCTCGACCCGTACCAGCCGCGCGTGACCAGGCTGTCCGGCGCGGTCGTAAAACGCAGCGACCTCCGCCCAGGGCTGCGCCGAGAACTCAGGACTGCTCGACAGCCACCGCACAAAAGCCTTGGGGTCGTTGCGCAGCGGTCCGTGCACTTCCCCCAATGTCCACCCCGCAGCCGTCAATGTTGGCCAGTGGTCCATGCCCTCCGCATAGCCGACAGTCAGCGATCGCAGGTCGGCGTTCGTGAGATTAACCAGCCCACCCCAAGCCTCGCGTGCCGGGCTCAAGAATAACTCCGAGACTTGCGCTCCCGCCAGGTTCAGCGCATATCCCTCGCCATCATTGTCCAGCGCTGCCTCCTCTAGATCCAGTTGGCCCTCCACGCGCATCCCGAGACCCCGCACCCCACCGACCGCTTTCAGACCCTGCGCGAACACGCCACCGGCGACTTCCCCCCCATCCAGAGCCAGTGCGTACCCCTCGCCACCGTTGTCCAACACCGCACCCTGCAGGTGCAGTTGGCTCCCCATTCGCATCTCGAGGGCCCGCACCCCACCGACCGCCTTCAGACCCTGCGCGAACACGCCACCGGCGACTTCCCCCCCATCCAGAGCCAATGCGTACCCCTCGCCACCGTTGTCCAACACCGCACCCTGCAGGTTCAGTTGGCCCTCCACGCGCATCCCGAGACCTCGCACCTCACCGGTGGCCTTCAGCTCAGGTGCGAACACGCCATCGGCGACCTGCGCCCGCTCCAGGTTCAGCGCACTCCCGTCGCCACCGTTGTCCAGCACCGCACCCTGCAGGATCAGTTGACCATGAACACGCATCCCGAGGGCCCGCACCTCACCGGTGGCCTTCAGACCCTGCGCGAACACGCCACCGGCGACCTGCGCCCGCTCCAGGTTCAGCGCGCTCCCGCCGGCACTGTTGCCCAGCACCGCACCCTCAAGGTTCAGTTGGCGCCCCACTCGCATCCCGAGGGCCCGCACCTCACCGGTGGCCTTCAGATCAGGTGCGAACACGCCACCGGCGACCTGCGCCCCATCCAGAGCCAGCGCGTACCCCTCGCCACCACTACCCAGCGCCGCACCCTGCAGGATCAGTTGACCATGAACACGCATCCCGAGCGCCTGCACCCCACCAGTCGCGCTGAGGTGAGACGCTCCGAGGTCGCTTCTCGTCACTTCGACCTTGTCCAAGCGCAGTCTTGGCACGCAGCCACCCGTCAGGCTTAGGTGCGGAAGAGTCATAGCTTCAAGAGTCGGCGGACTCTCGAAGTGGCTGTAGGTGATACACAGGGGAAACCGGATAGTGACACGCGCGAGATCGAGGACGCCAGCAATCACAGCCCCGTGGATCCGCAGGCCGCGGGGGTCCACGACGAGGTCCGGGTCGAGCAGAACACGCCGTATTGACTCCGCCGGGATACGTGCACCCGCCGGATACGAACTGACAATCGGCAACTTCCACCCATCGGGCAGGTGCGGCGAGGCAACCAAAGGATGTGGAAGGTCGGGCGCACCATCAAGCTTCGCAAGGTCAAGGACGACTCCAGCTTCGGCGCATTCACGCAGCCGCAGGGCCCAACGCTCGACCTCGTTCGCAGAAGTCCCTTCGACATCGCCAGCAGTCATGCGGGCATAGTGCCAGGAAGTGACGTCGGACTCAGCCATCGCCGCAGGCTAGAACTGGCGTGCGCATGACCAACCGGCCGTGATGTCTGTTGGTCAACCATCGCCGCCGCGCCTGTAGTACCCAGCCCGCCCGGTCTCGGTGGATGACTGACCGTCACCCTGACCGACGTCGCGCTCGGCCTTGAATCCGGGCCCGTGCGCACTTCGGACACTTCGACCCTTTACTCGTCCGGCTCACCACCTGCGTCTGCCAGCTGTGGTCGCACTCCGGGCACCGCCACCAAACCCGCTCGGTGCTGCTAGCGCTGACCTGGTCCGGAGTCAGGTCGTTACGCTCACGGTCCCACTCGACGATCAGCAGCGGATGGGTCTCGACTATCGACGGGCCGGGCCTACTCGACCGTGCACAATGTGGGCAGCCCGCCTTCCGGTAGACCCTGTTGCCGACCGTCGACGTCCAGACGTGGCGGCAGGCCGAGCAGGTCCACTCGACGCGCCGGTTGGACCCCAACGTCACCTGGTCGGCGGTGAACTCGTTGGCGGGACTCCACTCAGCGGCGAGGTCGGGTCGTCCAGAAGCGACCGTCGGCTGGGGCTGCTGAGGCACCACCCGACCGTAACCCACCCGCTCAGCAACTCGACTGGGCCTCGATTGCCCCACGAGCACGTTCCACGGCGCGTCCGGCGTCAGCCAGGGCCTCATCCGGGTTGACCGTCCCGAGCCCGTCGCGCACATCCAGTAGTTCCGTCAGTCTGTCTGCGGGGACCAGAGACCCACCCAGCAACTCGGTGACTTCTGCACCAAGGCGGCGCTCATCAGCTGGAATCGGCTGCTGACCGTGGGCGTGCAGAACGGCGACGTGCGCCATGACGACGACCGACGCGGACAGGCTGACTGCGGCGGACGGGTCTGTTTGGCGGACGCTTCTAGCGGTCTCCAGCATCCGGTCGGCTCGGGCCAGCAGATCCTGCTCCGACATCGCGCTTCTCCTCACCTCGTAGACATCAAACCCGCAGGTCAGAACGGGAGTACGCTGACCAACATGCCGCCATCGTGCCGACGGCGTACTCCGCCGTTGTCATCCCCGCTTCCCGTGCGGCCGACAGCGACTCGCTCAGCCGGCGCCACCCGTGACGCCGCTCCACTGACTTCCTCATTGTTGCCTCCATCCCTGAGGGGAACCGGTTGTTCCCTTTAGGCGAGACTCATCCAGGGCGCTGGTCCCTCGACAGGCCCTCGGGGAATCTGTGGACAAACGGCGATGGGCTCACGCGCTGTGCACACAGCTGAGCCCCGGCCCGCCAGAAGGCGGATCGGGGCTAACACGAAAGGCAGGCCGCTGACGGTGTGGGTCAGCCGTGGATCAACTGGCTGCTCGGCACGGCAGTGATGAGCCGGGTCTGGGTCACACACTCGTGGCCCGTGGCAGACAGAACAGTCGTAGCGCCGGGAGCACCCACACCGTCGGGGCATCGTCCCCCGAACCGCCCTTGACGCGCTCACCTCCCCACACTCACAACCCCGCCGTGAATACTCCAGGTTCAGGCCTCCGTATCCGTCCGTCCCACAGGCCACACTGCCGACCACCTGGATCTCGCTCACCCGAAGCCCCGCAGAGGTCAAGAACACCCTCGCGGTGCCGAGCCAAAGCAAGTCTCCGCCTTCACCCACCCGTACCTGCCTCAAACTCCAAACGCCGACGCTCCACCACCTTCCGGGCATCAGCCAGCGCCTCGTCCGGCTCGAGCATCTTGAGACCGTCACGCGTTTCCGATAGTGCTGTCGACCTGCCCTCAAGGATCAGCGGCTCGCAAAGCACGGCGGTGACTCCCGCACCGAGGCAGCCACAAGCCCTAGTACACCGCTCTGGAAAGTTCACTTGACATCGATCACCTCGGTATGTAGGTTCGCCGTCACGGATTCCACAAGCGGCGAGACGCTGAACTATGTGCACTGGAGGGAACGTTCGGTATGCCTGCACTCGACATTGACTATTCGACGGGCGACGGTAGCCCAGTAATGATTGGCGCCATCGCGGTGGTGGCGGTTTTGCTGCTTGGCCTTCTCACGAAAAGGGCAACAGAGAACAAGGCCCGCGCCGACCGTTCACAAGAAGCCGACAGCATCGAGTTTCGCCTTGGACTGGAAGCAAGAGCGGGCTCCTATATGGACTGCATCATCCTTGGCTCTGTGCTATTCTGCATCAGCGCCCTCGCGCCATCTATTCCATCGTGGCTCACAACATTTGTCTACCTGGTTCTAATAACAGCATCCTTCTGGATCCGTTTCGCAGTTAAGCGCGGAGGATTTCGTGGGTGAAGTTGATAACCGAGTAGGACACTTCAGGCGGAAGCGCTCCTTAACGCAAGAGCAATTGGCACAGTCCGTGGGCGTCTCACGACAAACCATAAATGCAATTGAGCGTGGGCGCTTCGACCCGAGTCTTCCACTGGCCATCCGCCTGGCCCGGACATTCGACGTAGAGATTTTGGATTTGTTCACACTAAAGACTGATCAGGAATAAGATTGCCTGGCTAGCCGACTCGCCGGGCCACCTGTCGTGGCGCGCATATTGGGAGGTGGTCGGGTTGACGTATCGCATCGAGGCGGTCGTTCCGCAATCTTCCGCTAAGCCTCAGGGGCTGGCGAGCGGAGTGCCGTGCCAGCCCCTGAGGCTTGATCCGACGGTGCTTCAGAATGGACGCGAGGATCGGCACTGGATAGTCGAACCGCCCTTGACGTCATACCACCAGAGCGTTCGCCCGGACGAGCATATTCCATTCCTAAGCACGTACGCTGTCCCTACCGCAACTGCAACCGAGGCAACACCGCAAGCTAGCCATCCGACAAATGGAAAGGCACAGATGGCTACCGTGAGTGCAGCAGCCGCACCGCTACCCAGCATCTGTTGCTCAGTAGTGTTGAAACCGATCGCAACACGGCTGCCCTTGAGCCGCACTGAGATGTTAGGCTCCATTCCCGCCTCCGAGCCCACGGTTCCGCTAACCTCACCCTCGGACGTGGACGCGGCAGCTTCTATCGCCGCGGAGCTTGGTAGGGTTAACTGCCCTTCGGGTAGAATGTATGTGTATCCTGCAATAGATCCCGCTGCGGCTACTTTCCGGGGTATGGGTGATGCCTCCAATTCCTGTAGCCCTTCAATGAAGGTCGCATGCTCAAGAAATTGCGACCCTCCAGGGTAGATCTTGTCAATTTCCTCGTCTGATATGAACTCCCCAGAGGGGTCAACAGGACTGACAACGGCAAGAGTTCGTGAGTCGTCGACTTTGCCTTCATCTGCAACAGCTGTCCCGTGCCGGATGAGGCGCTTGCTGATGCCCGGAAGGTGGTGGAGCGTCCGCGTTTGGAGTTCGAGGCAGGTACGGGTGGGTGAAGGCGGAGACTTGACTTGGCCCACCGGGCGACACGGTGGAAAGTGCCGCCGGCCCGGGAGGCACTGAAGGGGGGGCTCGAGCATCTTGAGACCGTCACGCGTTTCCGATAGTGCTGTCGACCTGCCCTCAAGGATCAGCGGCTCGCAAAGCACGGCGGTGACTCCCGCACCGAGGCGCTCATAAACTGGGCTGGGCTACCAGCCGTGGGCGTGCAGGACCGCGACGTCCGCCATGACGACGACCCGACGCCGCTAGGCTGGCTGAGGTGGTCCTCGCCTCGTAGCCATCA
This sequence comes from Ornithinimicrobium ciconiae, assembly GCF_007197575.1. Taxonomy (NCBI): domain Bacteria; kingdom Bacillati; phylum Actinomycetota; class Actinomycetes; order Micrococcales; family Ornithinimicrobiaceae; genus Ornithinimicrobium; species Ornithinimicrobium ciconiae. The sequence goes on from NZ_CP041616.1 coordinate 3,840,795, forward strand.
TAATCGCAGGCCAGAACGGGAGCATGCTGACCAACATGGAGCCATGGTGCCCACGGCATACTCCGCCGTGGTCATCCCCGCCTCTCGCGCCGCCGACAGCTGCCTGCTCAGTCGCCGCCAGCCGTGACGCCGGTCCAGTGATGTCCTCATCATGTGCCTCCATCCCTCACGGGAACTGGATGTTCCCTTTGGACGAGGCTGCCGAGATGGTGCCGGTGCCCACCAGAGCGCTGACGGATCTGTGGACAAGGCAGGTGACCGAGATCTGTTGTGCACAAGTGAACCGGGCCCAGGTGGCCCCTTCGAGCACGACAAGGACCCCGTCCTGCTGAGACAGAACGTGGCCCTTGTGCTGTTTGAAGAGTCGTCTCCAGCCGTTGTGGCGCGGAGCGCTAGCCGTGGATCAGCTGGCTGCTCGGCAACGCCGTGATCAGCCGCGTGACGCACTCGTGGTCCGCAGCGGCGAGGGCGGCGCTAGCACCCGGGAGGACCCAGACCGTCGGGGTGTCGCTCACCGCATCGATGCCCTCCGGGAGCCACTCAGCGGCCCACCCTGACATGGCCTCGGCCAGGGCGCACACGCCCGGTCGCGTCCTCACCCGGTTGATCTGCACCCGCTCCGGGCCGCACACCGGGAGGGCGTCGTCGGCAATGTAAACCTGTCCGTACGCATCAGCCGGAAGCGCGAGCAGCACCTGCTGCGCGGCGACGAGGTCGCAGGTGTCAGCGAAGATGCACACCTTCAGGGAAGGACCTCGACGACGGCTCACACTTGCGAGTGTAGGTTAGCCTAACCATATCTCGAAACGAGGGGCGAGCAACGGGCTCAGCTGCGTGGGGCCAGCAGAGCCCGTGACGGGTGCCGCGACCATTCCGACGGCCCGCGGCACGTCGACTCTGGACGCAGCACCCGGTCACGGGCTGCCCGGTAGGTCTCAGTTGGCGAGGTGCGCCTGGAGGAACCACCGGTCCTTGACCAGGCCCTGCTCGATCGCGATGGCCACGTCCTGGCTGGACAAGTCAACCTCGTCCAGGCCCTTGATGGCCTCGCGTGTGGTTGCGATAACGGCGTCGAGCTGAGCGATGACCTGCGGGATCAACTCATCCGACGAGATGAATCCCTCGGTCAGCGTCGGCAGGGTGTTCTTGGCGGCCACGGTCTCGATACGGGCGTCGAGGGGCAGGCCCATGGCGACGATGCGCTCGGCCGCGGTGTCAGCGAAGTCCTGCGCGTGGGCGACAACCTGGTCCAGCAACTCGTGAACGCCCACGAAGTTCGGCCCGCGCACGTGCCAGTGCGCCTGCTTGCCATCGACGACAAGCGCCTCCAGGTCGATCACGACGGGCGACAGCAACTGTGCTGCGCCGGCAGCGACCTCGGACGAGGTGGCCAGCGCGTCGGCAGTGTGGGTAGTGGTCATCGTGCCTCCTAAGCAGTGGACTGGCCGCCTGGTGAACCTGCGGCCAACACTGTCTAATCTCCTCCACATCACGAGATCCGGCAAGCAAGCACAGGCTGACCTTAGGTCCCGCCAGGCCCCTACTGTTGGGCCATGGCTCCTGGCTCTCCCCTCTCCGACCTGATCCGCGCACTGCCTCCGGGATCGGTGGTGACTCATGCCGACACCCTGGCTACCTATCGGCAGGACCGCGCACTGGACCCGGATGCCGGGACACCGCTGGCGCTGGTCCGTCCGACCAGCACGGATGAGGTCCAGGAGACAGTGCGCTGGTGCGCCGCCCATGGCGTCAAGCTCGTCACCCGTGGAGCAGGCACCAGCTTGTCCGGTGGCTCGACAGCGGTCGACGGAGCCTTGATGCTGTCCACCGAGCGCATGCGGGCGCTGCACATCGACCTGCCCACCCGAACTGCGACGGTGCAGCCCGGTCTGATGAACTCCGAGGTCAAGGTCGCCGCGGCACAGCATGGGCTCTGGTATCCGCCGGATCCCTCGTCGTTCGAGATCTGCTCGATCGGCGGCAACGTGGCCACCAACGCCGGGGGCCTGTGCTGCGTCAAGTATGGCGTCACCGGCGACTACGTTCTGGGCCTGCAGGTCGTCCTCGCGGACGGTCGTGCGGTCCGACTCGGTGGACGACAGATCAAGGACTCGGCAGGACTCTCGCTCACCAAGTTGTTTGTGGGCAGCGAGGGGGTGCTCGGCGTCATCACTGAGATCACCCTGCGGCTGTTGCCGGCCCAACCACCGGCCAGCACCGTGGTCGGCACCTTTCCGTCGGTCAGCCACGCCAGTCGCGCGGTGCTGGCCGTGACCGACCGCATCCGGCCTGCGTTGCTGGAGTTCATGGACAAGGTCACCCTCAACGCCGTCGAGGACCACCTGCGGATGGGGCTGCCACGCGAGGCCGAGGCCCTGCTGCTCGCGCAGTCCGACGCGCCCGGGGCCGCAGGCCGCGCCGAAGTGGAGCTGATCCAGGAGGCGTTCACCGCCCACGGCGCTGCGGAGTGCTTCAGCACGGACGATCCCGTTGAGGGCGAGGCCTTCGCCGCAGCCCGCCGAGCGGCGATCCCGGCGGTCGAGAAGTTGGGATCATTGCTCCTCGAGGATGTCGGGGTCCCGCTGCCAGCACTGCCGGACCTGATCGACGGGGTGGCAGCGATCGCGGCTGCCGAGGACGTGACCATCGCGGTGATCGCCCACGCCGGCGACGGCAACACCCATCCGCTCATCGCCTTCGACCCCACCGACGCCGCGCAGCGCGAGCGGGCACATCGCGCTTTTGGTCAGATCATGGACCTGGCCATCTCGCTGGGGGGAACTATCACCGGCGAGCACGGTGTGGGGCGGTTGAAGAAGGCCTGGTTGCCGGACCAGGTCGGGTCCGACGTGATGCAGATGACCGCCGCCATCAAGAACGCTCTCGATCCAGATGGGCTGCTCAACCCGGGGGTCATGCTGTAGGCACTGCGTGGCCTCAGGGAAGCAGCTGTCCCGAGCCGCCGAGCAACTGACCAGCCAGGGCCAGGACCACCGGCACGACGGCCGTGAGCACAAAGGCGGGGAGGAAGGCCAGACCCAGCGGCAGCACGAGCCGCACCCCAAGGCGGGCCGTCGCGGCCTCGACCGCGTGGAGCCGTTCGCGGCGCGCGTCCTCGGCGGCACGCCGGAGCAGACCTGCTGGCGGCACCCCGGCATGGGAGGCGAGCCGCAGGGCACGACCCGCCGGCTCCCAGCGGTGCGGAGCTGCGGACCAGGCAGCCTCGTCTCCAATCCCCCACTCGAGGGCAGCCGCCACCGCCCGCAGCTCCGTGCCACCGCGGCCGGGCAGGCGGTCTGCAGCAGCACGCAACGCAGCGGTCGTGCTCGCTCCGGCGTCCAGCGCGAGCGCCACCAGGTCAAGCACGTCAGGCACGGCAAGCTCTGGCTCGACCTGGCTGCGTCGCCAAGGCGCCGCAGCTCGGAGCACACGTGCCCCTGTAGCACCGGCGACGCCCCCACCATCCGGCCCCGGCACAAAAGCTGGCGCCCGTTGCCGGGTCGGCCAGACCAGCACCGCGAGGGCGACCAGAGCTGCGGGAAGCAGCGACCAGGTCATCGCTGGTCCGTGACACGGTCGACCATGCCGTTGACCACGACCCGACCCGCAGCGATGAGCAGGAGCCCGACGGCAAGACTCACCACTGCTGTGGGAGAGCCGTAGAGGTCGACCGGCCCGATCCCCATGAGGAGGGCCACGCCGACCCCTGCCACCGGCAGCAGACTCAGGATGGTGGCGGTCGTCCTGGCCCCGGCAGTCGCCGTTGCGAGCCGACTGGACAGCTCGGTCTGCGAGCGCGCTGACCGGGCCGTGCTGTCCACAGCGTCGGCCAGAGGTGCGCCCAGTTGCTCGCTGATGGCCCAGGACCTGGCCAGCAGCTGGAGCTCCAGCCGGCCCGTTGCCCGCGCCGCCCGGGCCCACGCCGGCGCGCACTGCCGCCCCTCCCGTGCGGCATCCAGGACTGATTCGAGCGTGCGCCGGACGTCGCGGCCGGAGTCCTTGGTGGTCAGGGCCAGCGCATCTGTCGGTGGGAGCCCGGCCCGCAGAGACGCCGCCAGTTGATCAAGCACTGGTAGCCACGCGTCGGACGCGGGCCCAGCACGGTGCCTGCCGAGTCCCAGCCGGGTGGCCACGGCGAGCAACGGCCTGCGCCAGCCGGACCGCTGGTCCACGGCGAGGTCCATGGCGCAGACCTGCAGCCGCGCCCGCAACGCGCTCTCCGCCCGACCTGGCGGAGCGGCCAGCACCACGAGGGCGGCGAGGAGGGCGACCATGAGGCTCATGGCTCAGCCCTCAGGTCCCAGACCGAGCAACCCGCACAGCTCGGGCCAGCCCGATCCTCTGCCGTGGTCCTGACTCAGGGCTGGCACCACCTCCGCGAGCCGTGCTCCGGGGGCCCGCCGCACGAGCCCGATCTCGCGCAACGAACGCCGCCCCTGGTGCCTGGCCAGGTGGATCACCATCGTGATCGCACTGGCCAACTGGGCATGGACCGCCTCGGTCGGCAACCCGGCGAGCGCCCCCAGCGCCTCGAACCTGGGCGGCACGTCCGCGATGGCGTTGGCGTGCAAGGTGCTCGCCCCACCCTCATGCCCGGTGTTGAGGGCGCTCATCATCTCGCGCACCTCCGCGCCGCGGACTTCACCGACAACCAGGCGGTCGGGGCGCATCCGCAGGGACTGCCGGACCAGGGTCGTCAGGGTGACCTCCCCCCTGCCCTCGACGTTGGCAGCCCGGGCCTGCAGTCGCACCACGTGCGGGTGCCGCACCGCCAGCTCACGGGTGTCCTCCACCAGCACGATGCGCTCCCCCGGGTCGACGGACTGAAGCATCGCGCCGAGCAGGGTGGTCTTGCCCGATCCGGTCCCCCCGGTGATCACGAACGAGAGGCGCCGCTGCACCACTGCGCGCAGGATCTCCGCCACCGCACCGTCGAACATCCCCCACTCCTGCAGGGTCGCCAGGTCAGGGCTGTGCCGCCGAGGGATCCGCAGGCTCAGGTGGGCTGCGTCGGCGACCAGTGGCGGCAGAATGCCGTGCAGCCGCACTCCCCCAGGCAGCAGTCCGTCCACCCACGGGCAGGCATCGTCGAGGCGCTGACCGGCAAGGGTCGCCAGACGCACCGCCAGCCGCCGCACCGCGTCAGCGTCTGCGAAGCGCACCGGCTCGGACTGCAGACCCTCGCCACGGTCGACCCAGACCCCGTCGACGCCGTTGACGAGCACGTCGGTCACGGATGGGTCCGCCAGCAGCGGCTCGAGCGGACCACCCCCGAGCACCTCGCCACGCAGGTCACGCCGCAGGGCCGCGACACCGACACTGCCCAGCCGCAGAGCATCCTGCTCAGCGATCCCGTCGACGACCTGCGCCGACGGCGACCTGCCGTCCCGGATCTGCTGCCACACGTGCTCGTTGTCCGACAGACTCCGGTCCGCCGCCACCGCCGGCTGCCTCCCTCCCCTGCCGATCACGCCGCACGCAGCCCCGGCAGCACGGCGCTCAGCAAGCGATCTGCTGCATCGGCAAGACCACCGTGTTGGTCTCCAACGGGGGCGCCCTGCTCCAGGCAGCGGGTGACGGCACGGTCGTGCTCCAGACAGGCCAGCAGGGGAGCTCCCACCACAGTGACGATCTCCTCCTCCGCCAGGTGAGTCGGCGTGCGCAACACAACCCCGGTGGGGGAACAGGCTTCCGCCAGCACGATGGCAGCCCCGAGGCCCGTCATGGAGGCGTCCACGACGAGGACGAGCTCGTCGCACGCCACCCACCACGGCTCCTGGCCCCCGGCGCTGGCCGGTCCGGGCAGGTCGACCACGGTGACCGCCGCCGCGAGTCTGAGCGCACTGAGCACGGGGTCCGGCCCGGGCACCTGCCCCTGCAGGGCTCCAGCAGCCCAGGACAGACAGCGGAAGCCGATCTCACTGACCGGCAGCTCCTCCAGCAGCCGCTGCGGGTCGACGTCGCCGCGCACTCCGGCCAGGTCCGGCCAGCGCAGGCCCGGAGCGGCGTCTAGGCCGGCGAGCACGTCGATGCCACCGCTCCACGGCCGGGCGTCGACCAGCACGACGTCTCGGCCCGCCCGGGCGGCGCGCGTCGCGCACGCCGTGGCGAGGGCGCTCGCGCCGACACCTCCGGAGGCACCGAGCACACCGAGGACGAATCCGCCGTCTGGAGCCACTGTCTGCTGCGCTGTCACCATGGACCGACCGTCTCGCACACCACGGCTCGCGGCCGTGCACCAGGGACTTTCTGTGGACATGCGAGGGCTCGGCCACGAGCTGTGGATGAGTCACCTGCCCCGGAAAAGGGGACGGCCCCCGCGGGGGAGCGGGGGCCGTCGACGCTGCAGGTCAGGGGGGGATGACCTGCAACGCCCGCGCTGCAACCCTTGCGGGGAGCGCTGTACGCACAAGTATGCACCACACCCAGCACGTTGAGCAAACTTCCGGCAAACAACACATGGCCGCACCATGGCCGGCTACCCGTGAGTTGGCCAGACGGTGCAGACATGGGGATGACGCTCCCTGTCGGGAGCGTCATCCGCGGCGGTGGCGGGCCGGGTGATCAGTGCGTGCATCTCGGTTGTCGGGCCCGGACAAGCCGGACCTCGAACGGTCCATCAGTGGACTGCCCGCGCGTGGGTGCCCGGGTTGTCACCGCTGGCAGCAGATGGTCAGCGCCTGCTGCACACCCCATGTCTACTCCCGATCAGGGACTTTGGGAAGCCCTACGCCTCAGGTCAGACGTCCGGCGAGCACGGCGTCGGCGATCAGCTCGCCGGCCTGAGCGCCCGTTGCGGCGGCGTCGGCACAGTGCAGCAACCACAACCGCACCCCGGCGGTGCCACCCTGCCCGTATGCCGTGAGGGCACCGCGGTAGTCGGCCCCCACCTTCTGGCTGTGCCCCAGCTCGGGCACGGCCACTCCCGTCGGGTCGAGACCGCCGACCCGGTGCACGACCCGCTCCAGCGCCCGGGCGACCAGACCGTTGCCGGTCACAAAAGGACGCACCGAGACCAACTCGGCGTGCACCAGCCCCGCCACCACGAGCGCAGACCCACCCGCCCGCAGCGCGCCGAGCAGGTCATAGATCAGCTCCAGCCGCTGCGGGACCTCCTCGGCGGGCACTGCCGGGCCCAGGTCCCCGAACTCGGACGAGTCCTCACCGGAGCGACGCGGCCGGCCCACCTGATCGGGGGGCAGCAGGTCCGCCGCCGCCGCGACGTGCAGCCGGGCCAGCAGCTGGGCCGGGCTGGCCAGCGCCGCACTCGTTGCGGACTCGGTCGCGCTGGTGACCTGCACCGACGCCTTGAGCACGCGCTCGACCGGGTCGGGGTCCACCGGCCAGGTGGCTGCCCCCCGGACGAGATCACGCACCAGCCGGACGGTGCCCTCGGACCCGGCGGGCTCCGAACCCTCCAGCAGAGCTGTCGCGGTGGCACCCCGGACGCGCGACTCGGCGGCCGCCTCCGGGATCCGCCGACGCAGCGCCTGGTGCCAGCGCAGCTGGGTGCAGGCCTCCCGGGCACCGTCGACGGCGTCCCCCACGCCGGGCAGGCCCAGCAGCGAACGGACCTGGTCGGCAACATCGATCCCAGAACTCACGGGACTCACAGTAGGTCCACCGCAGCAGTGCTCCACAGGCGCACCAACCTACGGGCCGCGAGCGGCGTCATACCGGGCAGAGACGGGCACGGACCAACCACCTGGGAGGCCCAGGTCCCGCCCGGAGGAGGAGCATCATGAACCACATCCGTCCCCGCGGCTGGGCCGGCCTCGCTGCCGCCCTGGTGCTCGGCCTCGCTCTCCCGGCGGCGGCCAGTCCGACGTCGACCCCCGGCCACACCGGAGCGTTGGACACCGCGGTCAGCTCGACGATGCAGGCGAGCGCCTACTGCGGCATCTACTGGGGCTCCCTGGCCAAGTCCAATGGCACGGTCCACACCACCGGCACCGTCGAGGACGTCCGCGCCGGGCAGCATCCCTGCTTCGACCGGCTGGTAGTCGACGTCGACGACGTCCCGGCATCGATGACCTACGACGTGCGCTATGTCGACGCCGTCCACGAGGACGGCTCTGGCATAGTCGTCCCCCTAGCAGGTGCGGCCGACCTCCAGATCATCCTGCGGGCACCCGCCGACGCGTCGGGGGCCGCGACCTACACCCCGGCCGACCCGGACCGTCTCGTGAACGTGCGGGACTGGGCGACCTTCCGCCAGGTCGCCCTGGCCGGCAACTTCGAGGGGCAGACGACCCTCGGGTTGGGGGTGCGGGCACGGCTGCCCTTCCGCGTGATGGTGCTCGACGGTCCGGGCGACGGGGCACGCCTGGTCGTCGACGTCGCCCACCGCTGGTGAGCCCGGTCGCGGCGGGCAACCGCTGACCGCGCGAGCGACGACCGTTTGCCCCCCGGTGGGCACCGGTCGTCGCCGCGTGCGGGGGTCGCTGTTGCCTCTGTCGGGGCAAGCGTGTTTGCTGTCAGGAGACACACCCCGCTCAAGGAGGCATCGTGGCCGAGGAGACCCTGTCCAACCTGCTGCAGGAGGAGCGCACCTTTGCGCCCTCCCCCGAGTTCGCCGCGCAGGCGAATGGCACCCAGGAGCTGTACGACCAGGCTGCGGCCGACCGGGAGGGGTTCTGGGCCGATCAGGCACGCAAGTACCTCACCTGGGACACCGACTTCACCGAGGTGCTCGACTGGTCCGAGGCACCGGTCGCGAAGTGGTTCGGCGGCGGCACCCTCAACGCCTCGGTGAACTGTCTCGACCGGCACGTCGAGGCCGGCAATGGCGATCGGGTGGCCCTGCACTTCGTCGGCGAGCCAGGTGACACCAAAGACTTCACGTATGCCGAGCTGCACGAGCAGGTGCAGCGCGCCGCCAACGTGCTCAGCGGCCTGGGAGTCGTGCCTGGCGACCGGGTGGCGATCTACCTGCCGATGATCCCCGAGGCCGTGGTCGCCATGCTGGCCTGCGCCCGGCTGGGGGCGCCGCACTCCGTCGTCTTCGGGGGGTTCTCCGCCGATGCGCTCCGCAGCCGGATCGCCGACGGCGAGGCCAAGGTGGTGATCACCGCCGACGGCGGCTACCGCCGTGGCAAGCCCTCGGCGCTCAAGCCGGCGGTGGACGATGCCGTCAGCGGCGAGACCACCGTCGAGCACGTCCTGGTCATCAAGCGCACCGACAGCGAGGTGGACTGGCACGAGGGCCGTGACCTGTGGTGGCACGAGCAGTTGGAGGCGGCCGAGCCCGAGCACATCCCCGAGTCGTTCGACTCCGAGCACCCACTGTTCATCCTCTACACCTCCGGCACCACCGGGAAGCCGAAGGGCATCCTGCACACCACCGCCGGCTACCTCGCCCAGTGCGCCTACACCTCCCACGTGGTCCACGACGTGCACCCCGAGAGCGACGTCTACTGGTGCACGGCCGACATCGGCTGGGTCACCGGGCACAGCTACATCGTCTACGGCCCGATGGCGCTGGGCGCCACGCAGGTGATGTATGAGGGCACACCGGACACCCCGCACCAGGGCCGGTGGTGGGAGATCATCGCCGACAAGAAGGTGAGCGTCTTCTACACCGCGCCGACCGCGATCCGCGCCTGCATGAAGTGGGGTGAGGAGTTCCCGAACGCCCATGACCTGAGCTCGTTGCGTCTGCTGGGCTCGGTGGGCGAGCCAATCAACCCCGAGGCCTGGATGTGGTATCGCCGGGTCATCGGCGGGGACCGCACCCCCATCGTGGACACCTGGTGGCAGACCGAGACCGGCGCCATCATGGCCAGCCCGCTGCCCGGCGTGACGGCCACCCGCCCAGGGGCCTGCCAGCTGGCGGTCCCCGGCATCGACCTCGATGTGGTCGACGAGGCGGGCAACTCGGTGCCCGACGGGTCCGGGGGCTACCTGGTGGCCCGCAGCCCCTGGCCGGGCATGCTCCGCGGCATCTGGGGTGACCTGGAGCGCTACAAGGAGACCTACTGGTCCCGCTATAAGGGTCTCTACTTCGCGGGCGACGGCGCCAAGAAGGACGAGGACGGCAACGTGTGGGTGCTGGGCCGGGTGGACGACGTCATGAACGTCTCAGGCCACCGCCTGTCCACCACGGAGATCGAGTCGGCCCTGGTGAGCCACCCCAAGGTCGCCGAGGCCGCCGTGGTCGGCGCGACCGACGCGATGACCGGTCAGGCCGTGGTGGCCTTTGTCATCCTGCGCTCCGAGGCGCTGCACGAGGCTGACGAGGAGGGCGAGGGCGGCGAGCTCGTGACCGAACTGCGCAACCACGTCGCCCGGGAGATCGGCCCGATCGCCAAGCCACGACAGATCCTGGTCGTCGCTGAGCTGCCCAAGACCAGGTCCGGCAAGATCATGCGCCGGCTGCTGCGGGACGTTGCGGAGAAGCGTGAAGTCGGTGACGTCACCACGCTGGCCGACAGCTCCGTGATGGACCTGATCAAGGAGGGTTTGGCGACGTAGTTTTTCTTTGCGAAGAACTTACTCTTCGTGGGGCCGCAGTAGAGCATCGGCACGGCAGACTAAAGCCATCGACATCGCCGCCGCGGTCCACTCCCTCGGATAGCGGCGCGCACCGGCTGTCACGGGACCGGAGTCGACAGGGTGTCCACCCGACACGAACAGGGGGTGTCGGGTGGACACCCCTTCTCTGTGCCCTCACCGTCCGCCCGCTCCGCCGCCTGGTGGGCACTCAACCTGTGCCAGTGGCCAACTCGCGTTAGTGTTTGGGCCATGACGACCGGCAACCAGATTCCCGAGCGGACGATCGGACAGCTCGTGTCCGACGCGACCAATGATCTGTCCACGCTCGTCCGTGGCGAGATCGAGCTCGCCAAGACCGAAGTGACAGACGGCGTGACCAAGCTGGGCAAGGGCGCGGTGTTCTTTGCGATCGCTGGCGTCCTTGCGCTCTATATGCTCGGGCTGCTCCTGCTTGCTGCTGCGTGGGGCATCGGCGCCCTGGGACTGGCCATGTGGGCCTCGCTGCTCATCGTCTCCGGCGTGCTGCTGCTGATCATTGCCGGGCTGGGGGCGGCTGGCTACTTCCTCTACATCAAGAAGGCCCAGCCCAAGCCGGTGCGGGCCATTGAGAACGCCCAGCAGACGGTCACCACGCTGAAGGCGTCCGTCAAGCCGACCCAGACCTCCGCCTAGGCTTCCCGCGCCCGCCCCACTCCGCATGCCCGCCCCGCTCCGCATGCCCGCTCCACTCTGCGCGCCAGTTCCACTCTGTGTGCCCGCACTGATCTGAGCGTGGCGTGACCCTGCGCGCAGATCGAGTCGCGCTCACGGCACGGGACGCACGTCTGACTCGTCCCACGGGAGCTCCCACCCGCCGAGGCGGAGTATGCCGTCCAGCACCATCGCGGTGAACCCCCAGACCACGAGATCCTCGGCCTGGAAGGCCGGGCCCACCCAGCCTCCGGGATGCCCGACCCGGAAACGGTGTGCCGGGTGGGCCAGATCGGCCACAGGCACCTGCAGCACGCGAGCCACCTCTCGTGGCTCCCGGGCCCAGGCCCGTCCGGGCCGCGCCCACCATCCCAGGACGGGTGAGACGTCGTGCGAGCTCACCACCAGGCTGAGAGGTGGCAGCCTGCCCGCCACCGCGACACTGGCTGGCTCGACCCCCACCTCCTCGTGGGTCTCGCGCAGCGCCGTCGCCGTCAGGTCGGGGTCCAACGGCTCGGCCCGTCCACCGGGGAAGGAGACCTGACCGGGGTGTGATCGCAGCGTGTGAGCCCGCTCGGTGAGCAAGATGGACAGGTCGGCCGGCACCCCGGAGCCATCACCAGGGTGGGAGCCGGCGAAGAGCAACAGCACCGCCGACTGGCGATGACCAGGCTGGCCGCCCGGTGGCAGCATCCGGGCCCACGGCGCCGTCCCCTCAGGACGGCCCGCACGCGCCGCCAGGTCCCGCAGCCAACCCGGTGCCTGCGTGTCGTCCTGGGCGGCAGCGGCCGAGCCGGGCCGCTCCCCACTCATCGCGGTGGTGCGCTGCGCACCAGCTTGGCGGCCTTGTCCGGGTCGGTCTCGCCGACGCCGAAAGCGGGACAGAGACTGGCCACCGGGCAGGCACCGCACGCGGCCTTCTTGGCGTGACAGGTCCGGCGACCGTGAAAGACCAGGACGTGGGAGAGCTGGGTCCACTCCTTGCGGGGGATCAGGGCGCCGACGGCATGCTCGACCTTGACCGGATCCTCCTCCGCGGTCCAGCCGAAGCGACGCGCCAGACGCCCGAAGTGGGTGTCGATGGTGATGCCCGGCACGCCAAAGGCGTTGCCCAGCACGACGTTGGCGGTCTTGCGGCCGACCCCGGGCAGGGTGACCAGGTCAACCAACGTCCCGGGCACCTGACCGTCGTAGTCCTCGACGAGCTTGGCCGCGAGCTTGAGCAGGGAGTCCGTCTTGGCACGGAAGAAGCCCGTCGAGGCGATGATCGTCTCGACATCGGTGCGCTCGGCCCCCGCCAGAGCGTGAGCATCGGGATAACGGCGGAACAGCTCGGGAGTCACCAGGTTGACCCGCACGTCGGTCGTCTGCGCGGACAGGACCGTCGCGACGAGCAACTCAAAGGGCGTCGTGAAGTCGAGCTCGCAGTGCGCATCGGGATAGCGCTGGGCCAGCAAGCGATACATCCGCCTAGCCCTGCGGGTGAGTGCGAGAGCGGTCTCTCCGGTGGGGGTCTCGACGGCTTGGCTCACGTCCCCAACCATAGACATCAGAGCAGACACTCGACACAACCAGTGACGTTAGTGGCAGGATGACCACCGTGGACCGTCAAGTCGTGAAGAAGACACCGCTGTTTGCGGCCCTGGACGACGAGACCGCGATGCGGCTCGTCGACTCAATGACGCCGATCCGGCTCGCACGAGGCGAGTCGGTCTTTGAGGAGGGCGACCCCGGCGACTCTCTCTATGTCATCGTCACCGGCAAGATGAAGCTGGCGCGCACCAGCGGGGACGGCCGGGAGAGCCTGCTGTCGGTGCTCGGCCCCGGTGAGATGTTTGGCGAACTGAGCCTGTTTGACCCCGGACCCCGGCTCACCAGCGCTCGTGCGGTCGCCGAGTCCGAGCTCATCTCGCTGGGCAATGCCGATCTGCGTTCCTTCCTCCAGGAGCACCCCGAGGTCGCCATGATGATGCTCGCGGGCCTGGCCCGTCGGCTGCGGCGCACCAACGAGGACATGTCGGACCTGGTGTTCACGGACGTGCCCGGACGGGTCGCCAAGGCCCTGCTGGACCTGTCCGTGCGGTTCGGCAAGCGCACCGACACCGGGGTTAAGGTGGCCCACGAGCTGACGCAGGAGGAGCTCGCCCAACTGGTCGGCGCCTCCCGCGAGACGGTCAACAAGGCACTGGCCGACTTCGCGACCCGCGGCTGGCTGGTGCTGGGCGCCAAGTCGGTCACCCTGATCGACCTCGAGCGGCTGCGGCGCCGCTCCCGCTAGACGGCCGTCTCGATGCCGAGGCCGAGGTGGTCCAGCTGGGCCAGCACGCTCTGCCGTGCGGCCGGCCAGACGTCCTGCGGCACGTCCGCATAGACCGTCGAGACGACCAGGTCGGCCAGCTCCGGACGCGGCAGGTCTGCTCGCCCACTGGCGGCCTGCCGGACCTGCGCCAACCGCTCCTGGCGGTGCGCGGCATACTGCGCCACGGTGCCGGCGGCGTCGGTGAGCACGGGGCCGTGACCCGGTGCGAGGGTGGTGACCTCGTCAGTGTCCACGAGGTGGGCGATCTTCTCCAGGCTGTGCAGATAAGCCCCCAGCTGGCCGTCCGGGTGCGCCACCACGGTCGTGCCCCGGCCCAGGATCGTGTCGCCGGTGAAGAGGGTCCTCTCCTCCTCCAGCAGGAAGCAGACCGAGGCCATGGTGTGGCCGGGAGTCAGCACGACCCGCAGCCGCACCCCACCGACCTGCAGGAGCTCGCCGTCGGCGAGCGGCTCCGCTCCCGGGAAGTTGCCCCGTGCAGGGGCGCCGGTCAGCTCCCGCATGCGCTCCATGGACTCCGCGTGGTCGAAGTGCTCGTGGGTGAACAGCAGCAGAGCGACCCGCGCCCCGCGCGCTGCCACGTCCGCGAGCACCCGCTGGAGGTGGTCCTCGTCCAACGGGCCAGGGTCGATCACGACCGCCTCCGTGGCCCCGGGCTCCGACACGATCCAGGTGTTGGTCCCATCCAGCGTCATGGGGCCCGGGTTGGGGCACAGCCGACACGTGGTCCGCTCGCCCAGGGGTCCACCGCTCCAGGGCGTCATGTCGAGTTCCTCTCCGTGGTCGCGGCCGTCGACGGAGGCTAGGTCGTGGCCGTGTCCGCAGTCTGTGTTCGTGTCCGTGTCCGCAGTCCGTGTCTGGGGAGCGGACTGCGGCAGTCCGTCGCCCGCCGCGTCGATCGGTGCCCGCATCCACAGGACGCCGTCGCGCTCGGCCGGCCACGGCATCACCGGCCAGACCTCGGCGGCAGCATCCAGCGCGACGTCCAGCGAGTCGGCGCGGGCCAGCTGCTCCAGCATCACCCGCGTCGGCGGCAGCATCAGGTGCTCCCCGGCGTCGTGCTGGGCCAGCAGCACGAGCGGTGACTCCCACAGCACCACGGCCGCCTCTGAGCTGCGGTCGTCGGCGAGCTGCCCCTCCGGCAGGCGGGCCACGAAGAAACGCGTGTCATAACGCTTGGGCTCTGCCTCCGGGGTGATCCAGTGCGCCCGCAGCCCCAGCAGATCGGTGCGCAGCACCAGATCGCGCTGGATGAGCAGCTCCGCGAAGGACAGCTCGCGGGCGAGCAGCGCGTCGCGCACCTCGTCCCAGACCGGTGCCGTGAGGTCAGCCACGACCGAGTCCGCATCGGGACCGGCCAGCAGCACCCCACACTCCTCGAAGACCTCCCGGGCAGCGGCGATGACCAGCTCACGGGCACGCTCGACGCTGGTGCGCAGCCGGCTGGCCCACCCCTGGGGGCTCGGGCCGGCCCAGGGGACGTCCGGATCGGCGTCACGCGGGTCGACCCCACCACCGGGGAAGGCCAGCATGTTGGCGGCGAAGGCCATAGTCGTGGCACGTCGCAGCACAAAGACCTCGGGCCCCTGAGCCCCAGGGCGCAGCAGCATCACCGTCGACGACGGCTTCGCCGGGGCGGGCTCGCCCGCACCGGCACGGCCTCCGGCATCCACCCAGGCCTGGACCGGCTCGCTCAGCCGCGCCGGCATCGGGAAGTCGCGGTAGGTCACCGCTCAGGCTGACACGGCGACGGTGATCTCCACCTCGACCGGGGTGTCCATCGGCAGCACCGCGACACCGACGGCGGAGCGCGCGTGGATGCCGGCGTCGCCGAAGGCCTTGCCCAGGAGCTCGCTCGCGCCGTTGATGACGCCCGGCTGACCGGTGAACGAGGGGTCGCTGGCCACGAAGCCCACGACCTTGACGACGCGGGTCACCGTGTCCAGGTCACCGACCAGTGCCTTGACGGCGGCGATGGCGTTGACGGCACAGCGCTCGGCGGCCTTCTTGGCCGTCTCGGGGTCCACCAGGCCCTCGCCCTCGCCGACCTTGCCGGTGACCGACAGGACACCATCGACCATCGGGAGCTGCCCAGAGGTGAAGACCAGGTCCCCGTGCCGGACCGCCGGCAGGTAGGCAGCCAGCGGAGGGGTGACCTCGGGCACCGTCAGGCCCAGCTCGGCCAGACGGTCCTCGACGGCGCTCATGCCTTCGGCCGCTTCAGGTAGGCGACCAGGTTGCCGCCGTCGGGACCCTGGAGGACCTGGACGAGCTCCCAGCCGTCCTCACCCCACTGGTCGAGGATCTGCTTGGTGGCGTGCACGATCAACGGCACGGTTGCGTATTCCCATGTGGCCATGCCCTGACTCTAGCGAGTGGGGGCCAGCGGACGCAGGGCAGCCGGTGTCGTGCCGGTGGTCATCTGCTCGGCGAGCAGGCGGGCGGTCGCCGGGCCCTGACACATGCCCCACATGCCGTGTCCGCCGTGCGCCCACACGCCCGGGGCCTTGGTGGGGCCGACCAGCGGGAGCCCGTCGACGGTGACCGGACGGGCCCCGACCCACTGGTCCTGCCGGTCGTTGAGGTCCAGCCCCTGCACCAGCGGCCGGGCGTTGGCCACGATCGAGTCGATCCGGGCGGGATACAGCGGGTCGTCCGTCGGCCGGAACTCCATCGTCCCGCCCATCCGGATCCGGCCCGTCTGGCCCAGCGGGGTGCAGACGATGCGCTCGTAGGGGAAGTAGATCGGGTTGCTCACCTGGCGTCCGTCGACCGGTTGGGACACGGAGAAGGAGTAGCCGCGACCGGCCCGCAGGCTGGTGCGCACGCCATACTGCTTGGCCAGGGTGGGCAACCAGGCCCCGGTGGCCAGCACCACCGCGTCGGCGCGCACCGGAGCAGCACCGACCAGGTCGACCGAGATCCCGCCGGGCCCGTGCCGCAGCCCGCGCACGTCAGCGCCCTCGCGCACCTCTCCGCCGCGCGCGCGGACCGCCGTGGCCAGCGCCGCGACATAGGCCCCGGGGTCCATGAACCGCTGTCCGTCGATCCGGATCGCCCGGCTCACGTTCGGGGCGACCACGGGCGCCAGCTCACGGACCTGCTCGGCGGTGATGTCGCTGGCCTCCAGCGCCATCCCCGCCTCGCGGATCTGGTCGAACTCAGTGAGCAGCCCGTCGGCGTGCTCGTCCTCGCGGAAGGCTGCGATGATCGGCCCGGACCGCAACCGCTCGGTCAGTCCCGGGTCGGTCTCCAGCTCGTCATAGGCGTCCAGCGCGTGCACGTTGAGCGGCAACAGGGCCGCCATCGTCCGGCGCCAGGTCGGGGCTGTGCATCGGGCGGCAAAACGCAGCAGGAAGCTCCACAGCTGCGGGTCGACACGGACCGGCACGTGCAGCGGCGCCGACGGGTCGAGCACCGCCTTCATGCCATAACGCAGGACCGCAGGCTCGGCGAGCGGGATAGCCATCGCCGGCGTGATCCAGCCGGCGTTGCCCCACGAGGCGCCGGCCGCGACGGCCGATCGCTCCAGGACGGTGACCTGCACCCCCCGCTGCTGCAGGAACCAGGCGGTGGAGAGACCGACCATGCCGGCCCCGACGACGATGACGTGCTCGGGAGCACCACGAAACTGCGGCGACGTTGCCATGATCCGGACGCTACCAAGTCAGGCTGAGACCGCGCACGGCGGCCGGTCGGGGCAGACTGTCCGTGTGTCCCACGACGTCCTGACCCGCCCCGCCCGTGAGCCGGACCGCACCGTCTCCCTCGGCCCGGCACCGCACCAGGTGTATGACGTGTGGCTGGCTCCCGGAGCCCAGGTCACGGTCGTCCTGGTGCACGGGGGCTTCTGGCGGCAGGAGTGGGACCGGACCCACCTGCGCGCCACCGCCGAGGCGCTGGCCGGAGCGGGCTATGCCGTGGCCCTGCCGGAGTATCGCCGCACCGGGATGCCCGGCGGCATCTGGCCAGGGCCGGGCGAGGACGTCGCTGCTGCTCTCACGGCCATCCGCGCAGACCGGCTGCTGCCCGGCCCCACGGTGCTCGTGGGGCACTCGGCCGGTGGCCACCTGGCCGTGTGGTTGCTGCACCGGGCTGAGGCCGCCGGGGTCCTGGGAGCGGTCAGCCTGGCCGGCTGCCTGGACCTGCGGCTGGTGGGTCGACTCGGGCTGGACGACGGTGCGGCCGACGCCCTGATGGGCGGGACCAGCTGGCGCGAGGAGCCAGCACTCGACGCCGACCCCATCGACCTGGGACCGACGGCCGCGCCCACCCGGTTGCTGCACGGCACCGCCGACGAACAGGTCCCGCTGGAGGTCTCCCGGTCGTGGCTGGCCACAGCTGGCACCGCGGGACGGGACACGCTGAGAGTCCTGGACGGCACGGACCATTTTGACCTGATCGACCCGCGCTCGTCGGCGTGGCCGGTGCTGCTGGACGAGCTGCGCGCGCTCACGGGCCGCGAGCCAGCGGTCGCCGCGGAGGCGGCACGACAGCCCACTCCACCGACGGCAGAGCCAGAGCCAGCCGGTGGTGCCTCATGACCTGGCACGGCACCGACGGGCATCCCCGGCTGCACATCGTGACCGGCAAGGGCGGCACCGGCAAGACCACCGTCGCGGCGGCGCTGGCCGCCACCCTCGCGGCACGGGGACGCCGAGTCCTGCTCGTGGAGACCGAAGAGCGCCAGGGCATCAGCCAGGTCCTGGACGTGGCCCCACTGGGCACGGAGGAGACCGAGGTCGCCACCGGGCCGGACGGCGGGGAGGTATGGGCCCTGTCGATCGAGGCGGGGACCGCCCTGGTGGAGTACCTGCGCCTGTTCTACCGCCTCGGCCGGGCCGGTGACCTGCTGCACCGGATGGGCGCCATCGAGTTCGCGACCACGATCGCTCCCGGGGTGCGGGACGTGCTGATCGGGGGCCGGATCTATGACTCGGTGCGCCGCACCACCGCGGACCGGGGCGCCGGTGGCCGGCGTGGCCGCGACTCCGGTGGGCGCCCGGCATACGACGCCGTCGTGCTGGACGCACCACCGACCGGACGGGTCGGCAACTTCCTGGATGTGACCGGACAGTTGGCGGACCTGGCCAGGGTGGGCCCCATCCGCAACCAGGCCGACGCGGTGCGCGGGATGCTGCACTCCGCGACGACCGTGGTGCACGTGGTGACCCTGCTGGAGCAGCTGCCGGTCCAGGAGACCCTCGATGCGGTGCACGGCCTCGGGGCTGACGGTCTGCGGATCGGCGCCATCATCGTCAACCAGGCCCGGGACGCCTCCGCCCGTGAGCAGGTCGACCGCGTCGCTGCCGCGGAGGTCGACCCGGAGCATCTCGCCAGCCAACTGGCCACGGTCGGCATCCGGACGACGCCGACCATGGTCGACGGCCTGGTCCAGACTGCGCACGAGGCCATCCAGCGACGTGATCTCGAGGTCTCCCTCGAGGGCGCGATCGCGGATGCTGGACGCCCGGTGCTGACCCTGCCGCACCTGCCCCAGGGGGTCGGACCCGACGCGGTGTGGCGGCTCGCGGCCGAGCTGGCCCGGCAGGGAGTGGCGCTGTGACCGACCTGGACCTGGGTGCCCTGCTCACCGACCCGGCCACCTCCGTGGTGGTCTGCTGCGGCGCCGGCGGCGTCGGCAAGACGACGACCGCAGCCGCGCTGGCCCTGCACGCCGCCGAGCAGGGGCGCCGGGTCGTCGTGCTGACCATCGACCCGGCCCGACGGCTGGCCCAGGCGCTGGGGCTGACCGAGCTGGACAACACCCCGCGCCCGGTCGTCGGCGTCGACACCGCTGCCGGGGGGTCGCTGGACGCGATGATGCTCGACATGAAGCGCACCTTCGATGAGGTGGTGCTCACCCACGCGGATCCGGAGACGGCGCAGCAGATCCTGGACAACTCGATCTATCAGGCCCTGTCGTCCTCGTTCGCCGGGACCCAGGAGTACATGGCGATGGAGCGTCTCGGGCAGTTGCGCGCACAGGCTGAGGCCGACGGCAGCTGGGACCTGATCATCGTCGACACCCCACCGTCCCGCTCGGCGCTGGACTTCCTGGACGCCCCCACCCGGTTGGGCTCCTTCCTCGACGGCCGGTTCATCCGACTCATCAGCGCCCCGGCCCGGGCCGGCGGGCGCGTCGGCGCTCGGGCACTCGGCGTCGGCATGTCGGTGGCGACCGCGACCATCGGCAGACTGCTGGGCAAGCAGTTCATGCTCGACGTCAGCACCTTCGTCGCGGCGATGGACACGGTCTTCGGTGGGTTCCGGGCGCGGGCCGACGAGACCTACGCGTTGCTGCAGGACAAGGGCACCCAGTTTGTGGTGGTCGCCGCCCCAGAACGGGACGCCCTGCGCGAGGCGGGCTACTTCGTGCAACGGCTGGCCAAGGACGACATGCCCCTGGCGGGGCTCGTGCTCAACCGGGTCGCGGTGTCCCGGGCCCGCATCTCGTCAGACCGGGCGAGGGACGGGGCGGAGATGCTCGAGGAGTCCGGCGACCGGCATACGGCCGCGGTGCTGCGGGTCCACGCGGACCATGCGGAGACCGCCGCCCGGCACCGGCGCCACATCCGCGACGTCGCGGCCGCCTATCCCAGGCTCGCCACGGTGCAGGTGCCACTCGCCGGCGCCGACATCGCCGACCTGCCTGCGCTGCGCTCGGTCGCGGAGGCACTGACCAGCCAGTGATCTCAGGGTCTGACACTGCCTGAGACCCGCGATTTCCCAGGCTTGGCCGGTACTCTTATGTCTATGCGTGCCCCGACGACACTCGCCCGTGTGATATCGCTACTCGGCGCCTTCCTGGCGATCGCGGTGCTGATGGGTCTCATCGGGGCCGGGCTCCTGCTGCCTGTCGTCGGTGCCACCGGCTCGGCCGCCCGCGAGGGCGTGGGTCTCTTTGAGGAGCTGCCCGGCGACCTGGAGTCCAACCCGCTGGCCCAGCAGTCCAGGATCGTGGCGGCCAATGGCGACCTGATCGCCACCCCTGCCCAGGAGAACCGCATCCTGGTCGGTCTCGACGATATCTCGCCCTTCATGAAGAACGCGCAGATCGCCATCGAGGACGAGCGCTTCTTCGACCACGGGGGCCTGGACCTACGCGCCCTGTCCCGCGCGATGGTGAGCAACGCGACCTCGGACACCACGCAGGGCGGCTCGACGCTGACCCAGCAGTACGTGAAGATGATGCTGGAGGACCAGGCACTGCGCCAGGAGGACGCGGACGCCCTCAAGGGGCTGCGCGCCCGCGACGGGGTGGAGGGTTATGTCCGCAAGCTGCGCGAGCTGAAGTATGCCGTGACCCTGGAGCAGCGGCTGACCAAGGACCAGATCCTTGAGGGTTATCTCAACCTCGCCTACTACGGCGACCGGGCCTACGGCGTCGAAGCCGCGGCCCGCCACTACTTCGGCGTCAAGTCGGCAGACCTCAACCTGCCCCAGGCCGCCACACTGGCCGGGATCGTGCGCGCCCCGAGCATCACTGACCCGGTCAACTCCCCCAAGAACGCCCTGGCCCGGCGCAATGTGGTGCTGGA
This sequence comes from Ornithinimicrobium ciconiae, assembly GCF_007197575.1. Lineage (NCBI taxonomy): Bacteria > Bacillati > Actinomycetota > Actinomycetes > Micrococcales > Ornithinimicrobiaceae > Ornithinimicrobium > Ornithinimicrobium ciconiae. Next base: position 3,861,837 of record NZ_CP041616.1, read on the forward strand.
CAAGATGTATCAGCAGGGCATGATCACCGAGAGCGAGTGGCAGAAGGCCCGCGACTCCGAGATCGAGCTGGACGTGCACGACAGCCAGCGGTCTTGCATGAACTCCCAGCACCCCTACTTCTGCGACTACGTCACGGAGTGGCTGCTGCAGCACGACGCACTGGGAGTCACCCGTGAGGAGCGGCTGGCCAAGCTGACGACCGGCGGGTTGACCATCACCACGACGCTGGACCCCGCGATGTCCAAGCTGATCGCTCAGCAGACCAAGGAGTACGCCCCGCCCGGCAACGAGTACAAGCTGGCCGCGGCGGCCGCGATGGTCGAGCCGGGCACCGGGCGCGTCATCGCCTTCGGGCAGAGCTCGGACTACAGCATCCAGGAGTCCCGCGACCGGTTCAGCTCGACGGCCGTCAACTGGAGCGTGGACAACCGTTACGGCGGCAGCAACGGCTTCCAGATCGGCTCGGTCGCCAAGGCGTTCACCCTCGTCACCGCCCTGGAGACCGGGGTGCCGGTCGAGGCCTCCCTCAACATCCGCGACGCCGTGCAGGTGGACCGCAACAACAACTGGCGCAACCCGGAGGAGCCCGGCTCCCACCCCGAGGGCGACACCCAGCCGGCGGTGATCTTCGAGCGCAGCGACTTCCAGGAAGGCTGCAGCATCGGCCAGGACGAGTGGGCCGTCCGCAACGCCGAGGGCGCCAACCACGAGTCGGTCATGACCCTGCGCAAGGCGACCAGGTCCTCGGTCAACACCGCGTTCGCGACGCTGGCCTCCCAGGTCGGCACCTGCAACATCCGCGACACGATGACCGCGATGGGACTGCACGCCGCCAGTGGCGAGCCCTACGGCTCCGGTGACGCGAGCGTGGCACCGACCTTCGTCCTGGGAGCCGACAACTCCAGCCCGCTGACGGTCGCGGCGTCCTACGCGACCATCGCCGCTGGCGGACTCTACTGCCCGCCGGTGCCGGTGACCAAGATCGTGGACTCCGAGGGCAAGGAGATCCCGCTGGACCTGCCCGGGTGCGAGCAGGTCATCGAACCCGACGTGGCGGCCGGCACCGCGGAGCTGATGCAGGAGGTCATGGTCGGTTCGGGCTTCCGCGCCCTCCTGGACGACAACCGACCCTCCGGCGGCAAGACCGGCACCGCCGATGAGTCCAAGCACACCTGGTTCGCCGGCTACACCCCGCAGCTGTCCACCGCGGTGTGGATCGGCAGCCCCGGCGCCAAGTACGAAGGTGACCTGAAGGACTTCACGATCGGCGAGCACCACATCGACGGCTGGTTCTACGGCTCCAAGCTGGCCACGCTGCTGTGGAAGGAGCTGATGGAGACCGCCCTCAAGGACGAGCCCATCGAGGACTTCGACGAGCCGTCCAACGAGGTCCTGCAGGGCGAGGAGCGCCCGGTCCCGGACGTGGCCGGTGAGCCGATCGAGGACGCGATTCGCATCCTCGGCGAGGCCGGGTTCATCACCGAGGAGTACACCCGCGGCTCGTCACAGCCGGAGGGCACGGTGCTCTACACCACGCCGTCACCCGGCACGATGATGATGGCCGGCAAGACCGTCTACGTCTATGTCGCCGGCGGCTGGGCCCAGTCGACCTACACCCCCCCGCCGGCACCGGCACCGGCTCCGGCTCCGTCCCAGCCCGCACCATCGCCGCCGCCAGCCCCGGAGCCCGCGCCTGCACCGGAGCCCGAGCCTGAGCCTGAGCCGGAACCGAGCCCGGAGCCTCCGCCGCCCAGCAACCCCGAGCCCCCACCACCCAGCAACCCCGAGCCGCCGCCCAGCGACCCAGGCCCCCCGCCCGGCGGTGAGCTGCCCCCGGGCATCGAGCCGCCCGGGCAGCGGGACTGATCAGACGCTGAGCGCCCGCTTCACGGCGGCGGCGATGCGCCCGCCCTCGGCCCGCCCTGCCACGCGGGGCTGCAGCACCTTCATCACCTGGCCCATCTGCGCCATGCTGCTGGCTTTCACCTCGGCGACGGCTGCAGTGGCCAGCTCGTCGAGCGCTGCGTCGTCGAGCTGTGCGGGCAGATAGCCCTCGAGGACCACGAGCTCGGCCTGCTCCTGGTCGGCCAGTTCCTGGCGGCCGGCACCGACATACGCCTCGGCTGCCTCACGGCGCTTCTTGGCCTCCTTGGCCAACACCTTGAGGACCTCTTCATCGGCGAGCACCCGTGCTTGCGTGCCGGCGACCTCCTCGGTGGAGACGGCGGTCAGTGCCATGCGCAACGTCGCCGAGCGCACCTTGTCCTGCGCCCGGATGGCGTCGTGCAGGTCGTGCTGGAGGCGGTCCTTGAGTGTGGTCTGCTCGGTCATGGGGCCAGTCTCTCACCGCCTCCCCGTCCCGGTCGCCGGGATTTGCGATGATCACGGGGTGATTCCCGTATGGCGTGGAGCAGCCGGTCTTGCCGGGTTGGGTGCCGGCGTGCTCGCCTGGAGCACCCTGGTGGAGCCGCGGGCGTTCGTCCTGCGCGAGTTCGAGGTCCCGGTGCTGCCCTCGGGCGCGCGCCCGGTGCGGGTCCTGCACCTCAGCGACCTCCACCTCGTCCCCGGGCAGCGCACCAAGCAGGACTGGGTGCGTTCTCTGGCTGAACTGGAGCCCGAACTAGTCGTGACGACCGGTGACAACCTGGCCCATCAGGATGCGGTGCCAGCAGTGCTCGACACCTACCGGGACCTGCTCGACATCCCCGGGGTCTTTGTCCTCGGCAGCAACGACTACTACCCGCCCACGCCTAAGAACCCGCTGCGCTACTTCAACGACAGCCACGAGAAGGGTGAGGCGCTGACCACCCGGCGCCTGCCCACCCAGGACTTGGTGGACGGCTTCACCCGGACTGGCTGGCTGGACCTCACCAACGCGCGCGGGCGCCTCGAGCTGGGCGAGCTGTCGGTGGAGTTCGTCGGCGTGGACGACCCGCACCTGGAGTACGACGACTACGGGACGGTCGCCGGTCCTGCTGCCCCGGGCACCGACCTGTTCGTCGGCGTCACCCACGCGCCCTACCAACGCGTGCTCGACGCGATGGTTACCGACGGTGCCGCGTTGATCCTGGCCGGCCACACCCACGGCGGCCAGGTCTGCATCCCCTTCTACGGCGCACTGGTGACCAACTGCGACCTGGACACCCGGCGGGTCAAGGGTCTGTCCCGGTGGTGGCCAGGAGCCGGCTCCACCCCCTCCGACGCCGCTCCCCCGGATGCTTCCTGGCTCGAGGTGTCCGCAGGACTGGGCGCCTCGCCCTACTCCCCGTTCCGGTTCGCCTGCCGCCCAGAGGCCACGCTTCTCACCCTCGTGTGAGGGCGATTCGGTCGGTGGTCTGATCCTGGGTTAACATTGCCGACGCTGCGTGCCGCACGGCACGAGCCACGGGGTGTGGCGCAGCTTGGTAGCGCGCTTCGTTCGGGACGAAGAGGTCGCAGGTTCAAATCCTGTCACCCCGACCACAAAGATACCGGCTCTGACCTGCGGAAACGCGGCCAGGGCCGGTTTCTCTTTGGACTCCCGGGCATAACTGGGGCATAACCCAAGGCAGCTGCGGACAGGGAAGACCTACGTCGGCACCGCCACGGCCGATGATGCCGCCAGCCGCCCAACACCAGAGCACCGGCTGCGGCGACGACCAACCAAGAACCGCCCGACCCCCGGCCGAGGGCTCGTCGGTTCGTCGGCCGGTGGGTCGGTTGCGCACGCACTTGCATTATTATCGCTGTATGACGATGACAGCGAGCAACTCGGGTGGGAGACAGAGGGGCTCCGGGACCGGCGGTCTCGATGTGGCGGCGGCTCTGTTCCACGGCTTGTCGGACCCGTCGCGGTTGGCGATCCTGCAGCACCTGACCGTGGGGGAGCATAGGGTGCGGGACCTGACGGAGCACCTGGGGCTGGCGCAGTCCACGGTCAGTGCGCACCTGGCGTGCCTGCGGGACTGTGGCCTGGTGATCTCGCGCCCGCAGGGTCGGGCCTCGATGTTCTCGCTGACCAGTGCCGCTGAGCTGCTGGGGGTGCTGGACGCGGCGGAGCGGCTGCTCGCGGCGTCGGGGTATGCGGTGGCGTTGTGCCCGAACTACGGGGTGGGGACCGCGGGGAATCCGGTCCCGGAGGAGCTGCGCACGCACGCTGGGCAGGAGGCGGGGGCGTGAGCGGGTCGGAGACGCCGCAGCGGGAGGTGGGGGTGGATGCGTGCGGGTGCGTGGTGGCCGCCGGTCCGCCAGCTGTTGCAGGACAGGCCCAAGAGCCGGCGACTCGGCTGTGGCAGGTGCGGGAGGTCCAGCTGGGGCTGCTCTCCGGTGCGCTGCTGGGTACCGGGTTCCTCGCCGGGCTCGCCAGATGGGACACGCTCGGGCTGGTGCTCGCGGCGGCGGCATTGGTCGTGGGTGGTTCCACGTTCGTGCCGGGTGCGTTGCGCCGCCTGGCGCGCGGCAAGCTCGGGGTGGGTCTGCTGATGACGATCGGCGCGGTCGGGGCGACCCTGCTGGGGCAGGTGGAGGAGGCCGCCGCGCTGGCGTTCCTGTTCTCCTTGAGTGAGGGACTGGAGGAGTACTCGCTGGTCCGCACCCGGCACGGGCTGCGCGCGCTGTTGGACCTGGTGCCCAAGGAGGCGAGTGTTGTCCGCGGCGGCCGGGAGCTGGTGGTGAACCCGGCGCAGTTGGTGGTCGGGGACCTCATGGTGGTGCGCCCCGGGGAGCGGCTGGCGACTGACGGGACCGTGCGGGCCGGGCGAAGCGCAGTGGACAGCTCGGCCATCACCGGTGAGTCCATGCCGGTGGAGACCGGACCGGGTCAGGACGTCTTCGCAGGATCGATCAACGGCACCGGGGCCCTGGAGGTGGAGGTCACCTCCACCGCGCAGGACAACTCCCTGGCCCGGATCGTGCATGTCGTGGAGGCCGAGCAGTCCCGCCGCGGCGCCACCCAACGGCTGGCCGACCGGATCGCCGGCCCCCTGGTGCCGGGCATCCTGATCGCCGCAGCACTGACCGCGGTCCTCGGCGCGCTCCTGGGCGACCCGTCGATCTGGGTGCACCGGGCCCTGGTCGTGGTGGTCGCGGCCTCCCCGTGCGCGCTGGCGATCTCGGTGCCGGTCACCGCGGTCGCGTCGATCGGGGCCGCCAGCCGCCGCGGGATCCTCATCAAGGGTGGCGCCGCGATGGAGGCTCTCGGGAAGGTGCGCACCGTCGCCCTGGACAAGACCGGCACCCTGACCCGCAACCAGCCGGCCGTGATCGACGTCGCCACCGCCCCCGGCACCGATCGGGAACAGGTGCTGGCTTGGGCGGCCGCGCTGGAGGCGCGCAGCGAGCACCCGCTCGCCGCAGCGATCCTGGCCGCCACCGACCGGGTTCCCGCCGCGCAGGACGTCGAGGCCATCGTCGGTGCCGGGCTGGTCGGAACTGTCGACGGTGCCCGGGTCCGGCTGGGCAAGCCCGACTGGGTCGACCCCGGCACCCTGACCGGGCAGGTGAGGGGTATGCAGCGTGCGGGCGCGACCGCGGTCGCGGTCGAGGTGGACGCTCACGTGGTCGGCGCGATCGCCGTCCGGGACGAGCTGCGGCCCGAGGCCGCCGAGGTCATCGCGGCCTTTCGTGACCGTGGCTATACCGTGGCCATGCTCACCGGAGACAACCACCTCACCGCCGCGGCCCTAGCTGCCGAGGCCGGGATCGAGCAGGTGCACGCCGACCTGCGCCCGGAGGACAAGTCCACGGTGGTGACCGGGCTGCGCGGCCGCCGTCCGACCGCGATGGTCGGTGACGGCGTGAACGACGCGCCCGCGCTGGCGACCGCCGACGTCGGGATCGCGATGGGTGCGATGGGCACCGACGTGGCGATCGAGACCGCCGACGTGGCATTGATGGGTGATGACCTGCGGCTGCTGCCGTTCGCGTTCGACCACGCCCGCCGTACCCGCACCATCATGCTGCAGAACGTCGTGGTCTCCCTGGCCCTCATCGCGGTCCTGATCCCGCTGGCGCTCCTGGGCATCCTCGGCCTCGCGGCAGTGGTGCTGATCCACGAGCTGGCCGAGGTCCTGGTGATCGCCAACGGCATCCGCGCCGGACGCGCCAGACAGCTGCCCACCCTGGCACCCACCCCGGCAGATCGCGCAGGTCTGAAAGGAGCTACCGCTTGAGCGCCGGCCACGACCGCGGTGCCGGAACGAGCCACCGGCCCGCCTAGCCGTCGCCTTCGCGATCACCGCGAGCATCTCTCTCCCGAGGCCATCGGAGCTATGTGGACCTGCTCCCTCACGCTGCTCGTCGACGCTGGGCACATGCTGACTGACGCCGCCGGATCCGTGGAGTCGCGCCCGGCCCACTTTCGCGCTCCTCGGCGACCGCACGGATGACCCGCATACCCTCGGCCCTCCACGCCGCACCAGTCCAACGACTCCCGCGCGCTCACGCCCTCCTCCTCGACCATCGAGCGCAACGCCGCACCCGCGCCCCGCCCGTGATCGCTCACCAGCGCGTCCTGCTCCCCCAGCAACACCGCCACGATCTCGCCCAGCCGAGACAGCCGCAGATCCCGCTCCACCCGCTCGACCCGCACCATCTCCCCCACGGCCCGAGCACGCGGCCCCGCCTCCCGCCGGGCCATGTGCTCACCCTTGCGCATGCCGCGCACCGTCGCCTCGATCAGTGAAACCTTGACATCCTTACAAGCGCACCAGGGACTCAGCACTTCCCGTGCAACCCGCAGCACCCGCGAGCCGTGCACGCCACCGCGCACTCCTCGCGTCCTACGTCCCCACCCGTTCCTCGCTCCGCTCATGTGCCTTACACCTCTTGCATCGACGGGTTAAGCGAGCATTATCGCGTCAGAAGTCACACCCGCCGGGTGGTCTGCGGATTAGTAGGGACTCCGACGTCCCCACGCGTGTCCGTTGACCAGGGACGCCCAACTAGGTGTAACGTCAGGAGCAACAATATGGCTTCTGCGGCAACGACGGATCGGCGGTCCTGATGGTCGGTATACCCGGCTCGGCGGGGCTCGTCCTGGTCGCCGGGGTGGCTCATCTGAACGAGGAGAGCGCCGTTTTCGAGGCGATGCTGACCGGGTGGGGTCGTCAGCAGGCCTCCCGGCTGCTGGGTGAGAAGACCATCAGCGACCGGGTCCGGCTGGTCCGTCGGTTCACCGAGTTCGCCGAGTCCTACCCGTGGTCGTGGGGCCCTGGGGACGTGGAGGACTTCACGGTATCCCTGGCCAGCGGGGACGGTCGTCGGTCACCCTCGACGATCCGCGGGTACCACCTGGCGCTGCGGATGTTCTGCGATTACCTCACCGACGCCCGGTACGAGTGGCCCCGCCAGTGTCGCGACCGGTTCGGCTCGGTGCCCTCGCAGGTGTGCCACGAGTGGAACACGGTGGCGCACCTGAACGAGTACGAGGGCCGCCCGGCACGGCGACCGCTCACCTACGGGGAGTTGCAGGATCTCTTCGACCACCTGGACGCCCAGGTCGAACGGGCCGCGTCCTCGGGCCGCAAGGGAGCGTTGAGCGCGTTGCGGGACGCGCAGGTCTTCAAGACCGCCTATGCGTTCGGCCTGCGCCGCAACGAGCTGTGCCGCCTGGACGTGGCCGACCTGCGCCCCAACCCGCACGTGCCCAGGTGGGGAACGTACGGCTCGGTGCACGTCCGCTACGGCAAGGCCGTTCGCGGCGGTACCCCGCGCCGCCGCACGGTCCTGGCGGTGCCCGAGTTCGACTGGGCCATCGAAGGGATGCGGCAGTGGGTCGAGCAGGCCCGTCCGCTGTTCGGCGTGCCTGGACATCCAGCCCTGTGGGTGACCGAGCGGCTCTCACGGGTCTCGTTGCGCCACTTCGACGCCCGTTTCGCGACGGTCCGCCACCAGGCGGGCCTGGACCCGGCGTTGTCGCTGCACTGCCTGCGCCACTCCTACGTGACTCACCTGGTCGAGTTCGGCTACCCCGAACGGTTCGTCCAGGAGCAGGTCGGGCACGCCTACGCCTCGACCACCGCGATCTACGCCTCGGTCAGCAACGACTTCAAGGACAAGACGCTCAAGGCCGCGCTGGAGCGCGTCTACGCACCCACCGATCAGGAGGACCAGTGATGACCGTCCGCACCGTGATGGGGTGGAACCTGCGTCAGGTGATGGCCACCCACGGCATGTACCAGACCTCCGAGCTCGTCCCGCTGCTGGCCGAGCGCGGGGTCCACCTGTCCCGTGAGCACGTCTACCGGCTGGTGGCCCGGACCCCGCAACGGCTGAACATGGAGGTCCTGGCCGCGCTGTGCGACATCCTGGACTGCGAACCGAACGACCTGCTGGTCCCTACCGTCGTGCAGGAGCAAGCCTCCAAGACCGGTACCGGGGAGGGCGGACCGGGCATCGGTGACCTGCGTCCGATCCGGGCCCGGGTCCGCCGCCCTCCTGAGGACCGGTGAGCCCGCGCCCGCGGCTGCCGCGCCAGGACTGCGCGCACTGCGGGCGCCACGACCGATGCACCCGGGTCGTCCTGGAGAAGGCCGTCTGCCAGCGCTGCACGCTGCGTTTCGCCCGGACAGCCCAGCCCTGCCCCGGTTGCGGGCACATCAGGGTGCTGGCCTTCTACGACGACCGGCGCCGGCCGGCGTGCGCGGCCTGCACCGGCAACGAGACCGTCTACGCCTGCACCGCCTGCGGGCGGGAGGACTCCCCGTGGGGCCGGCTGTGCGGGCACTGCGCGCTGCAGGAGAAGGCCACCGTGCTGCTGTCCAGCCCCGACGGGGTCATCCACCCCCGGCTGCGGCCGGTGTACGACGCCCTGATCTCGGGCCCACGACCCCAGTCCACCCTGTACTGGTTCACCCGCTCCACCGGCCCGGCCACCCTGGGCGCGATGGCCCGCGGCGAGCTCGACATCTCCCACGCGACCTTCGAGGCCATGCCCGCGAGCAGGACGAACAGCTACCTGCGCGACCTGCTCACCGCCCTGGGGGTCCTGCCGCCCTTCCACGCCGAGCTCGAGCGGGTCAGCCCGTGGCTGGAGGAGCTGCTGAGCACCCTGCCGGCCGGGCAGTCCGAGGTCCTGGCCCGGTTCGCCCGCTGGCAGGTGCTGAGCAGGCTGCGCCGCCAGGAGCATCACGGGATCCTCACCCACGGCGCGATCTCGGCAGCCAGGGCGACCATCGTCGTCACCGCGCGCTTCATGGACTGGCTCACCGAGGACGGCACCGACCTGACCGACATCGGCCAGGGAGATCTGGACCGGTACGCGCAGCAGCACCGCGCCCGCGCCCTCGCGCTGCGACCGTTCCTGGCCTGGCGCGCCCGCACCGGTCTCGGAGGGAATCTGTCCGTGGCCACCCGCCCCAGCACCCAGCCCGCCGTCACCCTCTCCGATGAGGACAGGTGGGCGCACGTCCAACTGCTCCTGCACGACGACACCATCCGCCTCTACACCCGCGTCGCCGGCCTGTTCGTCCTGCTCTACGCCCAACCCCTGGCCCGGGTCGTCCGCATGCGCGCCCACCAGATCACCGTCAACCCCGACGGCGTCGTCACCGCCACGTTCGACACCTTCCCCATCGAGCTGCCGGACCCGCTCGACCGCCTGGTTCGCACCCACCTGACCCGTCGGGGGCAGGCCTCCTACGCCAGCCGCGCCGAAATATGGCTCTTCCCCGGCGGCATTCCCGGCAAGCACCTGGCCACCGAGAACGTCCGCGCCCAGCTCGTCGAACGAGGCATCCAGCCCATGGCAGCCCGCAACGCCGCCATGTTCCAGCTCGCCGCGAGCATGCCCACCCCGATCCTCGCCGACATCCTCGGCCTGGCACCCAACACCGCGACCCGGTGGGCCGCCCTGGCCTCCCGCGGATGGAGCACCTACACCGCGCAACGCGACACCCACCTGCGCCGTGCTGATCCCTACGAAGCTGATGCTTCCGAGAGCGCTGCGACGAGCTGCTGCACGGTCGGCGACCCGGCCACCCCTTCCGGTGTGCGGTACAACCGGCACGACAACGCCACCGGCGCTGCTGGTTCAGCGAACGGATCCACACCATCGATCAGCACCGACGGCGAGCCCAGGAACCCGTAGGACTCCGCCTTCTCCGGCGTGTCCACCACCACGCGCTCCACCTCGACCGGCTCCCCGTGTACCTCGAGCGCCTCGCGCAGACGCGCCTGCGCCAGCTCCCAGTGCGGGCACCCGTCGAAGTAGAGGAATTGCACCTTCACCCGTTCATCCTGCCCCAGCTGCGCGTAGCGGAGGCCGGCGGGGTGTCCGCGATGCCGGTACCGAGGGGCTATAAGGACACGTTCCAATAGGGCTGTCCACCAGTACCCCTGGGCGATTCGTGAGTCCCTGACGGCAGTTTCGGGGCTTTAGGGGGTGTGGTGATGTCGATTCACAAGCTGGCGGCGGGGTCGGGGTATGACTACCTGACCCGGCAGGTCGCGCGTCAGGACGCCACCGAGACCGGGCATGTGGGGTTGGCCAGCTACTACACGGCCAGGGGTGAGTCCCCTGGTGTGTGGGTGGGCTCGGGCATGGCCGGGATCGTGGGTCTCCAGGTCGGGGATGAGGTCACCGCCGAGCAGATGGCCCGGTTGTTCGGCACCGGTGAGCACCCCCTGGGCGAAGCGGTCGGTGGGTCGTTGGGGGCAGCGTTCCGGGTCTACACGGGGCGGGAGGATGTGAGCCCGTTCCGGGTCCAGGTCGCCCGAGGTTTGGAGCAGTACAACCGGTCCCAGGGGCTGCCGGCGAACCACCCCATCGCGGTGCAGGAACGGGCTCGGATCCGCACCGAGGTCGCCTCCGAGATGTTCGGCAAGGAGCACCAGCGGGCACCGCTCAGTGAGCGGGAACTGGCCGGGTTCATCGCGGTCCACTCCCGTTCGAAGACCACGGCCGTCGCGGGGTTCGACCTGACCTTCTCCCCCGTGAAGTCCGTGTCCACGCTGTGGGCAGTGGCCGACCTGTCCACCGCGGCACAGATCGAAGCGGCTCACCAGAGAGCCGTCGGTGACGCGTTGGCCTTCCTGGAGGGCCATGCCCTGTTCACCCGGACGGGCAGGAACGGTGTGCAGCAGGTTGACGTGCGGGGCCTGGTCGCTACGGCGTTCACGCACCGTGACTCCCGGGCTGGGGACCCCGACCTACATACGCACGTGGCGGTGGCGAACAAGGTGCAGACCCTGGACGGGAAGTGGCTCTCGATTGATGGGAGGTTGCTGTTCAAGGCCGCCGTGACGGCGTCGGAAACGTACAACACGGCCCTGGAGAAGCACTTGAGGCCCCTCGGCCTGGCCTTTGAGGAACGCCGAGGCACCGACCCCCAGAAGCGTCCAGTCCGGGAGGTGGTCGGGGTCGACCCGCGCCTGAACCAGCGGTGGTCCTCCCGGCGGGCCAGCATCGAGGCCCGGCGTGGCGTGCTGGCCCGGGAGTTCCAGGGCAGGCACGGTCGCCCGCCGACTCCGGTTGAGTCGATTCAGCTGGCGCAGCAGGCCACTCTGGAGACCCGCGAGGCCAAGCACGAGCCGAGGAGTCTGGCGCTACAGCGCGCGACCTGGCACGCCGAGGCCGCACACGTCCTGGGTGGCGAGCAGGCGGTCCAGGCCATGGTGCACAACGCCCGCAGCGGGGCCATCAGCAACGAGCGGGGCGATCCGGTCACCCAGGACTGGGTGCAGGAGACGGCACGGCGGATCGTGGGCACGCTGGAGTCGTCCCGCTCGACGTGGCAGGTCTGGCACGTCCGCGCCGAGGCCCAACGCCGAGTCCGCCGCATGGACCTCCCCGCTGAGACTGTTGAGGCCCTGGTGGACCGGCTCAGCAAGGAAGCTCTGCGGCTCAGTCAGGGGCTGGCGGTGCGCAAAGACCCCGTCGTTGAGCCCTCACCGCTGCGCCGGGTCGACGGCAGCAGCGTCTACCACGTGGCTGGTTCGGACCTGTTCACCTCCACCACCGTCATGGACGCCGAGCATCGACTGGTGGCCACCGCGGGCCGTCTCGACGGCCGCCGAGCCGCCCCGGAGGCGGTTGAGGTCGCACTGTTGGAGTCGGTGGCCAACGGTGTCACGCTCAACGCCGGCCAGGCCGCCCTCGTACGGGAGATGGCGACCTCCGGTGCCCGGTTGCAGCTGGCGATCGCGCCGGCCGGTGCCGGGAAGACGACCGCGATGCGGTCCCTGACCCGAGCATGGCAGGAGTCCGGCGGCACGGTCCTGGGACTAGCCCCCTCCGCGGCTGCCGCGGCGGTCCTGCGTGATCAGGCTGGGACCCACACCGACACCCTCGCCAAACTGGTCTGGACCCTGGCCCACGACCCTACGAACCTGCCGCCCTGGGCCGAGGATACTGGTCCAGACTCCCTGGTGCTGGTCGATGAGGCGGGGATGGCCGACACCCTCTCCCTGGACAAGGCGGTGGCGTTCATCACCGGCCGTGGTGCCTCGGTCCGGCTCATCGGGGATGACCAGCAGCTCGCGGCCATCCGTGCCGGTGGGGTGCTGCGTGATATCCGCGCCACCCACGGCGCCCTGCACCTGTCCGAACTGATGCGGTTCACCGGTGCCGCCGAAGGTGGCGCCTCCCTGGCGCTGCGAGACGGCAAACCCGAGGCCCTGGGTTTCTACCTGGACGCCGGGCGGGTTCACGTCGGGGATATCGCCACCATGACCGAGGCGGTGTTCAGCTCCTGGCAAGCCGACCGAGCACGCGGGCGTGACGCGATCATGCTCGCCCCCACCCGGGAACTGGTCGCCGAACTCAACCAACGGGCCCGTGCCCACCGGCTCGAAGGGATCGACACCCCCGGCCCGGTGCTCACCCTGGCCGACGGCAACGAGGCCTCCGTGGGTGACCTGGTCATCACCCGGACCAACGACCGGCGCTTGAGGATGACCGCGACCGACTGGGTGAAAAACGGTGACCGGTGGACCATCCTCGATCTTCCCGGCGACGGGTCTCTGCAGGTGCAGCACACCCGCACACACCGCGTGATCGCCCTGCCCGCCGGTTACGTCCACAACTGCACCGAACTGGGGTACGCCACCACCGTCCACAGGGCCCAGGGAGTGTCCGTGGACGTGAGCCATGCCCTGGCGACCGGGGCGGAGTCCCGCCAGCAGCTGTACACGATGATGACCCGCGGTGCGCACGCCAACCACCTTTACCTGCAGGTCGTCGGTGACGGGGATGAGCACAACCTCATCAAGCCTGGCACGGTCCACCCCCAGACCGCCACCGACCTGCTCGAGGCGGTCCTTTCCCGTGATGAGTCCCCCGTCTCGGCCACCACGATGGGCCGCACGCTGTCCGACTCGGCGCACTTGCTCGGCCAAGCGTGTGACCGGTACCTCGACGCCCTCTACACCGCAGCCACCGACCGTCTAGGCCCCGATCAACTCGCGCGGCTCGAGGAGGTCGCCGACCTCCTGGTTCCTGGCCTCACGCAGGCACCGGCCTGGCCGACACTCCGTGCCCACCTGACCCTGCTGGCCGCTAACGGGACCGACCCTGCCATGGCGCTCGGTGCTGCGGTGGCCTCCCGCGAGCTGGACACCGCCAGTGACCCCGCCGCGGTCCTGGGATGGCGCCTGGATGACTCCGGCCTGCGCAACGCCGGCCCCGGCCCCCTGCCCTGGGTACCCGGCGTCCCGCACACCCTGACCGAGCACCCCACCTGGGGTGACTACCTCACCCGCCGTGCCGCCCTCGTGGTCAGCCTGGCAAGGGAGGTCGCCACCCAGGCTGTCGGCTCACTCGTCCCTGACTGGGCAGCCCAAGGCGGCACCACCCGCCCCGGCGACGACCTCTTGGCCAAGGTCGCGGTGTGGCGTGCCGCCACGCACGCCGGCCCCACCGACCTGCGCCCCACCGGCCCGCCCCAGGTCGACAAGGCCCCCGCCCTGCACCAGCGGGCGCTGCGTGAACAACTGGCCGGCGGCCGAGCGCCCGCACTGGCCGAGTGGGGTGACCTGATCGCACGACTGTCACAGCAGGCCCGCTCCGACGACTTCGCCCCGGTCCTGGCCGAACGGCTCGCTGCCGTTTCGCGGGCCGGCCTGGACGCCGCCGGCCTGGTCAGCTCAGCCGCGCAGACCGGTCCCCTGCCCGATGACCACGCTGCCGCGGCACTGTGGTGGCGGATCGCCGAGCACCTCTCCCCCGCCGTCACCGCGCAAGCCGACGAACCGCACACCGTCACTGCCGGGTGGGTGCCGACCCTGGCCGACAACCTCGGCACACCCCGGGTGCAGGCCATGCAGGACAGTCCCTGGTGGCCGGCCCTGGTCACCAGCATCGACCACGCACTACAACGCGGCTGGACGATCCCGCAACTCGCGTCCACGGCACCCCAGGACGGTGCCGACATCGACGATGACCTGGCGGATCAGCGTCCTGACCGACCCGCCACCGGTTGAGGACACCGTGCCCGCAGCCGAAACAGCGCATCCAGAGGAGTACCTCCCCGGTCGAATCGACCTCGACGTGCCCTCGAACGTCGCCACAGACACCGAGTGGGACTCCTACCTCAACAGCCTCGGCACCACAGACGCCCCGGCCCACCACCCAGAGACCACCGACGCCGCGCCCTTCGACACGGTGCCCATTGGCAGCGGCGACTTGGACGCCGGCCTCGCACTGGCCGCGCTGGTCCGCGAAACGCTAGGACCGCTGGAGTACACCGACGCCGAGCTCGACCACATCTTCGAGCGGGAGATGGCAGCCCGTGAGTCAGTCGTCCCTGTGGGACGGCTCGCGCAGGTCAACGCGATGGCCCTGGAGTTCTACGAGGACCGGTTCGCCACGAACGGGTGGGCCCGGGACTACCTGAGCGGCCGGTTCGGGCAGGACGTCGCCGGGCACCCCCACATCCACCCCGGCTACGCACCGGCCGGGCGGACCACGCTGCTCGACCACCTCCGCGACCGAGGGGTCAGCGACCTCGAACTCACCCAGACGGGACTAGCGACCACCACCCGGCACGGGCGGCTCATCGACCGGTTCCGGGACCGGGCCCTCTTCCCGATCCACGACACCCGCGGACACGTCCTGGGCTTCATCGGACGCCGCAACCCCGAACACACCGACAACACCCCCCACGCCGGGCCCAAGTACCTCAACACCCCCAGCACCCCGCTGTTCAACAAGGGCGACCAGCTCTACGGGCTGGTCGCCGACCTCCTGGCCTCCGGCGCGACACCGGTCCTGGTCGAAGGACCGATGGACGCCCACGCCGTCACCCTCGCCGGCCACGGCCGATATGTCGGTGTCGCACCGCTGGGCACCGCCCTGACCGAAACCCAGGCCCGTCAACTCGCCGCCTACTCACCTTCGCCGTTGGTCGCCACCGACGCAGATCTGCCCGGACGTCTGGCCGCCGAACGCGACCACTGGCTCCTGAGCCAACACAACCTCACCCCGCTCACGCCCACCCTGCCACCCGGGTCCGACCCCGCAGACCTCCTCGAACGACGAGGGCCTGACGTGCTGCGCAGGGTCATCGATGACGCCCGACCACTGGCCGAGACACTGCTGGAGGAGCGGCTGGCCAACCTGCCCCCAGCGCAGGCACTCCCCGCAGCGGCCACAGTGCTGGCCACCCACTCCCCCACCAGCTGGGACCCCGGCACGGCCAGCATCGCCGAGACTCTTGGCATCACCCAGAAGGAAGCCCACCGGACCCTGCACAAGGCCATCCAGACCTGGCATACGGACCCACGCAGAGTCGTCGCTACCCAGCTCGACAACACACATGACGTCAAGACCCGAATGGAGGAGCGCGATGCCCAAGCGCCCGAGGCCCGGTGGGTCGCGGTCGCCACACAGATCGACTCACGCCTCCCCCACGAGGCAGACTGGCCCGCGCTAGCCCGCGTCATGCAGCAACTGCACAACGAGGGACACGACGTAGCCGTCCTCGCCCAGAAGACCGTGGCCGAAGAACCACTCGCGGACCGATCCGCCCAGGACCTCCGCTACCGACTCATCACCGAACTCCCCAGCGGTCACGTTGCACCCAGACCGACCAACGACCCGACCAAGTCCCGTGCCATCGACCTGGAACGCAGAAGCCGCCTTTCTGTGGCTTCGCACCCAGATCAGCTCGGCCCCTCTCGGTAGGCCCGTCCGATCCTGCCCGCGCGCCGGACGAAGAGAACGCAACAAGTAGAAGTCCCTCCAACTCCGACCGCACGCACGTTCGACTTGACCTCTGCTACAGCAATGTAATGACAACCGTCGATACGAGAGGAGAAGTCTCATGAACTGCTGCGATCACGAGCTGGGTGGCCAAACTTCGGTGAGCGTGTAGCGGTGTGCGTGCACTGCGGCGCAGGGGGTCTGTTTGGAGCCGCCACGGTTCGCGAGACGGAGCGCTACCAACAGAACGCAGGTCGGGTCGCCGTCAAGGCCGCCACCCACAACCGGCAGATCTCATGTGCGACGACGGCCCAGGTGATGGTTGGCTTGGGAGGGTCGGCACACATCGACACGTAGGTCACAGCCGCATAGCCGTCTCCGTGGAGGGTGCTTCTGGCCCATGAGGGCGGCGACGAGTTGAAACTCAGCCGACTCGCGGCCGACCGGGCATCCATCGGCGCCGATCTCCACGCCGACAATGACGACCGGCTGGGACGTCGACGTGCGCGATCGCGGTGATAAGACAAACGGCCGCTCAGGCTCGGTAAACGTGATCTGCCCCGGAGGCTACGCCAGTCTCGTGCTCGGCACGGGACAGAGTTTCGGCGAGCAGCCTGTGAACATGGGGATCCTGAGCCGAATAGTAGATGAAGGTACCTACACGGCGACTGTCGACTAGACCGGCGAGTCGCAGCTTGGCCAGGTGCTGGCTGACGGCGGTCGTGGATGAGCCGATGTGCTCGGCCAGTGCCGTAACACTGGCCTCCTCCTGCAGTAGTGCCCAGAGGATCTTCACTCTGGTGGGATCGGCCAGCATGCGGAAAGTCTGAGCCGCCAACTGGGCGTGGACCTCCGTCGGCACCGGCAGGATGGGTCGCTCGTGCACCCACCCACCATACAACCGAAGATTCGTAATTGCATGACTACGCAAGTATTGTAGCAGCATGGAGAACCGGGAACCTTCAACTGGTAGCGCGCACCACCACGAGAGTCCGCATCAACACGAGCATGCCAACGAGCACGGTTCCGGCCTATGGTCTCGGGTCCGGCACGCGCTGACCCCGCACAGCCACGACCACAGCGAGGCCATCCAAACTGCCGATGAGGCCAGCCGGGAGGGTATCCGCGCCGCGTGGTTCAGCCTGGCCGGGATGGGCGCGACCGCCATCATGCAGATCGTCATTGTCGCCCTCAGCGGGTCGATCGCGCTCCTTGCGGACACGGTGCACAACCTGGGCCACCTGGCAACCACGATCCCGCTAATCATCGCCTTCCGCCTGGGCAGACGGGCGCCGACCCGACGCTACAGTTACGGCTACAAACGAGCAGAAGACCTGGTCGGACTGCTCATCGGCCTGGTCATCGCCACCTCCGCCGCCCTGATCATCTGGGAGTCGGTACGGGCGCTGAGCAACCCCCGCGAGTTGACTCACCTGGGGTGGGTCCTCGCGGCCGCACTCGTCGGCGCCCTAGGCAACGAGGCGGTGGCGATCTACCGCATCCGGGCTGGCCGTCGAATCGGGTCAGCAGCCTTGATCGCCGAGGGACAACACGCCCGCACCGACGCCCTGACGTCCCTGGCAGTGGTCGTTGGTGTCGCCGGTGCGTGGGCCGGGATGCCGCAGCTGGATGCGATCATCGGCCTGGTCATCGCCGCAGTCATCATCGCCGTCCTGTTTTCATCGATGCGGACTGTGATCCGCAGGCTCATGGATGGCGTAGATGACGGAACGCTGGACCGCATCGAAACAGTCGCCGCCGCCGTTGCTGGTGTCGTGGCGGTGGACCGGTGCCGCGCCCGCTGGATCGGGCACCGCCTGGAAACCGATCTGGACATCGATGTCGACCCCGACCTCAGTCTTCAGGACGCCCACGCTATCGCCTACAGGGTGCACCGCACACTGGTCCAAAATGTTTCACATCTAGACCGCGCCACCGTCCACGTCAACCCCGCTGGCATCCCCACGGCGCACAGCCTCGCCGTCTGACATGGGACATACCCTCAGCGCAAGGGACGGGCTGGTGAAACCGGACCACCCACGCGCGCTCGTGCGGTGTTGCTGTCGCAACGTGCAACCGCGCAGCTGGGGCGTACCCAGCAGGTGCAAGTGGTGTTGCCACCATGACCGACCTTCATGTCCGCGCGCAAGTTCCTCATCCGGACTCCGTCACCTCAAACTGGACCGCAACCCTGCTCGTGAGCAGCCCGTCTCAAGCCGCTTCACGACATAGAGATGGGACTGCTGCACGGGTAGGTGACACCGAGTCTGTGGTGCTGTGAGGCGCTGCAGGGAAGGATGTGCACCATGCCCAAGCCGTATCCCCAGGAGTTCCGTGACGATGTTGTCCGGGTCGCCCGACAACGCGAGGAGGGGGTGACGATCAAGCAGGTGGCCAAGGACTTCGGGATCTCCGAGTCGTGTCTGACGAACTGGATGACCCAAGCCGACCGCGACGCCGGGATCAGGCCGGGTCCGGACCGTGAGGAGCTGGCCGAGCTGCGGGAGGCCAAACGGCGCATCCGGCTGCTGGAGCAGGAGAACGAGGTCCTGCGCCGCGCCGCGGCGTACCTGTCCCAGGCGAACATCTCCCCAAAATGATGTACCCGCTCGTCCGAGAGCTGGCCGTCGACGGGATCCCCGTCACGGTGACGTGCCGGGTGCTGAAGATCGCTCGCCAGCCGTACTACCGCTGGCTGAAGGGACCGGTCACCGACGCCGAGCTGGCGGCGGCCCACCGCGCCAACGCCCTGTTCGACGCCCACCGCGACGACCCGGAGTTCGGGCACCGGCTGCTGGCCGACGAGGCCCGCGACGTCGGGGAGGGCATGTGCGACCGGACCGCGTGGCGGATCTGCTCGGAGAACGGCTGGTGGAGCGTCTTCGGCAAGAAGCGAGGCAAGAACGGCAGGAAGCCGGGGCCACCCGCGCACGAGGACCTTGTCGAGCGGGACTTCACCGCGGCCGGCCCGAACCAGCTGTGGTTGACCGACATCACCGAGCACGGCACCGGTGAGGGCAAGCTCTACCTGTGCGCGGTCAAGGACGTCTGGTCGGGCCGCATCGTCGGATACTCCATCGACGCCCGGATGAAGTCGCGCCTGGCGGTGCAGGCCCTGGACAACGCCGTGGCGACCCGTGCCGCGCACGGCATGGACGTTGCCGGCTGCATCGTCCACTCCGACCGCGGCAGCCAGTTCCGGTCGCGGAAGTACCTGGCCGCGCTGCGTCGCCACCACCTGGTCGGATCCATGGGCCAGGTCGGCACGAGCGCCGACAACGCCGCGATGGAGTCCTTCTTCGCCCTCCTGCAGAAGAACGTCCTGGACCGCCGCCGATGGGCCACCCGCCAGGACCTGCGCATCAGCATCGTGACCTGGCTCGAGCGCACCTACCACCGGCGCCGTCGCCAGGACCGACTCGGCCGGTTGACGCCCATCGAGTACGAAGCCACCATGGCCACAGCCGCCCCTCAGGCGGCCTGACCCAACCTGTCACCTACCCGTGCAGCAGTCCCGATACTTGTCCGCACCGCAGTGACGCCGCGGCCCCTGAGTGATCCTCATTCAGCCGGTCCCCTACAGGTCAACCGCACTCATCCCGCGGCTCAGTCACTCAGTTGGTTGGCTGCGCCAGGCCGGGCAGCGACCGTCTGCATCGGGGATGCAGGTCCGCATGTGGTCGCTGCCCAGGCGCGTGGGCATGGTCAGGGTCGACCGGCTGCCATCAAACCGGAGGCGTAGTTGATGTCGTTGATCTTGGACCCGTTCCAACTGGACCAGTCGCGCAGGGAGTGGATGACCTGCCCGTCCCCGAGGTAGATCGCGACGTGGAAGATGCCGGATGCGGAGCCGTTGTTGCTGTAGAAGACGAGGTCACCGCGTTGGATCTCTGAGAGGGGGACACGGTTCGTGGCGTGGTACTGGGCCTCGCTCTGATGGGGGAGGCTGATGCCGGCCGCGCGGAAGGCTGCTGTCGTGAATCCGGAGCAGTCGTAGGCACCGCCACTGCTCGAACCCCAACTGTAGGGCAGTCCCAGGTTGGCTTGGGCCCAGGCAATAGCTGCTTCGGCGCCCTGACCAGTGGCCGGCGACGCTTCAGGGGAAGATGGCTCGGGGGGTGCTTTCTCCCGGGGCTTAGACCGGCTCGCCGCGCTGTCCTCGGTGCGGGTGTCTGCAGCTGTGGCTTGGTCACCGTTTGTGTTCTCGTCACCGGCACCGCCGGTGTCCTCGGTGGTGGGTTCGGCCGGCTCCTCGGTGGTGGTCTCGAGGCGAGTTTCTGGTTCTGGCTCGGGAGTGACGCCGGTGAATCCGAGTTCACCGAAGTGCGCGTGCTGATCACCTTCGGCGGGGGCCGGGACTGCCTTGACCGGAAGATCACTGTCCAGGTCTTCGGAGGCCACCTTCAGCGCGTCCACAAGGGTCGACCAACTGTCAGCGGTCGGGTTCGCGACCTGGGATCTCTGCGGCACCGGGGACTGGTGGATGCTGACCGCGTCGACGGAGCTGGTCAGGATTGCCGGTGCTGCCGGGGCTGCGGCGCCGATGGTGGCGACGAGCAACCCGGAGGCTGCCAGGGTGGCGCTTCCGGATAGGGGCCGGGTCAGGTTCAGGGCGGCGCGGTGGCGCCCGGGCAAGCGTCGATTCATCACGGGGGTAACCTCTCCGGCGCCTGCGGGGTTAGCTGTCGGGCTCGGGCTGGAGTTGCCCGGCGCTGACCCAGAGAAGTTGAGTCAGCCCTGTGCCCCAAGGAACGTTCGGCGTTCCGCGAGTGGGTCCCCCGCTCTTGTCTGGCGGATGTTTGTTTGAGCCAGAGCGCTGACAAGATTCGGCGGACGCCCGGCACCTGCCCACGGCTGAGCAGGTTACAAAACGGTAACGGCCACAGGCGCCCCCGACAGCGCCTCAGGACCGAATCACGGCCGATCTTCATGGAACCTTCATCCAGGCCCAGCGGCGTGGAGGCCCGGGCTTTGCTGACGGCGGTATCTACGGGTTCGGCAGCCACCAGGTGACGGTGGTTCCGAATCCTCGGCCGGGACTGGTGATTGTGAGGTTTCCGCCGTGTGCCCTGATGATGCCGTGGGCGATGGTCAGGCCTACCCCGGAGCCGCCTCGTTGTCGGTCGCGGGCTGTGTCGACGCGGTAGAACCGTTCCAGGACGTGATCGAGAGCCTGAGCAGGGATGCCGTCGCCGGAGTCCGAAAGGGTCACCACCACCCGCTCCCCGGTGGACCGGGCCTCGAGCGTCACTCTCCCGCCTGCGGGGGTGTGACGGAGCGCGTTGTTCAGCAGGTTCGTCATCACCTGCCCCAACCGATCCGGGTCAGCAGACACCGTTGGTAGGGGCTGCTCGACGACTGTTGCCAGACGAACGCCTTTTGCCGCGTAGGCCGCCTCGTGTGCGGTAAGGGCCTGCTCGATGAGTCCTGGGAGTTGGACCGGTTCACACGCAAGGTTTAGGTGGTGTTCCTCGATGCGGGAGACGGTGCTGATGTCTTCGGCCAACCGTGCCAGCCGTTGTGTCTGTCCGCGGAGCATATCCACCGTCGGCGGGTCCAGGGCAGTCACACCGGTCTGGGTGCTCTCCAGATAGGCGTCCAGGGTGGCGATGGGGGTGCGCATCTCGTGGGCCAGGTCCCCCAGCATCTGTCGCCGTGTGGTCTCAACGTCCGCGAGGCGGCGTGCCATCTGGTTGAAAGAGTCGGCGAGCACTTCAAACTCCGGCCCCAGCGCCGGCGGGCGGACCCTGGCCCCGTAGTCACCTGCTGCGATGGTCGACGCCGCCTCAGCCACACCCTGTACCAGGTGGGCGACCCGTCTGGTGAGGTAGAGGCTTGCGACCAGCGCGGCCACGAGCGCGGCGCCTAGGGCAAGTACAAGGGCCAGGGTGATTGCGGAGCGGAATGCCTCCTCGACGTGGGTGGCCTCCTCATCTGGGTTCTCGTGCCCGGCCATCACCATGTGTTCCCGAAAGAGTGCTAGGCCGACGACCTCAGTGACGATCAGGATCGTTGCCAGGACGACCAGGACGACCATCCCTTGGGACACCAGGAGCCTGGTCCCCAGGCCCGCTGTCCGTGTGCGTTCACGAAGGCTCACCTCACCCGTCACCTCCCTCGGGCTGAGGTCGGTTCGACGTCCAGCCGGTAACCCACACCGCGTACGGTCTGGATGAACCGTGGGTTGGTGGCTGGATCGTCCAGCTTGCGCCGCAGGTGGGCAACGTGGACGTCGACCAGTTGCTCATCTCCGACCCAGGACTCCCCCCAGACGGCGTCGATGATCTGTCGGCGGGTCATGACCTGACCTGCCTGGCCGGTGAGTGCCTCAAGGACCTCGAACTCGGTGCGGGTCAGCGCGATCCGATCACCGTCCAGGTGGACTTCGCGGGCGGAGGCGTCAACGGTTAACGGGCCGAAGACTTGAGGCGGTGCTGGCGGCCGTGCTTCCTTCGCGACCTGCCGCGGTCGGCGCAATAGCGCGCGGACCCGTTCTACCAGTTCGCGCGGGCTGAACGGCTTCGTGACGTAGTCATCGGCCCCCGCGCGCAACCCGGCCACGGTGTCCGGCACCTCGGCCCGTGCGGTGAGTATGACGATGTAACAGTCGGAGAACTCACGCAGTCCGCGGCACACCTCCAGTCCGTCCAGGCCGGGTAGCCCCAGATCAAGGATGACGACATCAGGATCGAGCTCATGAGCCCGCTGCAGCGCTGTCGGGCCGTCAAAAGCGGACTCGACTTCGTAACCGTCATGCAACAGATTCCGCGCCACCACTGCGGCCAGGGGCTTCTCGTCATCGACCACAAGCACCCGAAATCCGCGACCGGGTCCGTACCGGCGGGGGGGTTGCAGGTCAGTCGTCACGGCATTCCTTATGACTTGACGAGTCGGGCAATGGCTTGTGAGGCCTCGTTCATCTTCTGCTCTGCCTCGGGCCCTCCTGCTTTCGCTGCGCTGACGACGCAGTGTTTGAGGTGGTCATCGAGCAGGCCCAGCGCGACGCTCTCCAGGGCCGAGGTCAGTGCGCTGATCTGGGTCAGGATGTCGATGCAGTAGGTGTCCTCATTGACCATCCGGTGGATGCCTCGGGCCTGTCCTTCGATGCGTTTGAGGCGGGCGAGGTAACCGGGCTTGTCGCTGATGTAGCCGTGCGTGGCTTCGGCTCCCCGCTTCGCGGGGGTGGCCTGGGTGGTCATGGTGGATGCTCCTGTCAGGTGTGATGGGCCGGGCCGCGACCTGCCGGCAGGTGGGTCACCGGGTGCCCTGCCGGTGGAGGAAGGTTCGGGTGCTATGCGACGGGGTCAGGTCGAGTCGCCGCAACAGTTGGGCGTTGAGCGCGACGACGACGGTGGAGGCCGACATGAGAATCGCACCGACGCTCATCGGCAGGACGAACCCGATCGGTGCCAGGACGCCCGCAGCCAACGGCACGGAGATCAGGTTGTAGCCGGCTGCCCACCACAGGTTCTGCTTCATCTTCCGGTAGCTAGCACGCGACAACTCGATCACTGAGAGGACCGAGCGGGGGTCTGATGAGGCCAGGATCACCCCAGCCGAGGCGATCGCCACGTCGGTTCCTGCACCGATGGCGATGCCGACATCAGCCTGAGCCAGGGCAGGGGCGTCGTTGACCCCGTCGCCGACCATGGCGACCTTGCGCCCCTCCCGCTGGAGTTCGGCTACCTTGGCGGCTTTGTCCTGCGGACGTACACCGGCGAAGACCCGGTCGATGCCCAACTCCTTGGCGACGGTGTCAGCCACGGCCTGGGCATCCCCGGTGATCATCACCACCTGAGTGCCAGCAGCGTGGAGCGCCTCAACCGCTTCACGGGACTCGGGTCGGATCTCGTCCGCCAGGCGCAGCGCACCGATCACCTCACCGTCTGCCAGGACGTGCAGGATAATCGCACCCTCGGTGCGCCAGACCTCGGCGATAGACAGTTCGCTGACACCGTGTTGCTCCAGCAGGTAGGGGCCTCCCACCTCGATGACCGTCCCATCGACAGTGGCTTTCACCCCGACAGCCGGGGACGAGGAGAAGTCGGAAGCCGAGGAGAGCGTCAACTCCCGGTCGCGGGCCGCGCCGAGGATGGCCCCGGCCAGCGGGTGCTCACTATCGGACTCCGCTGCCGCGGCCAGCGCCAGCACCTCTCCCTCATCGCGCCCCACAACGGGTTCGACACCGGTGACAGTGGGCTCACCCTTGGTCAGCGTGCCGGTTTTGTCGAAGAGCACGGCGTCAACGGTACGCATGGACTCCAGCGCGAGTCGATCCTTGATCAGGACGCCGCCACGAGCAGCCCGCTCGGTCGCGATGGAGACCACCAGCGGGATCGCCAGGCCGAGCGCGTGCGGGCAGGCGATGACCAGCACGGTGATGGTGCGCACGACCGCCGAGTCCGGCAGGCCCATCAGCGACCAGATGGTCGCTGTGACTACCGCGACACCGAGAGCGAACCAGAACAGCCACCCCGCGGCGGTGTCAGCGATCCGTTGAGCGCGTGAAGAGGAGGCTTGGGCATCGGCGACCAGCTTCTGGATACCGGCCAGGGCGGTATCCTCGCCGATGGCTGTGACCTCGACCCGCAGCCCGGAGTCGGTGGCCACGGTCCCGGCGACCACCTGCTCGCCGCTCCCGCGACGGACGGTCTTGGACTCACCCGTGACCATGGACTCATCCATGCTCGCCGACCCCTCGACAATCCTGCCGTCTGCGGGGACCGAACCGCCGGGGCGGACCAGCACGACGTCCCCGACCAACAGGTCGCCCGGGGCCACCTTGACCAGTTGTTCACCGCTGACCTTCTCGGCCTCATCAGGCAGGAGCGCCGCCAGGGAGTCCAGCGCAGAGGTCGTCTGAGCCAGGGATCGCATCTCAATCCAGTGGCCCAGCAGCATGATCACCACCAGCAGCGCCAGCTCCCACCAGAAGTTCAGCTCATGATCCAGAACGCGCAGACTAGCGCCCCACGAAGCCACGAAAGCCACCGTGATCGCCAACCCGATCAGCAGCATCATGCCCGGCTTACGGGTGCGGATCTCCTCGACCGCACCAGTCAGAAACGGCTGGCCTCCCCAGAGGTAGACCACCGTGCCCAACACGGGCGAAACCCACCAGACCCAGCCGCCACGGGGCAGGTCATACCCCAGGAGATCCGCGAACATGTCGTTGAAACCCACAACCGGAACGGCCAGGACCAGCATGATCCAGAACAGTCGGCGGAACTGCCCCACGTGATCACCATGACCGGCGTGACCACCGTGACCGGCGTGACCTGATCCACCATGCGCGCCGCTGGTGTCCTGGCCACCGTGGTCGTGGTCAGGGTCCTTAGTCAGTTGCTGTGGAGGATGGGCATGCTCGCCGTGTGGAGCCGGGTGTTGACCGCGATGCTGATCGTCAGGCACGTCGGGTCTGTGGTCGTGGTCGTGACGCATGGGTTTGCTCCTATCGCAAGCGGCTAGGGGAAGTCCGCGGCCCCCAGTGGGCGCCGCAGCGGGTCGTTCTCGCAGGTGCCATGCCGCCGGGACCGGCGTGCAAGAGAGGACTGCAGGAGTGACAACGCAACCGGTAAGCCGTGCTCTGGTAGTCGCGGTACAGGCCGCATCCTCGAGCCGAGCCTTCATGACGATGGCCTCGCTCATGACGGGGCACTCGGCGACGGTCCTCTGCCTTCGCATGGACCCAGCGGATTCGCAGTGCGCGTGCCCGCCCCAGCGTGACGCTGCGGTGAGACCGGGCAGCCGGTACCCCTGCGGTCGCCAGAAACAGACCGGTGTCGGCTGTGGCGCTGTCTGGATGAACAGTCTCCACGCCATGACTTCTCGTGTGGCACCTCTGCTCCGACCAGGACTGCGTGAGCTCATCCGGGACGACCGCGCCCCGTCATGGCCAACTACACGGCGAACGCGCTCACCGAGCTCGCCCGTACAAGCCGAGGCTGGCTGGGGCACGTCTGGTCAGTTCCGCGCTGCCTGGTAACCGGCCTCGTCCACCGCAGCGAGCACCGCAGCATCGTCAACAGGAGCACCTGCGGTGATGGCAAGCGTCCCAGTCGAGGCACTGGCATCGACGAGCTCGACGCCCGCGATCCGGGAGACCTCCTCGCGCACAGCGGACTCGCAGTGCCCGCACGTCATCCCGGTTACGGCATAGGTCTGAGTGGTGCTCATGGTGGTGTCCCTTTCCTCACGGATATCAACACACCGTATACCCCTATGGGGTATCGCGCAACCGTGACTCGGGAGGTTGCAATCCGACAGACACACAACCGCCCCAGGCCGTCGCGCCGCGACGCCGGACAGGGATCTGTCAAGACTCCGCGGGCTGCAAGCAGATCTTCCTGGACCTAGGACTGTTGGAGCATCTGCTCCATCACGGAGATCTCGGACTGCTGGTCCTGGATGATCTGCTCGGCCAGCTGCCGCGCTTGAGGGTTCTCACCGTTCTCCAGTTCGCTCTGCGCCATCTCCACCGCGCCTAAGTGATGCTCGATCATCAGTTCCAGGAACCGCCCGTCAAACTCAGCTCCTGACAGAGATCTCAACTCGGTCATGGCCTCCTCCTGGCTCATCCCATCCATCTGCATGCCGCCGTGATCCATACCACCGTGCTCAGAGACCATGTCCTCGGCCCACGCGCGCAGCCATGAGGTCATTTTCTCAATCTCAGGGCCCTGGGCTGCCGAGATGTTCTCGGCCAGGGTGCGCACCTGCTCGGTGTCCGCATTTTCGATCGCCAGGTCGGCCATCTCGATGGCACCTTCGTGGTGAACGATCATCATTTGAGCGAACTCGGTGTCGGCCTCGTTGTGGGTCTGGTCCACAGTGGTCCCCGGCTCGGTCGTGGCGGCTGCCCCAGTAGGGGGAGGGGCCGGCGATCCGGCCTCGTCCTCGGCGCTGTCGCCGCATGCGGTGAGACCAAGGGTGAGGAGGCCCAGAGCTGCGGCGGTGGTGACGCGGCGTGCAAACTTCACGGGGGTCCTTTTCATCGGCAGGCAGTTGGGGTCACTCCCAAGTCAACAGTCCGAAGAGGGCGCTGGCCGCACCGGTGCCCAGACCTTCATCAACTCTTCATGGAATGTGTCCGAAGTGTGCCGGCCGCCTGAGATACCGTGTTCAGGAATGATCCGCCCAGTGCCCTGTGGCTGGTCCCGCGCCCCGATCGAGACGGCCAGACCATCCCAGCTGCACCCCTAGGGCATACATGAACGGTCCCCCGCGTTTCCCAGAAAGGCATTACGTTGCCCCGTTTGCGCGCCCTCGCAGTCGTTGTCGGGGGTTTGATGATCGTTGCCGGCTGTTCCTCACAGGCCCCGGATGCAGACAGCCAGCTCCTCACCACGCACAATCTGGTCGGAATGGAGGCGACCGAGATCATCGACCACCTCGATCGGCTGGACGTCGAGGATCGTCCCGCGGACCTGATGGCATCAGTCCACTTCGATGAACTGCAACTCTCGGCCGGTATCGAGCAGCTGAACTTCGACCTTCCCGACGACCGCTTCTACCTCTCGTTCGCGCCCTACGTGAACCAGACCCATGAGTGTTACTACCACAGCCTCACCACCTGCCTGGGAGAGCTACGCAACGAGAACCTCCAGGTCAGCGTCACGAACGAAGCAGGCAACGTCGTCGTCGATGAGGAAGTGACCACGTTCGACAACGGATTCGTAGGCCTGTGGTTACCCCGTGACCTTACGGGAACACTGCGCGTCTCCGCGGCAGATGGCACAGGGCAGGTGTCTGTCTCAACCCGGGCAGATGACCCAACATGCCTGACCACGATGCAACTCACCTAAACCTCACCCGCGCAACTGTTGCCGTGCGCAAGCTCCAGGCACTGCTGAAGAAGGGATCTTTTTCGGCGCCCTGTTAGATAGACGCTATCGAGTGACCCGCTTGTGCGGTCGCCAATCGTAAGACGGCTTTGGGGCCCACAGCATTGCGCAAGAACCGTTTCCTGGACATTGGGGCGGTTCACCGCTTGTTGTGGTGCGGCCCCTGCTCGGCGAGTGCTTTGAAGTTCAGCAACTGGCGTCTGGCCATGATGAGGTCGGCGACGGAGAGGGCGGGCGCGAGCAGTCGGCTGGGGTTCATGACGACTTTGAGCAGCAGGCGTGTGGTCTGGTGCTCACCGGGCAGGAGCAGGTAGGACAGGAACGCCCCGAGGATCGTTCCAGTGAGCTGACGTTCGTGCTCGAGGGAGACGATGCGGCCCATCTGACGGCGCCCGGCCGTTGTGTACCTGTCACCGACTATGGGCTCAGGCAGCGCGAGGAGCTCGCGGGGCGATCGGCGTCCGAGGTTGTCGATCCAGTCGTAGGAGTATGGCGCCAACCTGACCTGTGTCAACCACGGCCAGAGGGCTTGGGGCGGCGCCTGCACGGTCACACCTCGCCATACCTGGAGCGTGGGCGCGGGATCGAAAGCGTCGCACGGGTACGGCAGGGCCGTCTCGCTGTCCGTCACTCCCCACTTGGCCCCGATCATGACTCATCCCCGATCCCGTGCGCGGTGGTCGCAGCCGGTGGTGGCCGCTCGTGCAGGGCGAGGGTCTCGACCCTGTTCAGCCGGCCGCGGGTCATGAGAAGGACAAGCAGCCCGAGCAGGAACATTGCGAGCAGGTGCGCCATCGTCACGGTGTCGTTGGCTGGGTACAGGTGGCGCAGGTAGCCCGCGTTGAACCCGTCGCCACCAGTTGCGGCGTTGCCGACCGCATGGATGAGCCCGACCAGGAAGATGCTGCCGGTGCGGTTGTAGGCCCAGCCGATAGCGACTCGGAACGGCACGGCGAGTACGGCCAGCAGGAGCAGCAGGAGCAGCAGGACCGTACCGGGGACCAGTCCCTGGCCCGCGGCCAGGGAGCTGTGCTGCAGCGCGAACAGCGGTGCCACCAGCAGCGCGGCGAGCAGTGGACCCCGCCGGTCCTGGAGTCGAGCCTGGACGAAGCCCATCCAGGCGACCTCTTCCCACCAGTTGATCAGCACGAACGTGATCAGGAGGGGCAGCAGGAAGTGCGGTCCGAGGGCTGTCAACAGAGACCCTGTGGAGCGGTCCGGAGGTGTGCCGCCGAGCAGCACCCCGATCGCCAGGATGAGCGCCGGCACGAGCAGGAAGGCGGCCGCGAACCAGGCCACACCGACGCGTATCTTCGCCGCCCGACCCCCCAGGTCCCGCAGTCCCTCGGGTCCGTCGACGATCCTGGTGATGACCAGGGTGGGCAGCAGCAGGCCGATGAAAGCGCTGAGCACCACCGCTGCTGGCATCAGCCACGCCCGGTCCGCCAGCCCGGCGAGCATTGCCGACCAGGGCGGGACCTGCCCCACGGTGTAGGTCCAGAGGAAGAACGAGGCCAGGGGCCGGCGGCGGATGAATCGCACGACCGCTCCACCGTGCGCAGGGTCCACCGCGAAAGCTTCGCGGATCGGGGATGCGGACATGGTCGCTCCTTGATCAAACGGGGGACGTGACACCCAGTCAGCCCAGGAGCTGGCTGCGCGGTCGCGGGGTAGATCGGCCTGATGGCGTCAGTGCACGTCATCGTCGAGGGTGAGCGAGCCTCGTTGGCGGGATCATCTCTATCCTCGACGGCAACAGTGAGTCCGCGGACGGGACTCCTTAGCGTCCGAGGGCGGTCATGGGTCGCCTCGGTGTGGCGCGGTACCAGGCCAACGTGGCGTCGATTCCCTGCTCGTACGGCGTGACACTTCCGGGGCCGAAGGCGGCGCGGTACTTGCCGGAGTCGATGGCGTGGGGCTGGCGGAACTGGTAGAGCATCTCGGCACCTTCGCGCGCGACCGGCCATAGGACACCCACAGCGCGGACAGTCGGCTCGCGGATCTTCAGGACGCGCATCCGCTGCTGTGACCGAGTGGCGGCCAGGTGAAGCAGGTGCCTGGCGGTGCTCGGTTCCGGGGTCGGGAGGTGCCACACCTCTCCGAGAGCCTCCTCGCGCTCGCCCAGCTCGACCAGTCCGTGGGCGAAGTCGTCAATGAACATCGGGGCCAGCGGCTGGTCCAGCTCGCCGACCCACAGGGCCAGGCCCCCTCTCGCGGCCGGGCCGAAGATGTTGCTCCCCAACAGCGACTCCACGGCTGGCCCGTAGAGCTCGGTAGCCCGACCGATGACTGTCCGGACTCGACCGCTGTGGTGAGCGGCAAGCACCCGCTCGGCCAACCATGCGCGCAGGAGTCCCTTGTTGCTGACTGGACGGTACGGCAGGTCTTCGGTCATCGGCCCGGTCGCGCGACCGTACATCCAGGTGTCGTCGACAAAGACCATCCGGGCATCGCTGGATTCGGCACCGGCCAGCACTCCGTCCACAGCGGCGGGAAACGCCTCGAGCCACTCCGAGAAGGGCGGATTGACCGCGTTGTAGACCACCACCGCCCCCGGCACACTTCGCGCATCCGATCGGCGTCCCGGGCGTCGGCGGCCACTACGTCGACCCCAGGCGGTACGTCAACTTGACCGCTGCGGTTGACCGCGCGTACCCGCCGTCCCCGCTTACATAGCTCGCGGACCAGCGCACTTCCCGTGCCGCCACTGGCTCCGATCACCACATGAAGCTCCTGGTCCTCGTTCATCGGTCTCCCTCTCGCGCCGCCGCACATCCCTGAACCCCGGTTCCGGGGCTCGGCACTCCACGAAGGTCAGCCATTGCCGGGCCCATCCGTTGCAGCGGAGGCGAGAACTGTCAAGACCGTCTCGATGTAGCGTCGAACGTCCTGGCCTGCGGGTAGGGCACCCGGGGCACTGCGGACGAGCGCCGCGTAGCCGAGGTAGCTGGTGTAGGCCAGGGTCGCCCGTCGTGCCGCCTCGCCGGGCGTGATGCCCAGCGCCACGAGCTGGTCGGCAACGAAACCGATCCTGCGGGCAGTGACACGCTCCAGCACCACTCGGACAGGGTCGTCGCGGTCGCCGGTCAGCGCCACGCTCGGGTCGGGCCGCTCCGGATCTTGCCTGTGCGCGATGGCCAGCAACCGTCGCAGCCGGTCACGAGGGTGGCTGGTCGAGGCCACGACCTCGATCACGCGATTGGTCTCCAGCTGCTCCCACCGCTGCAGGGTCGCCTCGACCAGGTCTGCGCGGTCACGGAAGTGCCAGTAGAAGCTGCCCTTGCTCGTCCTCATGGTTTTCGCTAGGGGCTCGACCCGGATCCCGCGAACGCCCCCGTGGGCCATCGCGGTCATCGCCGCGTCGAGCCAGTCGTCTCGGGTCAAATTGCGGGTCGAGCTAGGCGTGGGCATCTAGACGGCCCCTCGGACGCTGCGGTAACCATCGAGGTACTGCGTCCAGGTAAGTCCGGCTGAGGAATGCCCTGCGCAGAGGTTCGCACCGGCCTTGAACGCCCGCCCCGCGGCTCCAGGGAACGGCACCGGCAGGAGAGGCCGGCGACGCCCACCGGTGGCCAACATCCACGTGGAGGCGAGGTCACGCAGAGTGAGGACCTCCCGTCCCCCGAGATCGGCCGCCCTACCTGCCGCACCGGACTCCACGTGCTGCACCACCCGGTCCGCGACCTCCTCGACGGCGACCGGTTGGAAGCGCAAACCCCTCGGACAGGCGATCAGCGGCCTGCGTGCTGACTTCGCCAGCATCTCGGCCACGAACGGGTGGAACTGGGTGGCCCGCTGGATCGTCCACGGCACGTTCTGGTGCTCGACGATCGACTCTACGTCCCGCTTCGCGCGGTAATACTTGATCGGTATCTGGTCGACCCCGACGATCGAGACGTACACCAGGTGTCTGACGTCGAGACCTCGCATGGCCGCGACGAGGTTCGCCGTCCCGGCGACGTCGACCTCGACCGGTGACCGGACGTCAGAGGCGCAATGCACAACAGTCTCGACATCTGACAATGCGGGGCCAAGGCTGGGGAGTGCTCGCAGGTCACCGGCCCACGGTTCTACGTCGCGGACGCTCGACGCGCGGGACGGGTCACGGCTCAGGACCCGGACCCGATGTCCGGCCGTGACGAGCCTGTCGACGACGCTGCGTCCCAGCACTCCCGTGCCACCGGTGACGAGGATGTTCATGACGCCTCTGCTGCCGTGACATGCGCCTGAGGGTGCTGTCGCATCAGGTGGGGCACGAGTCGCCGATGAAAGGGACGCACCACGGCGAAGTATGCGGCACCAAGATAACCGTGGCGACGCACCACGGTGGTGCAGCGTGCGACGCCGCCCAACAGCGTGACGATCACCCTGAAGTCGAGGTGACGGTCATCCAATCCGCATACCACCCGCTCCGGCCCCGCGACTTGGATCGGGAACAGGAGAACGTCGCCTTGGTAGGCAGGCTGCACACCCAACGGTGCCACCAGCAGATCTCGCGCAGCCAGCACCCGCCGCGCCGACGGCGACGGCCCCAACAGAGCCCTAGCCACCGTCATCGCATCCGGAGCCCCAACGGAGGCCCACCGGCACTCATATGCATCGGCATAGTCCCAACCGGGCAGCACCTCCGAAGCCTCAACCTCTGCCACCGCTGCGACTACAGGAGAGTCAAGGTTCTGCGGCCCACGGGCACGGGCGTCGAGGAAACGGGTTGCGGTCAAGCCGATTGTCTCGGCCCACAGCGCCCAGGCTTGGACGTGGCGGGCGCCCTTCCGAAGCGGTGCGGCAGCCTCGCTGGCCATGGTCAGAGCCATAGGGGTTCAGCTTTCTCTTGGTGGCGCCACTTCCCAGCCGGTGCCAGTTCCATACGGTTGCGTATGGAGGCATACCATACGGCACCGTATGGTCGGGCGTCAAGGGCTCCCCCATGAGCGAGCGCCGGCTGCCTTCCTCTGCGGGACCTGTCACGAACGGAGGGCGTGGTTGATGACGGATTGCAGCACGTCGGGCAGGAGCTGCATTTGCGGCGAATTGACGCGCCTCGGAGCTTCCAGCGTGGCGTGTGAGGGGGCTGGAACTGCTGACCTCTAGGTCGCTCACTCACGACCCTGGAGGGAGGTAAGCCAGCGGTGAGCTGACGACGCGGCTTTTGCGTGGTCCGGGTCGAGGGTGGCGAGCCGGCCCAGGATGACACGGGTGTCGACGAGGTCGGCACGGACAAGAGCGGCAACGAAGTTGCGGTCTTTCTCGCGCAGGGCGCAAAGCTTGGCCACACACAGATCTTCCTTGTCCAGGCACCATCCCGTGAACTGCGGATCGCCCCCTGGGGCAGCGGTGTTCGCATTAGTGACGGGCACCAAGCGGTCACGCCATCCGGGCGGGAGAACCGATGTCTGCAGGTCGACCCCGTCGATGCTGAATCCGTGCAGATCCTCGAAGGGTGAGAACTCTCCTGCTACGCCCTCGATGAGATCGGCGAGGCGAGCGGTCTCGTCGTTGTCTGCGGCGATGGGCAGAATGTCGACCTCCATCGACATGGTCGCTGCCGCGGGGAGTTCCCCCTCTACGATTGAACCCAGGATCGCTTGCGAGCCGACGACGATGACGTCCGGGTGACCGATGATCTGACACGCCGCCGTCCGGATGGCGTGTTCGAGTTGATCCCGGCGCATCAACCCACCTGCGCCAGCACCTCGGAGCGCTCCTGCTCTGACAGCAGCCCACGCATGGGAGAGACCTCACGCATCTCGATGGAGTCCCGATCGAGACCCGTCGACACGCGCTTGAGGCCGGGGAGGTCCCTAGTGTCGACCAGGACCTGCCAGCGATGCAGGTTCCGCTCATGCGGTTCCCCGGTCACTCCCCTGCGCAAGCGCGACAGATTGCCCTGGATAACCGGCTCCAACACGTCCAGGGTGTCGCGCGTCAGACGCGATGAGATCCTCCGGTGCAGCAGCCACGACCGGCGCTCCGAGCGAGTGAGCTCAGGCTCGACAACGCTGCGGACAACCTCCAACCGTCGCCCCATGCAGGACAGCAGGCGATCAAGCTGCTCGTCGCTCAGATCGACACGTCCGGACAGGAACTGACTGATGCTTGGCTGATGAACCCCGCTCAGCCTGGACAACTCGCTCTGGCCGGTGCCCGTCTCACGCATCACCAGCTCCAACACGTTCCCGCGGTCACTCATGCCCCCTACTATAGCAAATCTTGCTATAGTAGGGGAACGGATGGTGAGCCCGGTCAGCACGAGGGGACATGACCCCATCCTGACGCACAGGGACCATCCGAATGCCTCTAGGCTCGCAGCATGAAGCCAGCCCCTCGGCAGGTAGCCGAAACCGTGACTCAGATCCTCCGGTCAGCCTGGCCGCAGGGTCTCGATGAGGGACTCCTATGGCTGGACGCGATGGCAATCCAGACCGACACGGCCACGGAGACACCCCGGAGACGATCCTCTCGTTCCTGGCATATGGCCTCTATGCCCACGTGGGGTACGGCGAGAGCGGGTTGGGGCACTTACCAGGACCGGTTCGCCGACGTTTTCTGGTTCCTCTGGGACGACGAAAGCTCCGAGCGCGTCCTTCACGCGGCGACCGAACTGGCTGACCATCTCGCCGACGCCCTCGGTGAACCGACAGAGACCACAGAACCGACGCCACTGAGCGGAGGGACCTGGTGGTGGCAACTGGAAGGACACAGCATCGAGATGTATGCCTACACCGACGCCCGAACGCCCGATGGCCACCCGACAGGGCCGCCCTGCGTGCAGCTGTCCGTCGACCTGCGAGAGGTGTCAGATCCTCGCGAAGCCGAAGCGCGTCGGTTGCAAGGAGCGCCGGGGTTTGGATAGTGCCGTCAAGCGCGACCTGCGGCAATACAGCGCGTTGCGCCCGCGTCGACCTCAAGGGTGGTCGCAACGCCTGTCGAAAAGCGACCAACCGGCTCGCAAGAGGCGATGCGCGGCCATGAACGGCTGGGCAATGTCAGCGAAGGAGCCCCTGACGGAGCCTTCCGCCAAGCCTGACGCGCGGTTGGTCAGTCCCATCTGGCCCCGCGTCGCGGTGGACCAACCCAACACGTGAGCGTCACCGCTCATAAGCGTCCAAAGTGTCCGCCCACTCTCTCGGCGGGCCGCGTCAGGGAAAACATGGTCCAGTGCTTCCGGGATGACCGTGTCCGTGAGGTTGAGCGCTGCTTTGCCGGATCGAACCGCGGCTACCTCTTCTACTCGGGTAGCCAACCACGACTGCTGAGCGCGGAGTTCCTGGCGCTCGGTTTCGCTAAGACTCAGCTTCTCGAGTCGTTTGTAGTGCTTACTCATCTGCGTATGCATCTCTGTAAGAACGGTCAGTCCCCGTTCCCTGCGCTCCTCGCGGTCTTCCGGTGAGAGCACCCATACTCCTTGCGCCGCCCCAACTAAGGCACCGCGTAAGACGGTGAAGTGGGCGCTCGGGTAGAGCTGCCCCGCCTCGAACGCATCCCGCGCGAGGCGTAGGTGTTCTCCGGACAACATCAACGACGTGCGGGCAACTTCGCTGATCGGATGACGCGGAAATACAGCATCATCGATGTACATCTTGCTCCCACGAAGAGGAGGCTCGGTATCAGCAGCACGGACCTTCCACCGTTGGAGGTCTTCATAGGTAGCCCGCATCACCTCGAGGTAGGGGAGGCCGGACGGCGTCGGAATCGGCATGCATTCAACCTATCGGTGGCGGTCTGGCCGGCCATCGTCCACCGCGTGCCACCATCGTGGAGCTGAGGTGGCAATGGGGGCGCATCAGCCCTCCCAGCGCCAGACGACTCCACGCCCGGCAGTATTCGTCGAGCCGTCGTCCATCACGGTCCGTGGCTAGACGTCCTGGCAGCGGCAAAGTAGTGCGTCTTTTCCGCTCAGACTGGGCGGCCGGGACGTGTGTTCTGCCACTCGATGGTCGTCTGAACGGGCTCACCCCCGTGGTGGGTGGCCATCAGGTGTGAATCGTGATTGGTCGCGTCGGTCTCGGCCGTGATGTGGGTGACGCCCCTGGCGTGCAAAGTCCCGGCGATCTGCTGGACGAGGGCAAGCGCCAGTCGGGTGCGGCGCCAGGGTCGCGTGACCCCGATGCACCCTAGTCTCGGCTCGGGGGAACGGTTCCAGACGCGGATGAGTCCGTCCAGACTTCCGCTCATCGAGTGCTGAGCCACCAGGTACAGGGCCGGATCGAACTCTGGGTCGTCCAGCGATGCGGTGAGCTGCGCACCAGTGCCCACCCACCCACCAGTTCCGGGAATGTCGCGCCGGATGCTGTTGTCCAGGGCTGCGACGGAGTGCGCTTCCAACGAGGTCACGGGGACGATCCGATGCACCGTCCGCACGGACAATCTTGCCAGGAGTCCCGCCACCGGTAGCCTCCACACTGTCTCTGACCTCGCGGGCGTGAATCCGGCCCGGCGCAACACCGAATCGACCTCAACGCTCTGACCGCCTGGCCGGGACACCAGCAGCGCACCGCTGAGGTCCGCGGTCACCATAGACAGCAGAGCCGCCCATGCCGTGACATGGTCTTCCGGCAACCGGATCGACCAGGCCCCGTCAGGACGCTGCAGGGCCCTCATGACCGCTCCGTCCTCCGTGGACCAGCTCCTCACCCCGTCGAGGTCGTTCATGTCCGCATCCTCGCGGACTGGCCGTCGTTCAAGCCACTGCTTTACCTGGGAGCCTCACCCCCAAGGCAATGGGCCACCAACACGCCCCGGCTCAGCGGCAGGCCCTCCGCGCAGCGACACGACCGCGGCAGATGGGGACGTTCAGAGGGTCTCCCAGCGTGTGAATAGTCATGCAGCCGAAACCATCGCAGTCGTCGTGGTCCTCGACGGTCCGGAAGGGGATCGTTGACTGGGACGTCATAGTCAGCTGGGTCTGCTGTCGCCGCCGAGTGGGGAGCCGCCCGACCGCTGTGGGTAGCCGAACGCCGCGCCCTGCTTGGTCCGGCCGTGCACCTCGACGATGGAGTCCAGATCGATCGTCAGCGGCCCGGTCAGGTCGGACTCCGCCCAGACGACCTCTCCGCGGCGAAGTTCACGCAACGGGTCGGCCATCGCCGAGCGTCACGCCCCATGCCCGGAACTCGTCCCAGTACCTCGTGTCTGCTCCCCTGAACGCACGTCCGTGCGCTGCCCCTGTTCATGCGCATCGAGCAGGCGTTCAATCAGGCCTGCCGCCGTGACGCCGCACTCCTGGGCGTCACGGTTAATCCGATCGCGCAGCTCACGCTGACCTTGATCGTTGTCGCCATGCTCCGAGTATGCCGAGTGGGATACCAACCCCTCCACGCCTGCGCCAGCCACGAGAGCCATCGGTTTGCGAGCAAACCCAGTTCAGTTGAGACGAGCGCCCTTCGCGAGCACGTTAAGTGAGTCTCCTCGGAGCCTTGACTTCCGATTTCCGGTCGCCTATCTTCTGCATACGGATGGCGACCGCTCCGTTCGATCGGGAGGGTATCTTGTGAACCGCTTTCTTGCAGTAACAATGCTGGTGATCGTTGGGCTTCTCGCACCAAGTGTGCCTGCCGGTGCCGGTGAGGTTGACAACGTGGTCGTTGAGGCCATGGAACCGTCCGTTGCCGGAACTAAGACAGGGCACAAGTGGCGGAGTTCGTGCAGCGTCGTGGCTCCTCAACCGTGGGTTCAGGGGCACACGAGGGGGACGACCTACATTAAGGGCCCTGGCAGCAGCCAGACAGTGACCTACTACAATCCTGAGTTGCGGTTCCGGTGGGTGGTTGGGCTCTACAACGGGGGCAAATGGTCGGTCAGCACCCCTACTGAGATCAGAACCGTCCAAACGATCGGATACTGCGGCGATTAGGGTCCACTGTGTGGTGGACACGGACTGAGCGACTCCGAAAAGCGAGTGCAGGCGTGATGGCAATGGCCTTGCTAGCGGGTTGCTCACCGTCCGACGATGGGGCCAATGGCAACCCGACTGGCCGGGGCCAGGATCAGGAGCAGAACAGCGACTTCGCGAACTCCGAGGCAGAGGTTCTCGCCTACCAGACGGCCATCCGAGACTGCCTCACGGACGGCGGTTTTCCGGCCCAGATCCAGCCGGACGGAGGTGTGGTGATCGACATCCCGCCAGGGCAGGACGAGGCCTTCATGCACGTTGATGCTGCTTGTCGGGAGCGGATACCAGAGCCGGCCTCGCGTGTGCTCACC